>JAFGLH010000136.1 GCA_016928165.1 Pirellulales bacterium | reverse complement strand
TCCGGCCTGATGGAAATTACTTATAAGAGCGGCGCAAGAGTGATTCTCGAAGGGCCATGCACATACAAGGTCGAGTCTTCCGCCGGCGGATTTTTGGCGATTGGAAAGCTGACAGCGAACATCAGAACTCAAAGCTCAAAGCCCAAAGCTCAAAGCTCGGAACCCTCTCCCCTCTCCTCTCTCCCCTCTCCCCTCTTCGCCGTTCGCACTCCCACTGCCATCGTCACCGACCTGGGCACCGAGTTCGGCGTCGAAGTGGCCAAGAACGGCGACACCACGTCGCATGTCTTCAAAGGTTCGGTGCAAGTTCAGATTCTCCCCTCTCCCGCAAGCGGGAGAAGGGCCGGGGGTGAGGGCGGCATGGTGCAACTTGATACAGGCGAGTCGGTCCTCGTGAAAAAGGGCGAAGACGGACCTGTAGTGGTCCGCTCCGGCGTCGGGGACGGCGCCGCGCGGTTCACCCGCCGGATGCCAAAGACAGGTGCGGCGAAGATTTTGATCTCGCAGAATTTCGACTCGCATCCATTTTATGACGGTTTCACCTTTTCCACGGATTCATCGCGGTATTCGCGTACCATCGGCGGGGCGTGGCGACTGCACTATCTCATAGGAGACAGCGGTGCGTCGGTCGCTAACGAGTTCTCTTATTCCGGCGGCCACTCCGTCCACGTCGAACGCCTTGCAGGCTCGACTCCACGGCTGTCCGCATCCACCGAGCGATTAGGCGCGCCGATCGGCGCCGGTCGGCTGGTCTCTTCCGTCCGACTGCGCCGCGGCGAATACGGCGGACTGGTGCATGGCGTGGGGCAAAACGTGGAAGTCGAAAGCGGCCATCTCGCCGTCGACGTCGCCTCGCCCGCCGTGGTGATCCAAACCGACGGCACGATTAAAGCCCGCCGCTACGACGCGGCGGCGAAAACCTGGGACTACACCGACCCGCTGAAGGACGCCGGCGAAAACCTCGTCGCCGTGCCGCCGCGCGTCTGGTTCGGCGTGAAAATGGAGATCGATCTGGACTCGCTGACCTACGACGTATGGTACGACGCCGGATCGGGCTACGTCCTCGCGGCGTCGAAATTGCCGACCGACGGCGCCCCGATCGACTGCATGGGGTTTTGCATACAAGGCGAACAAGGCGGCGAGAGGCGGAGCGAGATATGGATCGACGACGTCGTCCTGGAACTGGATGAAAGCGGTAAATGAAAAAACGCCAATCAAATCAATAAACGTCGCCTCAACGGCATACCAAGAAAAGGAAGGAGGTTCAATAAAGTATTCAACATGTGTGTAAATCGCAAGGGGCGGACCAGCGTTTTCACACACAAACAGCGTATCTGTGTATTTCGTGTTTTCTTTTTCTCAAGGGAGATTTAGTTATGAGACGCGCATCGGTTTTATTGCTGATCGTCGGCTTTGTCATGGGTGTGTCGGTCGCCGCCAACGCGGAGATGATTATCTCACAGAACTTCGACAACACTACTACATTCCCCGACGAACACGTGTTTACCACATCGGACGCCACGGCCTTGGGCGACGCCGCGACCACGGTGGCAAAGTGGAAACTTTTGTCTCTAGTCGGAGACAGCGGTACATCCGTAACAAACGATCTATATTACTCAGGCACCCAGTCGATTGTTACGGAACGTGGAACGGGCGATACGCCCAGAGGCTTCGGAGGGCTCCGAACGGGCACCGACATCCCGATCGAAGATGGGATATTGGTGGCTGAAGCCAGGCTGCGTAGAAACAGCATCGGCGGCTACCTCTTTTTTGTCGGCGACAACACCACCGCCTCATATACGGATGTCAAGTGCCCCGGCGCGTCCGTCTGGATCGACGGCAATCTAAAGGCCCGGTATTGGAACGGATCGGCGTGGGCGTATTCGGCGAATCCAATTGTCAACGTCCCGGCGGATACTTGGGTCGGCCTAAAATATGTGATCGATCTGGACAATAACCAGTTTGACATCTGGTATGACTCCGGTTCTGGTTATACCGAAATCGCGTCGGACTTGGCCATGGAGTCCACCCTCGACGTGAACTATGTGGGGTTTAACCCCAACGGGACCGGAAACGACTCCAACCCGCCGACATTCTGGATCGACGACGTCTCGCTGGAGCTAGTTCCCGAACCGTCCACCTTGGCCTTGCTGGCTTGCGGCCTGATCGGCCTGCTGGCCTACGCCTGGAGGAAGCGGAAGTAGCGGCACGACAACGAACCGTTGGGGTGGCAGTTCAACTGCCATCCCAACAACAAGAAAACTCCCCTCTCCCTTTGGGAGAGGGGTCGGGGGTGAGGGCGAGTGAACGTGCCGAAAACGTCCAGCGCTCTCGCCCTTGCCCTTTCCCGAAGGGCGAGGCGCCGATTTCAACGAGGCGGCGGTTTAACCGTCGCCCCAACGAGGCATAGAAACAACAGGGAAGAAGGAATATACCCGGTGAAAGCAGCTTTGATAATTGCCAAGAACGTAGTCCAAATAGTGTCGCCTTGTTGCTTTGTGTTGTTAACGATATGCGCCGCCGACGGCGCTTATCTCGGCACGAATCGACAACTGTTCGTGGACGACGCCATGGTCTCCGGATCGATGAACGTCGATTTCACGCTACACCAACCCGAGAAATACTCGGTCGGCGGAGAGACCGCGCCCGTGCTGGTCGCCGATCAGCCTTGGGAAGACATGGTGACGAACTACGGAACCACGGTCTACGACGAGCAGGACCAAGTTTATAAGATGTGGTATCGTGCCACCTACAACAGCACAAATTATATTTGTTACGCCACATCGACCAACGGGATCAACTGGGCGAAGCCGAACCTCGGTTTGACCTCCTTCGGCGGTTCGACGAACAACAACATCGTCTCGGGCTTCGCCTCGTTCTACACCGACGGTTTCGCCGTCTATAAAGACCTTGCCGAAACCGATCCCGCGAAACGGTATAAACTTTTCACCTCGCGGTTGAACGGCTCGCGGACGATCGCCGCGATGACCTCGCCCGACGGGTATAGCTGGAGCGGCCCGGTGAATACGACGTTCCCCGTCACCGGCGACGTGGTGAGCATGTACTACGACGAAGGGCTGGGGAAGTACGTGGGCTTGACGAAAGCATACGTCGACGGCAAGCGTTCGCGGCAGGTTACCTACAGCGACGACTTCGTCACCTGGACTGCGCCGGTTACCGTTCTCGCGCCGGACGCTCAGGACCCGGCGACCGCGCACTTGTACACGCAGGCCGCTTTCATGTACGAAGGAATGCGGATTGGGTACGTCTCAATGTACGACACCGAAACCGAGAAACTCGACACGCAACTGGTCACCAGCCGCGACGGCCTCACATGGGAGCGGTATCGGGAACGGGAAACGTTTCTCGCCAACGGGGAACTCGGCGACTGCGACTCGGCCATCACGGCGGCGTGCAGCAGCGGACTGATCGTGAAAGACGACCAAATTCTGATCTATTACACGGGCCGGAACGTGGACCACAGCGGCACAATCATCGACGGCGGCGAAGAGCAGGGCGGCATCTGTCTGGCCACGCTCCGCAAGGACGGTTTTACTTCGGCCGACGCCGACTCGAGCGGCGGATCATTGACCACGACCCAATTTCGGCTGACCGGCCTGAATCTTTCGATCAACGCCGTCACCAACGGATACGGCAATGTCCAGGCGGAATTGCTCGACGCCGCCGGACAAGTGATTGCCGGATACGGCGCTGCTGATTCCAATTCGTTTTCCGGCGACTCGCTCGACGCGGGCGTCACTTGGTCAGGGAAGTTGATTGATAGGAGCTTATTGGGCCAAAAGGTGTCGCTGCGGTTCCAACTGACCGACGCCAGTTTGTATTCTTTCGGCTTTCGCGACCAGTCGGCTTATGTGGCCGCCTTCGACGCCGACGCCGAGGGCTGGACCGGCGACAACGTGGTTTGGGTCGCCAGCGGCGGTCAAGACGGAGCCGGGTATTTGCAGGCCGCCGCGAGCAATAACGCCCCATGTCTCGCCCCGCCGGAAGACTCGTTTTTGTACGGCGACGTGGCCGCGAACCTCGGCGGCGACGAAATCACGGTTTCGTATTACTTGAAAAACATCTCTGGCGGCGGACCGGTCTCGCTGCTGATGTCCGCCGACACCGACGGCGACGGCAATGCGGACACAACCTGGCAATGGACGCCCGACGACCCCGCCGCGCCGACGGACTGGACCCAATACGAATGGACGGTCGACACCTTGGCGGCGGACGGCGAAGTGCTCTCGGAGTGGGTCAGAGTTTCCGGCGACGGCAGTTGGGCCGATAGCTGGCAAAACGTGTGCGACTGGAGCTTCTGGTCACACGACGAAACAGGCATGACCAACGTCAACGGCATCGACATGCTGGTTGCCACGGCTGTGCCGGAACCTGGAATGTTTATACTGCTCGGTTCTGCATTGGTTGGTCTGCTGACGCACGCTTGGAGAAATAGGAAATAGCAAACAATAGTTGGGGTTGGAGTGGCAATTTAACTGCCATGCCAACAAGAAAACCCCCCTCTCCCATTGGGGGAGGGGCCGGGGGTGAGGGCGGCTCGAACGCCGCCGCCCCTACGATAATCCGCATATAATGGATTCTGACCATGAAAACATCTACTTTATCCTCCGACGCCGCGTGGACGCGGCGGCTAAACGACTGGGTGGCACGGGCATCTTGCCCGTGTTGCGCCAAACACAGGCGAGACGCTAGTGCCACCCCCGAATCCCCGAATCCCCGAATCCCCCAATCCCCGCGCGCCTTTACGCTCGTCGAACTGTTGGTCGTCATCACAATCATCGGCATACTGATCGCGTTGCTGTTGCCGGCGGTGCAGGCGGCCCGCGAGGCCGCGCGGAGGGCGCAGTGTAGCAACAACATGAAGCAGATCGGACTGGCACTACACCTTTACCATGAGGTCCACGGAGTCTTTCCTCCCGGCGGCGGAGTGCAGTTTCCCGGCGGAGGAGTGGCTTGGGAGTGGTCGGCGCTGGTGCTGCCGCACATGGAGCAAGAAGCCATCAGCAAAACCATTGATTTTACTTTCCCCTATAACTGGACGCAAAACGTGGATATGATCCGAACGTTTGTTTATACGTATATATGCCCCAGCACTCGTCCGCCGGTGTTGGTGACATGTTGTTCGCACATTCCGGGGCCCGACGACGCCGCGCCGACGCACTACGCGGGTGTGTCCACACACGAGCAAGTTGATTATGGCGTTACCACCACGGGATCAGGTTGTATATTCGGTGCTTCCAAAATCAGCATGAGGGACGTGACCGACGGCACCAGCCAATCGCTCTTGCTTGCCGAGCGGGATTATTATCCCGACGACGATCCTTGGAAAACGACGTATGCTTCGATTCACTGCCCCAACGCGGTCTGCAACGCCGGCAATCTTTGGGCAGGCGGAGCAAAAGTGACGACCTATTACGGCATTAACAAAGGATTAAACGCCCAACAAGCCGGCGTGGCCAGTCCTCATTCGGGCGGATCGCATGTCAGCTTCGCCGACGCCCATGTCGCGTTTCTTAATGAGACGATCGACCAGAATGTCCTTATTGCATTAACAACTCGCAACGGCGGAGAATTGATCGATGGCACGGATTACTAGCATTGCCGCCTGCAATGCGCTTATGTTATTGGCGTTGGCCGGTTGCAGCGACAAGGGTTTGCCTGTTAAGGAAATATATGGAAACGTCACCTGCAACGGCGAAAACGTGCCGATCGGGCAGGTGTCGTTCGTTCCACTCTCGGGCACACCCGGCACCACGAGCGTGGGCATCATTGTCGATGGAAAATATCGCATCGACGCCCAGGGGGGCGTACCGTTCGGCAAACATCAAGTTCGCGTGGACGCGCGAAAAAAGACCGGCAAAAAAGTCTCCAAATATATCGGCACGGAAATGGCAATGGCCGACGAGGAAGTTCGCATGGGGCCGGAAACTTTCGCCGGCCCGAAATCGCCTCTGACCGTGGAAATCTCGGCCAATTCCGACGGACGATACGATATAGAACTCCCACCGCAATAGACGCACATTGTTTATCTCCTGCCTTTGTTCAGTCAAGCCGTCGTGCCGACGGCCCCTAACCTGCCGGATTACACCATTATGACGAAGCTGTATTATTATTGTCTCTTCATCGTACTTCTCGCATATGCAAACGTCGCTACAGCCGCGCCGATCGACATTGGATCGCGGCTCGAGCCGATTGTGGACGACTATTTGATCGAGCGGCTCGACGGCGCTGAGATGCGCCTGCATCATCCGGTCCCGCGCGAGGTCGTTTTGACGTTCGACAAGCCCTGGGAAGGCCCCTTCAGCGGCTACATAACGGTGCTGAAAGACAAAGATCGTTACCGGATGTATTACCGCGGGCTGCCGATAATAACCAAAAAGCCGCTAGGCAGGGAAGTGACCTGCTACGCCGAAAGCGCCGACGGCGTCCGCTGGACGAAGCCGGAGCTGAGACTGCATGAAGTGGACGGGACGAAAAACAACAACGTAATTCTGGTCAACCATACCGCCTGCCACAACTTCGCGCCGATGCTGGACG
>JAFGLH010000135.1 GCA_016928165.1 Pirellulales bacterium | reverse complement strand
GCCGATCGGCTGAAAAGCATCGGAAGTTGACGATGCAATCCAACCGCCCTCACCCCCGGCCCCTCTCCCGCAAGCGGGCGAGGGGAGTAATTATTGCATGGAGATAAATAGTATAAGCTGCCGTTCAAAAACAACTTCGGTTTTTCACTCGCCAACCGCCCTCACCCCCGGCCCCTCTCCCGCAAGCGGGCGAGGGGAGTAATTATTGCATGGAGATAAATAGTATAAGTCAAGACGTTGGAAAATGATCGACAATCGAGCTAAATGCAATCTAGGCGATTCCTCGCGTCCGATCAAGTCCCGCGATGCCCTTCGCTGATGGGGGGTGATTGGACAAAAGTCCCATTTTTCATTGGCCGAGAGGCAGGTTTCCGTCTTTAGCGGCCGGAAATCGAAGCGTTTGACATCCGTCGGCCGCTCGAATAAAATGATAAGTCTCGCATGTTCGAGAAACAGGCACCATGAGCTAGCCTAGGCGGAGGCGAAACCGATGACGAATGCAGATTTGCAGCTCTACAAGAACGTTCTTCTGGCTCTGCGGGCGCGGCTCCGCGGCGACGTCAACCATCTGGCGGAGGCCGCCTTGAAGAAGAGCCGCAGCGAGGCAAACGGGGACCTGTCCAGCATGCCGATCCACATGGCCGACATCGGCAGCGACAATTTCGAGCAGGAGTTCACGCTCAGCCTGATGGAAAACGAGGGCGACACCCTGTCGCAAATCGAGACGTCGCTGGAACGGATCGAAGAGGGGACTTACGGTTTGTGCGAGGAGTGCGGCGCCAAAATACCCAAGAACCGACTGAACGCCATACCCTACGCCACATTGTGCATTCGCTGCGCCGAACAGCAGGAACAACGGCTTTGAGAAAAGCGGTCCCGCTCAGCCGTTATCTGGTTTTCTTCACCCTGGCGATCGGCGTTTGCGCGGCCGATCTAATCTCAAAACACCTGGCATTCAAGTTGCTCCACTGGCCGAACCACCGCATCCATTGGATCTGGGAGGGGGTCTTCGGTTTCCAGGCCAGCTTGAACACGGGCGGTTTGTTCGGTCTGTGGCAAGGCTTTTCCCTGGTGTTGGCGACGATGTCCATCCTCGCGGCGGCGGCCATCTTCGTGTGGCTTTTCCCCTTCACCGCCGCCAAGGACCGGACGTTGACGATTTCGTTGGGATTGGTCACCGCCGGCATTCTCGGCAATCTCTACGATCGGCTCGGTTTGCCGGGGCTACGCTGGCCGGAAGGTTATCTCGGCCAACAACCGGGCGAACTCGTGCATGCAGTCCGCGATTTCATCGTGATGATCGAGATCGGCCAATGGCATTGGCCCAACTACAACATCGCCGATTGCTCCCTGGTCTGCGGCGCGGCGTTGCTCGTCTGGCACACGGTGTTCGCCAACGGCGGGCAAGGCGGCCAAGACGCCAAGCCTGTCAGCGCGTAATTCGCTCGACTCATTTCGCGGGATGCGGTGGTTCATCACCCGCGTGTAGTACATGCCACAAGCGAGATTCGGAAATCCCCATGCGGATTCAATTTTTCCATTATTACCCCCCCGTGGAAACAGTCTTTTCACCCTCAATACTCACCCTTCTATTGACCTGTACGAAACTGCTTGATATATTTTCCCCCAATAATAGATTGGCAAGGAAGCCCATTCGATCAACTCCCACTATCACGACTTGAAACAGCAATTCTTTGTGCGTTCATTTTTTGCGATAACGTACAATTTCCTTTTTATTGGGCGCGCTATTTCAAGCTGGAAAAAATGTTGTCGCTAATGAAGCTTTCGCGCACCGTGTCGTATGCCTTGCATGCGACCCTGCAATTAGCGCGTTCGGAGTCCGGCGAGGCGCCCGTTCCGTGCAGCCGTTTGGCATCGGCGGGCGGCATGCCCGAGCGATTCCTCCTGCAAATACTGCGGAGTCTCGTCTCCCACGGCATTTTGGAATCGACGCGCGGGGTGGAAGGGGGTTATACGCTCGGGAGGAGTCCGGAAAAAATCTCCTTGCTCGACGTGATCGAGGCCGTTCGCGGACCTGTGGCGTCCAACTTCCCGATCCACGACGGTTTGCCCGACGAACTGAAATTGAAGCTGGAGCGCACGTTTTCGGGCGTTGCCGACTATACCCGTCAAGAGCTTGGCGCGGTGACTTTGGCCCATTTGATGGCGGAAACGGACGGTCGGGGCGACGGGGACGGCGACGGTCAATTATCGCCGTAGACGCCGTATTCCTGAATCGCATCGAACATTGCCAGCACGTTTTCCAAGGGGGTTTCTTCGAGGATGCAGTCGTGGCTGGCGCCGGCGGCGTAGCCTCCGCCCGGCTTCATGATGTCGAGCACCTCTCGCGTTTGATCGCGGACGAACTCGGGTGTTCCCTTGATGAGCACGTGGTGCGAGTCGATCGCGCCGTTAAAGAGGATTTTATCGCCGAAGCGCTTTTTCAGCACGCGCAGGTCCATCCCCCGGCAGCTAGGTTGAATGGCGTGGACGCCGTCCATTTCCAATTCGATCAGCGCCGGGATCAATTCGGCGAAACCGCCGCAGCAGTGCAACATCACCCGCAGTCCGTAATCGTGGCCGAGTCGCACCAGGCGTTGGAAATGGGGTACGAGAAAGCGGCGGAACATCGCCTCGCTGAGCAGCGGCCCGCGCTGGCTGCCAAGGTCGTTGCCGATAAAGAAAACGTCGATGGCCCCGCCGGCGGCGTCGAAAATTCGCCGGCTCACCTCCGCGTAGTAATCGACCATTCGGCCGAGCAAGGCGTCGATCAATTCCGGTTGGTCGTACATCTTCAAGTACATGTTTTCCATGCCGAGCAGATCGATCAGATCGTGCCAGAAGGGCGACCAATCGCCGCCGAGGATTGCGTATTGGCCGCCGTACGATTCGGCCTCGCCGCGAATGTGGCTTGCGTCCATCCAGTCGGGATCGGGCCAAGCGAACGATTCGATGTCGTCCAACGTCGCGTGGGCCAAGGGGTGCGACATCGGCTGTCCGTAGCCGATCCCCTCGCGCTGCACGCCGAAGGGAGTCACCGAGGTCGCGCCGGGAATAAGTTTCACTTCGGGGCCGACGTATCGGGCGAAGACGCGGCGGAAATCGTCGCCAAACCGCTGCCGCAGGGCTTCATCGTCCAGGCCCAATTCGCGTTTTGCCTTGTCCCAAAACTCGACCGACGCGCCGCACCAAGCCGGCACCCGGTCCGGCTCGCGGTGGTCGAAGGCGCATAGGACTCGCTCGCGTGAGTTCATTGTCGCTCCTCGTTGTCGAGAGCGCGTTTTTCGGCGGATTCCCGTTCGATTGCGGTGATTTTTTCGACGCGCCGCGCATGGCGTCCGCCCTCGAAGGGGGTCTTCAGCCAGATTTCAATCATCTCTTCGATCAGCCGCCGGCCGAGCATGTCGGCGGAGAGACAGAGCACGTTGGCGTCGTTGTGGCGGCGACTTATTTCCGCGGTGGTTTCGTCGTGGCAGGGCGCCGCCCTCGCGCCGGCTATCTTGTTCGCGGCGATGCACATCCCCAAACCGGTCCCGCAAATGAGAATCGCCTGGTCAGCTTCGCCGCGGGCGACAAGCCGCGCCGCGTCCGCCGCCACGTCGGGATAGTCCACCGCGTCGGGCGAGAACGTCCCCAAATCGACAACTTCGTGACCCAGGCGTTGCACGGCTTCCACGACTTGTGAACGAACGGCAAAGCCACGATGATCCGCGCCAACGGCGATTCGCATGTGAGTGCTCGGGGGTTAAGGGATATCAGGAAATAGTAATCGTTCACGGGCCGGGGACCGGCTCATTTTTTCGCCCTTGAAAGGGCGAAAAAATGCGCCTATCCCCTTCGCCGCGAGGGAGACAGTCCCATTTTCGCGGTGAACCGCGAAAATCGGGACAGTCCCCCGTGAACGGTTGCAAGTTCAGTTCAATCTTGCTCGGGCAATTCCAGCTCGGTCAACCGCATTTTCAACTCTTCTTTGATCTTCTCCGCACACTGGCGGTAGCGCTCGACCGTACCGCCGATCGGATCGGCAATGTCGTATCCGTCGATGGCCAGCAACTGCGTCCGCTCGGCGATCGAAGGCCATTGGGCAACGATGGCCTCGCGATGGTAGCGGGTCATGGTATAAATCGCGTCCGCATGGCGTGCCAGCGGTTCGGTCAGTGGTTGGGTCTCGTGATCGCCGAGGTCCAAGCCCACCTCGGCCATGCAGCGGACCGCCTCCACGCCTGCGCCGCCGCCGAGCATGGCGGAGACGCCCGCCGAGGCGACCAGCACCCCGCGGTCTTCCAATTCGTCGATCGAGCATTTCATCCTGCCGGCGAGCATCTCGCGGCAGAGCGCCGCGGCCATTGGGCTGCGGCAGGTGTTGCCCGTGCATACGAACAACACCATCAGGCTGGAAAGCCTCCGCAAGGCCATTTCGGGCACGACGCCTTCCCGAAGTATGTTGTATCGCTTTCCGGACACCTGGACCACCGACGACGGTTGGCCGAAGCGGCAGGGGCCGTCGTCCACGACCAACGCCAATTCGTCGGGAAACGAAGCGACGACCTCCTTGGCCGTGACGGCCTCTGGCGCCCCTCGGCGATTGGCGCTGCTCAGCGCCAGCGGACCGGCCAGCATCCGCAGCACGTCGATCACCATCTGGTGACCTGGCACGCGGAGTCCGATGGTCTGCTCGGGCGAAATGGCCTCGCGGACCCTGAGCGGGAGTTGGCGCACAAGGCTGTCGGGGTGCGAATCGTCGACGACCAGCGTCACCGGCCCCGGCCAGCACCGCCGGGCCAGCCGCCGCGCCAGCGGTCCCATGTCGGGGGCGTAATCGCGGGCCTCGTCGGCGCTTTTGATCGCCAAGGTCAGCGGTTTGGATTCGGCGCGGTCCTTCAGCGCGATCAATCGAAGGACCGCGTCTTCGTTTAACGCGGAAGCCGCCAGGCCGTAGACCGTCTCGGTCGGCAGCGCCACTAGCCCCCCTTCCGCCAGGGCCTGCACCGCGCGATGCACCACGTCGCGCCAATCGTCCGTATTGCGCAGATCAATAACCGCCGACGGCATGGTAAAATCGTCCTCTCAATATCGTCGTAATGCTTTATTTTACCGACCGTTGCGCCACATCGTCAACCCGCTCGTCAAATGCGTGCGCCGCCGCCGGTTCGTCCAGCGGCGCCGAGAATAGGGGTGGAGAAACCATCCGTGCCGCCGATAACGTATGTGGACATCGCCGGCATAATCGATGTAATCGAAAAATATTTCGCAATCCGATTATGTTTCACCCCGCCGGTGGCCGAAACATAGATGTGTATATTCATAAGGTTGCCGCAGGCAAGGCGGTGACCGACTTGTAAAACATGCCATTGGACAACAAGGAAGGTGTACAATGCGTTTCTTCTCGGTTAATACGGCGCTGCTTTGCGTTTCCGGTTTAATTCTATTTTCCGGCCGCTCGCTGGCGGCCAATCCCACGGCTGAACAGGCGCTGAAGCTCGAGCCGATCCAAGCGGGGGTGGATTACGACCGGCCCGCCGCCAATGAGGCGGCGAAGTGCAAAATGTCGGCAAATAAGATCGACGGCCACGTTGGCTGGATCGTCGAATCGCCCGACGGCATGCTGCTGCGGCGATTTGTCGACACCAACAACGACAACGTCGTCGATCAATGGAGTTACTTCAAGGACGGACTGGAGGTCTACCGCGACGTCGACGTGAACTTCAACGGCAAGGCCGACCACTACCGCTGGTTTCACACCGCCGGCAGCCGTTGGGCGGTGGACAGCAACGAGGACGGAGAAATCGACGCGTGGAAGACAATCTCCGCCGAGGAAGCGACCGCCGAGATCGTGGCGGCCATCGCCGACCGCGACGCCAAACGATTCGCCAGACTGCTGCTTACGCCCGAGGAGTTGAATTCCCTCGGACTCGGCAAGGAGCAGTCGAAGAACCTGGCCGCTAAGACCGCCCGGGCGGCAGCCGATTTCCCTACCATGTCGGCAAGGCAAAATACGCTCGGACGCGACGCCGCTTGGGTCCAATTCAGCGCCGGGGCGCCGGGCGTGGTGCCCGCCGGCACGAACCACTCCACCAAGGACGTGCGGGTCTATGAAAACGTGACCGCGATCGCCGAGAGCGGCGGCCAGCATCGACAGGTGCATATCGGCACGTTGGTGCGGGTGGACGATCGGTGGCGGGTCATCGACTTGCCGCGGGTGGAGGCCGAAGGACAGGCCGCGGCGACGCCCGAGGGATTCTTCTTCCAAGCCTCGCTCGCTTTGCGAAACACGCCGGAGGATTCGATTGTCGGCGAGATGTCGCAAAAATTGCTTTCCGACCTGGAAAAGCTCGACGAAAAGGCCGCCCAGGCGATTACAGCCGCCGATCAGGCGAAATACATAGCCGAGCGGGCAAAGTTGATCGAGCGGATCGCCCAAGCGACGAAATCGCCTGAACAACGCGACATGTGGATTCGCCAACTTGCCGACATGCTGAGCGCCGCGGTGCAGTCGGGCACTTATGAAGACGGAGTCAAACGACTCGAAGGGTTATACGGCAATCTAGCCAAGGACAAGTCGGCCGGAGACCTTGCCGCCTACGTGAAGTTCCGCCAACTCACGGCGGCGTATTTCCTGGCCATGAAGGCGCCAAAGGCCGATTTCGCCAAAATTCAATCCGAATGGCTGAAGACGCTGGAGCGGTTCATCGCCGACTACCCGACCTCGCCCGACGCCGCCGAGGCCATGCTCCAGTTGGCCATCAACGAGGAGTTCGCCGGCGAAGAGAACGCGGCCAAGAAGTGGTACGGAAAAACCGTCGACAATTTTGCCGACTCGCCGGCGGCCCAAAAAGCGGCCGGGGCGCTCACTCGGCTCAATTCGGTCGGCAAGCGAATCGAACTCTCCGGCCAAACTCCCCAGGGGAGCCGCGTCGATCTGGCCGAATATCGCGGCAAAGTTGTCTTGATCCAGTACTGGGCAACCAACTCCCCGCAAGCCAAAACCGACATGGCCACGCTCAAGGAACTGTTCAACAAATACGGCCGCTCGCTGGCCATCATCGGAGTCAACCTCGACTATGACCCCGCGAACTTGAATGCCTATCTGTCCGAAAACCCCTTGCCCTGGAAGCAAATCCACGAAAAAGGAGGCATGGACAGCCGACCGGCGACCGTCATGGGCATACTCACCGTGCCGACAATGATATTGGTGGACCAACAGGGCGCGGTCGTTAGTCGAAACATATCCACGGTCGAACTCGAATCGGAAATTAAGAAATTGATCCGATAAGGCCGATATTGGAGAACGGACGCGGGAATCTGGCTAATCCAGGCAAGCGAGAGAGACATCCGCCCGCGCTGCCTTCGTTGTGTGGGCGAGTTTATTCGCTCATCGAGTCCCCGATTGCGGCAAATTTCATGTTTGCGGGATTGAATGAATCACGCAATATTGTCGGTTGCATCATGCTTCACGCGTAGTTTTTTGAGAAGTTGTAGCCGTTCACGGACCGGGGGGACTGGCTCATTTTTTCGCCTTTTCGTAGACGAAAAATGTGCCTGTCCCCTTCACCGCGAGGGGGACAGTCCCATTTTCGCGGTGAACCGCGAAAATCGGGACAGTCCCCTGTGAACGGTTACGTACGAGAAGTTGGCCCTCCGTTTCGAGCAACTTTTCAGACGCTCTTTCTGACGCGGGAGGCAATCGCCCAAGCCGCTCCGAGTAAGTTTACGGCAGAAATATTTTCCACGGGGAAAATTTTTTTTCGGCAATTCTTCACGCGCTTTGCATGTGCCGCCGCCGTTCTTCCTTGAAGGCGGTCCTTGGTCGTGGAGCAATAGGGACGGGCTTCGCGATCAGACGGCGGATGTCCAAAAATCGGCGCGCAGACGCCGGTTATGTCGAATCAATTCTTGTGCCGCGAAGATTAGTGGATAGTTGCCGGCGCGCGAGATCGAACTACCGGATTTCTCTTGTAGCGGGTGAAGGGAATAGCAGCGAACGAGCAGGGCGCGAAAGTGTTGAAACATCGGCCGCGTCTTTTATCTTTTCGCACGATCGGCAGCGGTTTCCAGACGCGATTGCCGCGTGCGCAAACCATTGCAATGCAATAGGTTAACGACTCGTTGCCGCAGCCGTCGCCCGCGCGTAATTGATATATAAACGCGTTTGCGCACAACGAAGTTTTTTCCGTTTGTTTGGTTGGGAATATGCGGTATGCCTTTCTGACTTGACAAAGCGGAAGAATGGAGCGGCGCGCATTTTCAAATTGCGTGGAGCGGCCTTCGTCGGCCGTGCGCGCGCGATTGGACGACTCGTCAAAGGGACGATCGGCGACGACGAAACGAACCATCGGCCGCAGGCTCGAATTTCGACGTCGATCGGTCGTGTCGAACCTGCATCGCGACGCGCCGAGCACTCGCCGGATGGCGCGGACAAGAAAAATATGGGGCGCAAATCGCACAAAAAATCAAAAATTGTACTTGCAAAGTTTTTGGAAATAGTTAGGATCATAAAAAAGCAATTTTGCTTTCGTGTTTGCGAAACGCAATAAACAACAAAGGATGGAAACGAACGATGGCTTGCTGCACCGCTTGGAGCGTCGGCGGCGGGTCGTCGAAAAGTTCGTTGTCTTGTTTCCGTGGCAAGAAGCCCATCGCACATCGGCCCCAGCCTGCGTGGCGGTCCGGCTCTTGCCCGCACGTTAGTTAGGAGGACGTGAGGTGGCCAAGAAAGTCGCGAAAAAGAAGGCTGCAAAGAAGCCGGCCAAGAAGAAAGTGGCCAAGAAACCGGCTAAGAGAAAGGTCGCCAAGAAGAAGGTGGCCAAGAAGCCGGCTAAGAAGGCGGCCAAGAAGCCGGCCAAGAAGAAAGTGGCCCGCAGGAAGAAGAAAGTGTAGTCCGACCGGACGGCGTTGCCGTCGGGCAGGATGCTGCCATTTAGTCTTCCAGACCGCCACGACGAGAAAGAGACGCCCGGCACGGCTGACCGGGCGTTTCTATTTTCTAGGCCATCTGGCGGTGAAGGCGGTGAAGGGGACAGGCACATTTTTCGCCCTTGAAAGAGCGAAAAATGAGCCAGTCTCCCGGCCCGTGATTGGTTACGGGAAACAGGCTGCGCCCCGTCATTGCTTCGAGGTCATTCCTGGGTGAACGTCGGCGGTTCGCCGGCCAACTGGTTCAGCGCGTTTCTGGCGGCGCGCTGCTCGGCCTCTTTTTTGTTGCGACCCCAAGCGGGCTGATAGCGCTGGGCGCCGATCTGCGCCGCCACCTGGAAACATTTGCTATGGTCGGGGCCTTTTTCGTCGAGCAGTTGGTAAGTGGGAGTGGTGCCGTATTCTCGTTGGGAGAACTGCTGCAAGAGCGACTTGTAGTTGCTGCCGATTTCTCCCTCGGAGGCCAAATCGATTTCCGGCCCCATGGTCGCGGCGATGAACCGCCCGGCGGCTTCGCTGCCGCCGTCGAGGTAGATCGCCGCGACCAACGACTCGTAGACGTCGGCCAACAGAGAGGGAGGAATGCTCGGATGGGTGGTCATTCCCTTGCCTAAAATTAAAAACTCCTCCATCCCGAGGGCCTCGCTGAGCTTAGCGCAGGTCTGCCGGCTGACCACGATCGACTTTAAGCGGGTCAGTTCTCCTTCGAGAAAATCGGGAAACCTGTGGAAGAGGATTTCGCAGACCACGGCGCCTAGAATGGCGTCTCCGAGAAACTCCAAACGCTCGTTGGAAGCCAGACGGTGCTCCGCCCCGGAGGCGTGGGTCAAAGCCGAAAGCAACAATGCTTTGTCTCGAAACTCGTAGCCGACCCGACCTTGCAGTTTCTCCAACAAAGAATCTTGTATGTCGGAAGAATTGGGAGGATCGGCCGACATGCCATAATCCGGGAACCGGGAAATCGTGGTCAAAAAGCGCTTTTTTACAACAATATCCACATAAGGGGGATTTGTCAATCTGTGCCGCGAATCGGCCGTTGCCTCGGACGGCGTTGTTTTTCCATTTCCTTGCCGCCGGACGCCGATAACCATCACGCATTGACGAAGCAAAAAAAGCGTTATAATGTCGGGTTGGTTGACGCTTTACAGTCTGAAGGAATAGGGGAGCGTCCACATGTGGTCGCGGAAGAGAATTGACATCGGATGGTCCGACCTGCTGGCGGGCGTGTATTACGTCTGCTTTTCACCGCCGCCGGCTTCGGTTAGTCGTCGGGTGGAGGCGGCCTGGCCCGACGCCGAGCGGACTTTGGCCTGTTTGTCCGTCCGCAGCGGGTTCGATCTGCTGTTGAGCGAATTGGCCCTTCCACGCGGCAGCGAGGTGTTGGTCTCCGCGATTACGATTCCCGACATGGTGCGAATCATCGAGCACCATGGGCTGACGCCGGTCCCGGTCGATCTGATGCCGGAAACGATGGCCCCGAGCATTGACCAATGGCGTCGCGCCATAAGTCCCGCCACCAGGGCCATACTGGTGGCTCATATGTTTGGCGGCCGCTTGGATATAGAACCGATAGTCGAGCTGGCCGCCCGACATGAATTGCTGGTGTTCGAGGATTGCGCCCAGGCGTTCGCCGGCACTTTGTACCAAGGGCACCCCCGGGCGGACGTAAGCATGTTCAGCTTCGGCGTAATCAAGAGCAGCACAGCGCTGGGCGGAGGAGTGCTGCGGGTGCGAGACGTAAATCTGCTCCGGCGGATGCGGCGGCGTCAAGCTACATATACCCTTCAAACCCGCGGCCATTATCTAAAACGCCTGTTGAAGTACGCGGGCATGAAGTTTCTCGCTTGCCGTCCGGTCTGCGGGTGTTTTGCCCACTTATGCCGGGCGATCGGCTTCAATTATGATAGATGGGTAAACCGCGCAGCCCGCGGTTTTCCCGGAGCCGCCCTCATTGCTCAAATCCGCCGGCGCCCCAACGCTTCGCTAATGGGCGTTCTCGAACGCCGTTTGCGCAATTACAACGCCCTTCGCTGGCAACGACATTCGGATAAGGGCAGGACGCTGGCGAAGCTGCTGATAGATGAGGTATCGTGTCCCGGCGCTAATTCCGCCCCACACACTTATTGGGTGTTCCCCGTGGTAGTGGACTCCCCAAAACGGATGCTGGAGAACCTCATCCAGGCCGGCTTCGACGCCACGCAAGGGCAAAGTTTGTGTGTGGTTCCGCCGTCGGACGATCGCCCCTCGTTGCGGGCCGTTGTCTCCGAGCAGTTGCTGTCAAATATCCTATTTCTCCCGTTTTATCCAGAACTCACCGCTCGGGAGTCGCAACGAATGGCCGACGTTGTTTTGGCCGGTACGAACCACAAGGAGCAGAAATAAGGTAACCGTTTACAGGGGACTGTCCCGATTTTCGCGGTTCACCGCGAAAATGGGACTGTCCCCCTCGGCTGTGAAGGGGACAGGCACATTTTTCGCCCTTGAAAGGGCGAAAAAATGAGCCAGTCCCCGATCCGTGAACGGTTACCAAAATTTTCCCAATCGGCAAAATCCGCGCCTTCGCTAAACGGAAGTAGAACCTCCTTAAGAGTTTGCATCGCTACAATCCGAGAAAATCCCCACTTCGATAGTTCCGTTACGGCCGAAAATATCCGATTGCTCGTTACCATCGGAGAAAGTTTCTAAAGTCGCAACCCTAACGGGATCGAAGTAATTCTACGGAAACCTCGTTCCGCGGCGGATTTATTGCACGACTTCCGCCGAGGGCGGAAAGAGGTTTTAGGGGGGAACCTGCCTTGAAGGCCATGCTTCGACCGACCGTATTCGTCTGTCGACGCGAAGGTCTGCACGTCTCTCCTCCCGCCGAAGCGATGGTTTAATAGGAAAATCCAAGACGACGATTCCCCCAAAAGAGTTTGACAGGGATCGGAATAAAACGAAATGGGTTGGTTGAAACATAACTTTCCTATTTTACGGATTTTCTCTGGCTTCCGGTTGCCTCGGTTGCCGATGTAGTAAGTGCGGCGCGGATCAGAAGGAGCTGAACCACGACCTAGCAAACGGAGCGAATGAAGAAAGGCCCCGACCCAGATACCCCGGACAACATGGATTGCCCATTGCCGGGCGGTCCAAATGAAGGAGCGCGAAAGGGGAGCAGGTTCGCGGGTGTTGGGGGCCAATAACGCTCGGCGGGACGCACGTCCAGCCGAGAAACAACCTAAACCAACGTGAATTGTATATTGGAGAGCCTGTGATGAAGGTCTTCACAACTGGTCAGGTCGCCAAAATATGTAAGGTGGCCCCGCGCACCGTCAGCAAGTGGTTTGACTCGGGCCGGCTGAAGGGCTATCGCATTCCCGGTTCGCAAGACCGGCGCATTCCCCGAGAGTATTTGATTAAGTTCCTCAAGGAACACGGGATGCCGCTGGGCGACCTGGAAGACGAAGCAATGGCCAAGGTTCTGGTAGTTGCCCAGGATCAAGTCTTGATTGAGAACCTCAAACGCGAGTTGCCCCTGGAACATTCGTTCAAGATGGCAGTCGCCGCGAGCGGTTTTGACGCCGGAATTCAAGCCGAGAGCTTCAATCCGGATTGCATTATCGTGGATTTCTCAATCGGGCGGACCGAGGCGCTTCAGATTTGCCAAAATCTCCGGCGCAACAGCGAGTTTTCCGAGGTAATCCTGATTGCCTTATTGCCGGACGACGGAAGCTCCGTGAGCTTCGATCGTTCGTCGATCAACGAAACGTTCAAGAAGCCGTTCGACGCCGCATTGCTGGCCGAGAGGCTGCGGACGCTGATCGGATCGAAAAAAGAGTTTGTCTGAGCCGTTGGGGTCCGATTGCGGACCTCGACGCGGCGTTTGACATATATCGCCGATTCACTTAACCCGTCGCGGCCGGACCCCCCGCGACGGATAATTTTTTCTTGATTGCTTGCGCCGCCGGAAGAGAGCGAGCGTTGACCGCTGACTGGCGCCGATATAGAATCACGGGCGATGAACGATTTCCCGCAATTTTCGGCGATGGACAAATCCGTCGTTTCCGCGACTGCGCTTGGCGACGAATCGGAGCAGCGAACGTTTTGGCTCTCGAAAACGCCGAGCGAGCGGCTGGCGGCAATGGAGTTTCTCCGCGCGGTCAACTATGGCTACGATCCTGCTTCCACCCGACTTCAAAGAGTTCTTGAAATTGCTCAATTCCCAGCGGGTTGAGTATCTGCTGGTCGGCGGCTATGCCGTGGGGTTCTACGGCTATCCCCGCGCCACCGGCGACATGGACGTTTGGGTGGCCTCCACCGAGAAAAACGCCGCCTTGCTGACCGAGGCGCTGGTAGAGTTCGGCTTTTCCGCGGAGTCGATCAAAGCGGAGCTTTTTCTGCAAAAAAACAAAGTGGTCCGCATGGGCGTGCCCCCGTTGCGAATCGATTTATTGACCGCTGTTTCGGGCGTTGATTTCGACCGTTGTTATGAAGAGCGAACCGTCGACGTGATCGACGACGTACGAGTGAATCTGATCAGCTTGGATCGGCTGAAGGACAACAAGCGAGCGCTCGGCCGCCCGAAGGACATTGACGATTTGGAACATTTGCCGTAGGGTCCGACGGCGGGGCCGGTCCCGTCGTTTCGCATACCACAAACGCCATGTCGCGCGATTTTCTCGGCCCGCTGCTGGTCTCCCTTGCCGCGTTGGCGGCCGTGGCGGCGACCGTCGCGCCGGACGGCGCCGGGCCGGGCGTGACCTGCGACGAACCGTATCACGTCTTCCACGGCAAGCGGCTCGTCGCCGCGCTGCGGACCCAGGGATTGGAGTTTTTCGATAAGGCCAACATCGAGCGGAACTTCGACTGGCGGAGGGGCGCCGCGCCGGTCCAGGCGCCGTTGGGTCATTGGATTCTCGGCTGGACACACTACTTATTCGATCCGGCCCCGGACGATCCGCGGGCATTTTCCATACCGGCGGCCAGATTCGCCCCGGCCGCCGCCTTCGCCGTGCTGATTTTCATTGTCGGCGCGTGGACTGCCGGCAGGGCGGGGGCGTTGGCCGGCACGGCGGCCGCGGCGGCCACGGCGCTGACGCCGCGACTTTTTGCCCATGCGCACTTCGCGGCGCTGGACATGCTGACGGCGCTGTTTTTCGCGGCCGCCCTGCTGGCCGCGGCCGACGCCGCCCGGAGCGGAAAAACATGGCGTTTCGCGCTGGCCGGCGCGGTTTGGGGAGCGGCGATGCTCGTCCGTTTGCACGGGCTGCTGCTGGCGCCGCCGGTGTGCGTCTGGCTAATCTGGCGGTTCCGTCGGCGGGCCGCGCGGCCTTTGGCGGCCTGGTCGGCCGCCGGAGCGGCGACGCTGTTTGTCGGCTGGCCGTGGTTGTGGACCGACCCGATCGGGCATTTCATGCAATACCTGGCCAGCGGATCGGACCGCTTGTCTTTGCACGTCTTTTACTGGGGCCGGACATGGGCCGACCGCGACGCGCCGTGGCATTATCCCTGGGTGATGTTCGCCGTCACCGTCCCGCTGGGATTTCTCGTCCTAGGAATACTCGGCCTGTGGAGCCGGCGTCGGGCGAATGCGGCGAACGATCCTTTTCCCGCGGGCGAGGGCGCGCTGATCGCCGGCGCGATGCTCTTTATGCTGTCGTTGTTTTCCTTGCCGGGCGTGCCGGTCTACGACGGCGTTAGACTTTTTTTGATGGTCTTTCCGCTGTGGGCGATTTGGGTCGGCGTCGGCGCCGGGTGGTTGGCAAGCGGGGCGGTACAAGCGGAGCGCGGCCCCGCCAAAGACGCAATTAAAGATGGTGGGGCTGCGCTGCGCTTGTCCCACCCTACAATCATCACAACGGTCGTCTGTGTTTTTGTAGCAGCCCAGGCCGTCGGCTTGGCCATGTATCATCCCTGTCAACTGAGTTATTACAACCTCTTGACCGGCGGGCTATACGGGGCCGATCGGCTCGGCTTCGAGACGACCTACTGGGGCGATTCGGTCCGCGAGCCGCTGTTGGCCCGCGCCGTGCAGCTTTCGCCGGATGAGCCGATCATGTTCGCCCCGAACCTGGCGTCGTTCCAGGTCCCCGCCGTGGCCATGTGTTCGCCATCGTTAAGTCAGCCGGGCGTGGAATTGGTCGGAGAGGATCGAAACGATCCGGCGTCAACAGGCCGCTGTCGGTATGCCGTAATATTCAATCGCAAGGCCGATCCGCCGTCGGTCGTCGGACGGGGAAAGGTCGTCCGCGAATACAGAAAGCAGGGGGTGTGGCTATCGAGGTTCGTCGAGTTGACCGCCCCCCTCGACGAACAGTCACAATGAGTTTAAACTAAAGGATTACCCTAAAGGGGTGTCTATGAGTACGACCGGCCAGCGGCGGGCGACCGTTCCCGATAAGCTTAGAGTGCTGTACGAACCCGTCGCGCGGGAGCTCGAGGCGGTCGAGCGCCTGCTGCAACGAGAGTTTTCCAACGAGGATTCGTTCGTCGATCGGTTGGCGCAGCACGGTTTTCGATTGGGCGGCAAGCGGCTTCGTCCCGCCTTGGTCTTGCTTTCGGCGGGCGCCTGCGGCGGAGTGCGACCCGAGCACTTCTCCCTGGCGGTCACCACCGAGTTGATTCACACGGCCACCTTGATCCACGACGACGTGTTGGACGAAGCCACCATGCGCCGCCATTTGGACACGGTCAACGCCCGCTGGGACAACGAGGCCAGTATATTGTTGGGCGATTATTTTCTCGCCCGGGTAATGTGTCTGGTCAGTTCGCTGGACGACAATTTTGCCTGCCGGACGATCGGCGAGACGGCCCGAGAGATGTGCGAGGGCGAGTTGCGGCAGATCGAAAGCCGGGGCGATTACGACCTTGGCGAAGACGATTATTTCCGCATCATCGCCGGCAAGACGGCAATGCTGATGGCCTGCTGCTGCCGGCTGGGGGCGCACTACGCGGGCGCGGAGCCGGCCCTCGGCGACGCCTTGGCCCGATACGGCCGCAACCTCGGCGTGGCCTTTCAGATCGCCGACGACGTGCTCGATCTGACGGGCGACGAGCGCGCCGTGGGCAAATCGCTGGGCACGGACCTGCTAAAGCAAAAGGCCACCCTGCCGCTGATCCGACTGTTGGCGACCGTCGAGCGGAAAGACCGCGAACGGTTGACTTCCGCCCTTTCCAACGGTCAGAACCACCACCGCGACCTGCTGCGGCCCTGGCTGCAACGCGGCGACGCCATATCCTATGCACAGAACCGGGCGCGCTCGTTCACCGCCCAGGCCAGCGCGGAGTTGGATTTGCTACCCGACTCGCCTTTCAAACGTTCGCTGGTCGGATTGACCGACTTCGTGATCGAGCGACGGCAGTAGGCTTTTAGCGCGCATTTCTCGCCAAAATGTGGGTGGGTCAAGCAAACCTTTATCCTGGCGGGGCTTCGGTCGCGACAACTCGGTGCGACTAATCACAATACGTTGCACGACGGTTGAATGGTTTGCGCTATACCACCAATGTTTTGCGCGACCTCGACCCACCCTACGGCGAGAAATGCGGGTTAGCGGTTTCTCCCCGCATCACATTTCCAGCGGCGGACGGCCGGCCCGCGAACGCATCCAGTCGATCGTCAGCCGCACGGTCCGTTTTTTTGCCAGCCAACGCTCCAGAGACAGCTTGCCGGGAAAATCGAGCAACATCATTCCCGCGAAGACGGTTAATATTCCTTGTCCGGGCAAGACCAGCATGGCGACCCCGGCCAGCACCAGAACGAGGCCGAAGGCGTTTTTCAGCGCCAGCAGCACGTAGCGGAGCCACGGACGGCTTTGCTCCCAACGATCGACGATATGGCGTCGTTTATGAAAGTAGTCGGAAGGGATGCGGACGACCAGCCACGGAACGGCGACCAGGCTGGCGATGAGCATTAGCAAGGAGACTGAAAACAGCCACCACAATATAACGTTGTGGCCGCGTATCCAGTCGAACAGCGCGTCCATTTAGAACCACCGTTGGCGCGTCAGTCGCACCGCCGCGCCGAAACTAAGTGGCGGCAGTACAACTGCCACCCCAACATTGGTTGCGATGATATTCACGGCCGTGGCATGGTCCCTGGACCCTAACCCCCGACCCGCTTCCATACTATCGTCAACCAGCCGTCTCGGCAATCGAGATATATCGGTTTGAGTTTTCCGACCGCCTTCCACTTGCCGGGCAACACGAAGCCTTCGGCGAGGAATTCCGGCTCAAAAACCTTCTCGAACCGCTTTTTCAGCAAGGTGCGGATGACTTGCCGCCGGGCGTCGATCCTTTGGCCGCCGCCGGGTACGAAGTCGGGCGGTAGGACCTCGATCTCGCCTTGACGGACCAGCTTGAATCCTTGGGGCGATTTCTCGATCCGATAAACGACCGAGACGTTCATGGCCGGGTGCGCGTCCTTGCCCTTGTAGTATTTAATTCCCCGCAGGGTGATCGCCATTTGCCCGTCGTCGAAGGTGACGGAGACCGGCCGCCGGGGCGCGAGGGTGATCGCCCAGGGCTTGCCGTCTTCGTCCCCCTTCATTTTTTCCGGCAATTCGCCGAACAGATCGACGGCCGTCGCTTGCACTTTTTCCTCGTATACGGTCCGGCCGGCCAGTGCGTCGAAGGCCAGGTTGTTGATCGCCGATTCGTGCAGGCGGAGCGAGACGTCGGCCCCCGGCGTCGAGGGGGGCGGACCTTTGGGGGCCGCCAACTTTCCCCCGCCCGCCTGCAAGCCAATGATCCCCAGCGCGTACCGCGTGGTGTTGAAATCGAGCCGTTGAAAAAAGAGCTTTCGTTCGCTGAAAGGGCGTTTGAACTTCTCGGCGTACTCTCGATTGGCCTTTTCAAGCTGCTCGGCGGCCTGCCGATCGATCCTTTCGTTGAGCCGCTCCTCGGCGCGACGCGAGGCAATGCACTCGGCCGCATACTGCTGTTTGTATGCCTTTCGCCAGGCCGTTCGTTCAATCATTCGCCGGCCGCGGCGCGTGCGGATGTCGTCGAAGGCAATCGAGGTCTCCGCCTTCGACGCCGCCGGAAATGAATGGATCCCCTCGGCGTCCATCCAAATGCGTTTCCGCGCGGCCAGATCGGTGGTCGAACGGCTGAAGATCGTCACGGGGCCGTGATAGCCCACGTTCTCGCTTTCGGTGACGCCGAAAAACATCGCGTCGACGACGCCGAAAGTGGGATCGGGGAAAAGCTCGCCCCGGGTCCGGCCGACCGTGTGCGCCGTGCCGTGAACGTCCGTGCCCAAAATAAAATCGTGGATCGGCATCGTGTCGTCCACCCCTTCGGCCAATCCGGCCGCGGCCACGTCGGCGGAAATCTCCACGAACAAGTTCGGATGCGCGAATCGGTCCTCGATCGCTCGGACCAAAGCCGGACATTGATGCGCGTTCGCCAGCCAGCGGACCGATTCGCCGATGACCAGGGCGTCTTCGGCGGTCGGGTCGATAAGGTAACGCTTCATGCTTTCGCTCAAGCGGTCGATCACGTTCTCGAAACCCTCGCGGATACGGGGGTTGTCCACCGCTCCGAGCATGACGATGTAATTGCCCAGCGCGTCGCGCGCGTCGACGAACCAGACCAATTCCAACCCATCGTAGCCGGCGCAAAATCGGGCGTATATTTTTCCGAGCAGCTCCCGATCCGGCGGCCGGTCTTCGCCAAGCTCGCCCCGCAATTCGACCCAGCGAAGGTATTTTCGCCAATCATCTCCGTTCGGCCCCGCCCGAGACAATCTGCGGTCCAACCGCGCGAGGGCCTCGTTCAACTCCGCCTTCGATTGATCCACGTCGCTGTCGTCGATCGGACGAAACTCGGCGTTTGCGCAGGCCTGGGACAAATTATCGATAGCAGGCGCGGCGTCGTTCTGCCCGGCACGCGCCGTATGCGCGCAAACGGCAAGAAGTCCAACGGCCGCGGCAAGCAGCGTTTGGCGGTTAATTAACATGAACTGGCTCCTTGTGGGGGGGTAAGCCAACGGATATTTCCCGACCGGAAAATTTCATTTGGCCCCTTGAACTTGCGTAGCTTACCAGTTATCACATTATTCAACAAGTTGGGATCGGACAGCCGGGTGAAAACTCGTCTGATTCCCAGCGCGGTCAATTTTCCGCGTAGAGCGGCCGAAATCCGGAACTTCGGTCTATCCCCGCCACGGATGGGTCAACGCTAGACCTTTCTCTCAGAGAAGCAATCCAAAAGGAGTACGTGCATGAGTTGCCTGCGATATTTCAGTGTATTTATTGGTCTCACGGGCCTTTGGCTGGCCTCGCCTTCCAAATCGGCGGACAATCCGGCCGGCGATTCTTCCGAAGTCGAGGTTTCCTGGCGAGCCGACTACGCCAAGGCGATGACCGAGGCCGAGAACGACAATAAGATGATGTTCATATATTTCTGCGACCCGGAAGGCGACGAGTTGTGCAACCGATTCAAGAAAGAGACGCTCGACGACCCGCGTATTAGCGTAAAATTGCGGGAATACGTATGCGTGCAACTACCATTGGACGCCAAAATAAAAGTCCGAAGCGAGGAAATCGTTTTGCTGGAGGATGAGTCCTTCGCCGAGATGCTGGGCAAACCGGGAATCGCGATTGTCGATTTCCGCTCGACCGAAGCCTCCTTGCGCGGCGCGGTCGTGAGCACGTTTCCGATCACCGACAAGCTCTGGTACACCGCCGAACAGATGGCCGTGATTCTGAACCTTCCCGCCGGCACTCTTACCCAGCGGACGTTGATCTACGCCGTGCGGACCCATCCCGACAAGCCGGAAAGCACCGACGGCGAACCGTTGCCCACCCTGCTGGAAGAGGCCCGGAACCATTC
>JAFGLH010000134.1 GCA_016928165.1 Pirellulales bacterium | reverse complement strand
CTTGCACGCACCTTATTTCGCGGCAAAACCAAGCTGGTGCGTGCAAGCACGCACCCTACAGTGGTTTTCCGCAACAGAAACTAAATAGTCTTCCTATTTCCCTAAACGTCCGGCGATTCCGAGCGTCCGAATCCCGGTATCCCAAAACGGGCCAGGAGCACATTGACCACTTCCGGGTGACGCCGGTAGATTAGTGCGGCATGAACAATCGTGGCGATTCCCAGGACAACTATGGCCCCGAAGCACGAGTGGAAATGCCAATAGACCAATCCCGCGGGAGCGAGAAGGAGCAGCGGTTCAGCATACGAACCGGCCACATGCGCGGCCATCCACCGGCGGCCGAGTCCGAAAATACCCAGCGCCCTGAACGTCATGCCGACAATTACAAGCGTGTTGCTAACGGCATACAGCATCAGAGTCATGCGAACGCCGAAATACATTCCGCCAAAGTAAATAGCGGAGAACCTTGTAACCAATAATGCGATGCTCCAGAGAAAGTGTTCGCCTTGCCGGTTTGAGATGATGAAAACAGCGCTAAGCGGCGAGGAAAAGGCCCTCAACGCCAACCAGGGAACGAGGATCTGGGCGAAAACGCCCGCTTCGTACCAACGCTGGCCCAAAAAAAACTCGAACAGCAACGGCCCGAGCAAGAGAACCACAGTCAGTGGAAACGCCGTCAACAACGACACCATGCGCACCAAATGCCGCGTGATGTCGGCCGCGGAGTCCCCCTTTGCCATCCGGCTTCCGGCCTCCACGTGAAATATTTGATTTATGCCCGCCGCGAAAAGGTTCAAGGGCAGATTGACTAGCATGTAAGCCATTCCATAGAGCCCGACCACCTCCATCGAGAACCACATTCCCAGAATAAACACGGGCAGCCCGAGCGTCAGCGCGTTTATGGTGGCGGTCCACAACGAAACCAGGGGAAACTTGCGGAACTTCGCCGCCGCGGCGCGAATCCCGGACGGGGAGAGCGGCTTCTCCGCCAGGTCGATTGTCCGCTTGATGGAGGCGACTCCGACAACGCCTATCGAAGCGCAACGGCCGGCCAATGCGGCGATGAGCAACGCCAGCGGCGAGCCGAGCAGGCCCACCAGACAGCTCCCCAACTGCACGGATCGGGTAATTATGATCTCCATTACGTTTCGTACGGCAATGGCGCCGAAGCGGCGTTCGCAACCCAACGTCATGTTG
The DNA here is from genome assembly GCA_016928165.1 of Pirellulales bacterium. Taxonomy (GTDB): domain Bacteria; phylum Planctomycetota; class Planctomycetia; order Pirellulales; family Thermoguttaceae; genus JAHIKV01. Next base: position 33,658 of record JAFGLH010000134.1, on the reverse strand, counting down.
CCCAGGTCCCAAACCGCTTGCCCAAGGAACAGCAACGGCAGGAACCACGCGTATTTGGTCAAATCCGGTTCGTCGTAATATCGGGCAAGGGCGTCCGCCCCGGCCAATGTCAGCGCGGCGACGACAATCGTCGCGCCGGCGCCGATCGCCAGACAGAGCACGCACAAATTGCGGCGTTCATCGTCCGAGGCGGCGATCGGTATGGCGCGAATGTAATTCAGCGACCCGAAAGCGGCGAAAACCGTCGCCAACGTCGTCAATATGCTTACCACGCCGAAGGATTCCGGGGGAAACAACCGCGATACTATCGGCATCGTGGCCATGCTGATGGCTACGACTATCGCCCGGGAAACGGCCATTTTCATCACGTCGCCGGCCATCGAGAGTCCCGTCCGTTCCGGCGGCGCCTTGAGCGCCGCTACGGCTTCGACGTCGGGGACGTTCGCCCGGTTAATAATGGCCGCCGCCGTTCGCGCGTCAGACACTTGTTCCACCTTTGGATCGCCTGAAAAACACGCCTTGCCGCCGAAATTGTCGGAATCCATCGAGGCCGTTCACTTCGCCGCCGCCTCCGGCGGAATGCAATACGCCTCCAACTCCACTATGTGAAAGAGATGGTTGGCGCTGTTGTAGAGGCCCTCGACGAGAATGGTTTTCACCGGCCTGGCGGGAAAAGCGATCTGTTGCCAACTAGTCCATTCGCCCCGGCTCGCGTCCTTGACCGTGTCGTAGCGCGCTCCGTTGGACGATACGGAGAGCTTGTATCGGTAGTAACGCGAATCGTGGTCCCTGAGGCGGAACCTGATTTCCCTCAATGCATAAGGCCTGTCGAGCGTGACGATCCACCGGCAAGGCCACGGCGACACGGTGGAGGGGTCGTCCTGTTTGGCCGAACTTTTTCCGTCGAGCAAATGCTCGCTTTTCTCCGCGCCGGAGACCGTGGCCCCTCTCCGCGCCAGCGCTACGTTCCCTTTCACGACGGCGCCGCGGTCGTTCGTTCCGAAAATGTTCTTCTCGTGCAGTCCGTCGATCCGTTCGTCGACGTCGATCTTTTCCGCTCCCGTCAGCTTCGGCAGGGCGGCTTCGTACCAGTAACGCGCCCGCGACAGCAAGCCGCCCTTAACGGGAGAAGGCCCCTTCGCCGCCGCGGCCAACCAGGCGTCGCCCAACGCTTTTTGCTCCTCGGCCGAGGCGGGTCGGGCCATGTCGCGGCGGGCCAACTCGGCCAGCTCCGCGTTGCTCCCTTTGGCCAACAGCGGCAACCCCCGCTCCCAATCGCCGAGCGCGAAACACCGCCACTGGCCCGCCGTCAGGTTCGATTCCCCGTCGTCGGGGTCTTCGGCCAGCGCTTGCAAGGCCGTCTCGACCGCGCGGAAACGCGACTTCCGATAGCCGATCTCTCGTTGCAACGTGGTCGCATCGCGGAGCAACTCGTCGTCCTTGATCAATCGGGCCAGGGCAATGGCCAGCTTCGCCGCCCGCGCGGCCGACGCGTAATCGTCCGACCGCTCGGCCTCGCCGGCCAACGCGGTCATTGCGGCGACGTTGATCCACAGGTCCGCCGTCGACACGTTGCCGGAAGCGCCCGGACGGAAGTCGGGCAGCAAGGCCTCGGCCATATCGAGCTTCAACGACAACGGGTCCGCTTCATAGAGTATGGCCAGCCGTTCGAGCGGTTTGAAGCCCTTGGACAGCTCGCCCGTCCGCGCGGCCGTCTCCGCGGCCAGCCGATGGCAGACGAACCGCGCGGCCGGATCGTCTTTGGCCTTGCCGGATTGCTTTAGCAACATCGCGGCCAGGGCCATTTTTTTCTTGGCCGTGTCGGCGGCGGCGAAATCTTCGGCGAAAAGCGCGCGGATTTCCGTCTCCGCCCTGCGCTGCGCGGCGGCCTCTGGAACAGACAACCTCGTCCGCCGCGGCGCCGGCTTGCGCAATTCCGCGACGGGAGGAACCGGCTTTTTCGGCTCGGCCGGCCGCGGCTCTTCCGCCGCCTCCGGCAACTCCGCCGGCGGAGCCGCCGGCGCCTCGCGCGGTTCAGGTTCAGGCTCCGCCGGCGACGGCTCGCTGGGCGCCGGTCGAGGCGTCGACGGCAACGGCGCCGGCGCCGGCGCGGAAGGCGGCCGTCGCTCGGATTGGGCGGATTCGATCGGCCGCCGCGCCCGGCCCTCGTCCGAATCGCGCAACACAACCGACAAAATTATCGCCAACACAACCAAAACGCCGACGGCAAGCGGCGGGACCAGCCAAATCGCCGATTGCCTTTTTTGCTTCCGGGCGAGATAGGCCGAGGGCCTCGACTCGACGACGACCACTGGCGGCCCTTCCTCGCTTTCCCCTCCGCTCTTTGCTCTCTCCTCTAGCCGCCGATCGTATTCCGCTTTCTTCTCCGCGTTCAACAGGCAGACCTTGGCGGCGGCCAACTCGTTCAACAGCCGCTGCGAGTCGTCCGAGTGGCGGCCCGCCTGAAAGGTCTTGACCAGCGCCATCCGCGCGTCGGCCGCGTTGCAGATCACCTCCGGGTCGGATTCGAGCGGCTCGATGCCCAGCAGCCGATAGTGGTTGGGCGGACGGTCCCCGGCCGGGATGCCCAGCCACTTGTGATATGGATCGAACTTATCGGTCATTCAGGGACAAAGCCGCGAGTGTAGAGAATCGGAGGTGCCACGGGTAAGCGCGGCTTACCGGTGACGCACGACAACAAGCAAGACACACGGCACAGGCAAGCTGCGCTTACCCATGGCACCCAAGCATCGATATAAGTGCTTTTCAAAGCGGAATCAACTGTTACGGCATGGCGTTCTCCAGCCGCCCCTCGCTGAAGTTCGTGATGTCGTCGTAGGTGTACCCGGCAACAGGATCATAGTTGCCGCCGTTTGGATACTCATACGGTCCTAGCGGAGCGGTTGGTATCACTGCATTATTAGGATAAAACTCAGGATGCTCGACAGGTTCGGAATAATGGTAGTCTAATCCGGCGGAGAATATTTGAAACGATTGCGGATTGATCCACGCATATCGCGGAGGATCCGTGGTGGGATCCGACTGATTAGAATCGACAGCGGGAAAAACCGTGGGATTGCTTGCATCTCCGAGATCGACGACGGATTTATTGAAATATCCACCGTTTTCCGCCCGAAAATACGCAATTGCGCCGGAGGTCAAATTGCCCGTCGCCACTCGCGGCCAGTAGCATCCGTTGGCATTGACTCGATTCACGTCGAACTCGAAAAAGGGGCCAATGCGACTGGTGCTGCCGTCAAAAGGATCAAGCTGGTTGGCGCTGAATCCGGTAAATCGTCCATTATACGGCCTGCCGCCAAGCCAAAAGGTCAATGCATTGAAAGGTGTTCGGAGGTTGGCGTTGATATCTATTCCCCACCCGTTCAACACGTCATCTCGAAATTCATTCCAATCACTTGGCGTATATCGCGGGAACGCTTTTGACAGATGACGTAATACGGCGGCCCGTGGCGCATCACAACCGGGGGACGCAAGGTTAACCCCGGCAAAATCGGGCGGGTACTCGCCAAACTTCTCCTTGTAGGCCTGACAGGCGGCCTCGAGCTGCTTCAACTCGGCGTAGATCGCCGCGTCCTTGCCGGCGGTGATGACGTGGAAGACGGCCGGAATCGTCAACGCCATCAATATGCCGATGATCGAAATCACCACCAGCAACTCGACCAACGTGAATGCGCGAGGGACGAGAAGCGAGGGACGAAGGACAAGGAAACGGTTGGCTTTTACGACGGACTTTGAATTTGTGTGCCTCTTCATATCGCTACCCTTCGACGGCGAACGCCGTCAGCGGCGGAACGAAATGCCCTTCTCGATGGTGGTGTTTTACACCGCCAAGACCCAGTTATCAGGATACCAGAATTCGACGGTTCGGGCAAGGGTGAGGAAATCGGGGTATCGGGGTGTCGGGGGTGTCGGGAAAAATGTTTGAGCGTTGTTCAAAAACAAATTCGGCTTTTCGCGTGCCAACCGCCCTCACTCCCAACCTGGGCTGATGAAAACGGGGACAGGCGCCGCTATCAGTAGTGGTTTTCGTTGCGCAACAATACAAGGGATTGCGGAGCCAGCCCCCGTTTTCATCACGCCACCCCCAACCTCTCTCCCGCTTACGGGAGAGGGGCGTAATTTATTTGGCCGCCGCCGGCACGGCGGCGCGGCAATCACGCTTTGAGGAATTCCGCGATGCACTCGACCACCCGCTCCGCCTGCCGGTCGGTAAGCTCGGGATAGATCGGCAAGGCGATGGTCTCTCGGGCGGCCTTCTCGCTCTCGGGGAAATCGCCCTCCTTGTAGCCGAGATAGGCGAAGCACTCTTGCAGATGCAACGGGACCGGGTAGTAGACCTCGTTGCCGATCTTCCGCTCGTTCAGATACGCCCGCAACTCGTCGCGGCGCGGCACGCGGATAACGAACTGGTTGTAGATGTGTCGGTTGTATTCGAGTTCGACCGGCAATGTCACCAAGCCCTCGCCCCCGGCCCCTCTCCCAGAGGGCGAGGGTAGATTTTCCTCGCCTCCGGTTGATTCGGACAAACCGGCGGCCTCGAACAGTCGCCGGTATCGGGCGGCGTTCGACTGGCGGCCGGCGGTCCACTTGTCCAGGTGGCGAAGCTTCACGGCGACAACGGCCGCTTGCAGGGCGTCAATGCGGAAGTTGCCGCCGATCAGGGCGTGGTAATACTTCGGCTTCGAGCCGTGTGCCCGCAACACGCGGAGCCGCTCGGCCACGGCGTCGTCGCGGGTTGTAACCAATCCGCCGTCGCCGGCCGCGCCGAGGTTCTTCGAGGGGAAGAAGCTGAAGCAGCCGTAGCGGCCGATCGTGCCGGCCCGGCGACCCTTGTACTCCGAGCCGATGGCCTGGGCGGCGTCCTCGACGACGGGGACGCCCCAGGCGTCGGCCGCCGCCATGATCGGGTCCATCTCGGCGCATTGGCCATAGAGATGGACCGGGATGACGGCTTTGGTCTTCTCGGTGATCGCGGCCTCGATGCCGGCCGGGTCAATGTTGTAGGTCGCCGGGTCGATGTCGACGAAGACCGGCTTGGCGCCGAGCCGTGCGATGCCGCCGGCGGTGGCGAAGAAAGAGTACGGCGTGGTGACGACCTCGTCGCCCGGGCCGATCCCTTCGGCCATCAGGCTCACGAGCAACGCGTCGCTGCCCGAGGAAACGCCGATGGCGTGCGGACACTTGCAGTATTCGGCCAGGGCGGCCTCGCAGTCGGCGACGGTCTTGCCGAGGATGCACATTTGCGACTCGAGCACGGCGTCGACGGCCGCGCGAATTTCCTCGCGGATCGTGGCGTATTGGGCTTTCAGGTCAAGCAGCGGGACGGGTTGTGGTTCGTTCATGGTTGTTTATTTTTTGTAAAAAGTGCGGGATGGGACCGTTAGTTTGGCAGCCGCCGGCACGGCGGCATATATCGTTAACCGTGGCCTTCGCACCGTCGGCCGCTAAACGGTTGTTTCGCTCACTGTTCCATTTTCCAACCGATATTCCGCGCCGCAGACGGAGCACTTCGCCGCGCCGGCCGGGTTGAACTCCAGCTTCTCGGCGGCGCAGCGGCACATCCAGCCGGCCTGCTTGGCGGGCACGCCCATCATCAGGGCGTAATCGGGCACGTCCGAGGCGACCACCGCCCCAGCGGCGATGAAGGCGTAGCGGCCGATCGTATGGCCGCAGACGATCGTCGAGTTCGCTCCCAGCGTGGCCCCGCGGCGGACCAGGGTGGGCAGGTATTCGTCCTTGCGGACGATCTCGCTGCGGGGATTGATAACGTTGGTGAAGACCATCGAGGGGCCGCAAAACACGCCGTCTTCGATCGTCACGCGGTCGTAGACCGAGACGTTGTTTTGTATTTTCACGCCGTTGCCGATCACGGCCGCCGAGCCGACCACCACGTTCTGGCCGATGGAGCATTTCTCGCCGATCGCGGCCCCTTTCATAATATGCGAGAAGTGCCAAATTCTCGTCCCCCCGCCGATCGAGCAGGGTTGGTCGACGTAGGCGGTTTCGTGGACGAAGTAATCGCGTTCGGGGGCGTCCGGCGGCGGAGATTTGCGGTCGGCGTTTTCCAGTGATTTCTGACACTCGCCGAGGACTTTCAACACGCGCAGTCCCTCCTCGCCGCTGGAGCGAGGCTCGCTTCGGTCGGCGACGCACTGGAGGAAGTGCCGGCATTCTTCCTTCAACGGCTCGGCCTTTTCCAACTCGACGGCCACGGCCTCGGCCTTCACGGCCCTCGGCGCCCGGCTGGTCCAATCGACGCGGTGGGGATAGAGCAACAACTTCTTCTCGGCGGTGTCGTCGAAAACGGCCATCTGTTCCGTGCCGACGACGACCAACCGCTGTTCCTTGGAGGGATGGAGCCAACTGACGAAGATGTGTCCGGTCACGCCGCTGCGGAAGCGGAGCCGGCTGAGGGTGACGTCGAACACGCCGGGCGTAAGGTAGCTTTGTCCCTCGGCCTCGGCGACGTAGGGTTCCTCGCCCAACAGGTGCAGCATCACCGAGATGTCGTGCGGGGCAAAGCTCCAGAGGATGTTCTCCTCGGTGCGGATCAGGCCCATGTTCAAGCGGTTGGAATAGCAGTAGAGGATACGCCCCAAAACTCCTTGTTGAATGAGTTGCCGGAGTATGATGACCGCCGGGTGGTAGAGGAGTATGTGCCCGACCATGAGAATCCGAGATTTATTTTTCGCCAGGGCGACCAACTCGCGGCCTTGGTCGGCGTTCAGTGCCAGCGGTTTTTCGACGAACACGTCCTTGCCGGCTTCCAGACAGCGGCGGACGACGTCGTAATGCGTGGCGGCGGGCGTGGCAATGGCCACCGCTCCGATGCTTCCGTCGGCAAGGACGTCGGAGAGTTTGTCGGTGAATCTGGGCGGATCGCCTTCGATGGCGAGCTTTTCAAATCGGGTCGTGTCGGTGTCGCAGACGCATTTCAGCGCGTCGAGTTGCGAAAAGACCCGCACCAGGTTTTTCCCCCAATAGCCACATCCCACTACGGCAACTAGCTTGTTCAAGGCAATCCTCTTAGAAAGAAGTATTAGGGCAGACTCCGTCCCCGTGGGTGACTCCGCGTCCCCATGCACCGGCCGCCCGAAATGTACTTGCGGCGCTTCATTGCGCATAACCTACCCGAAGCGGTTTGAGCGGGTAGCGCCCCCCTACTGCTTCAGGAGGGAACGGCATCCTATGGAATATGACGTTATCCACGGCCATTACAGTAATATAGTACCGATTATTGTTCTTCGGAAGCGGAGCGAAGTCGGCCGCTTGCGACGAGCGGCGGAACCGATTTCGCCGGGCACGTGGCGCGGATTGGCGCGAATGCGCGGGCGCCGAAAGGTTTGCCTTGAGGGGAGCAATTTTAACGGAAAACGTCGCGTTCACGCGCTGGCCTTAACTTCGTGATTTTTCAAGCGGACGGGGGCGGCTCCCTCCTCTTCAACGCCATCCTGCGGCGAGTTGAACTCGGGGACGATTTCACGAAGTTTCCGGCGGAGCAATTCTTCCGGATCGTTGACCAGTCGCTGGAGTTGCGCGATGGCGCGGCGGACTTCCGCCAAGGAGTAATGGCGATGATATGCCGCCCGCAACTTGGGGTGCGAAGTGGGCAGGGTTTGTTCGTCTTCGAAGTAAAGTTCCTCGAACAGTTTTTCACCCGGCCGGATGCCGGTATAAACGATGTCTATGGCGTTTTCCGGCAGCCCTGAGAGCCGGATCAAGTCTCGCGCGAGATCGACGATTCTGACCTGCTCTCCCATTTCGAGGACGAAGATTTCGCCGCCGGCGCCCATGGTGGCCGCTTGGATGACCAACTGCGACGCTTCGGGAATCGTCATGAAGAAGCGGGTCATTCGCTTGTCGGTGACGGTGATCGGCCCGCCGCGGCGGATTTGTTCCTGAAACAGCGGCACCACGCTCCCGTTGGACCCCAGCACGTTGCCGAAGCGGACGACGATAAAGCGGGTGGCCGACTCTTGTGAGAGGGTATGCACATATCGCTCGGCGATTTGCTTCGTGGCTCCCATTACGCTGGTGGGGTTTACCGCCTTGTCGGTGGAAACCAAGACGAAACTGCTCGCGCCGAACCGGTCGGCCAGATCGGCCACGCACTTCGTCCCCAAAACGTTGTTGCGGATCGCCTCGCCGACGTTGGCCTCCATGAGGGGAACGTGTTTATGGGCGGCGGCGTGAAAGACGACCTCGGGCCGATGCTCGTTGAATACTTGCTCCATTCGCTGCCGATTGGTCACGTCTGCGATGCAGGCGCGTATCGCGGTGGAGGCGGGCACGGATTTTAGTTCGTTTTCAATGGCGAAGATGCGGTTTTCGCCGCGGCCGAGCAGGACCAGCGATTGCGGCTTGAAAGCAACGATCTGCCGGCATATTTCCGAACCGATGCTGCCGCCGGCGCCCGTCACCAAGACCCTTTTGCCTTCGAGCAGATTGCCGATTTTGTCGGTGTCGAGAGATACCGGCTCGCGGCGCAGGAGGTCGTTGATTTCTATGTCCCGGATCGGCACTCGATTGTCGCCTTCCAGGCGATCTTCGAGGGAGCGGATGATTTTCAGGTTCAAATCGCTTGCCTCGCACTCGTCCATCAATCGACGCAGTCGTCCGCCCGGCAAGCTGCCGGCGACGACCAAAACATCGGTGGCGCGATAGGCGGCGGCGATCTCTTGGACGTCCTCCAGTTTGCCGAGGATGGGGATCCTGCCCAAGCGCCCCCCGGCGGGGCGATCGTCGGTGGCGAGGAAGCCGCGCACCCGGTAGGGGAGGCGGAAGTGCGATTGAATCTGATGGGCAAGTATTCCGTTGGAAAGATCGGTGCCGACCAACAGCGCCAAGCGGTAATCGCCGCCGTTGAGCATCGGCTGGAACACTTCTCTAAACATCCGCCAGCTTGCGCGCAAGCTGCACAACATGCCGACCATGAGCATGAAATCGATGCCCAACACGCCGCGCGGGATGTGCACCCCGGGAATGAAATACGACACCGTGGTCACGGCGAAAAAGGCGATCGAAGAGGCGTACAGGAGCGCGGCGAAATCGGCGAAGGTTACATATCGCCACCATCCGTAGAATTGACCCGAGATTCCGAAGACCGCCAACTGTATACCGATTACCCAGCCCACGCTGACGATAAATTGGGTAAAGGTCTCCGTGGAAACGACAAAACCGAAGCGGAGCAAATAAGCCCCCCAGTAGGCCGCTGCGAAGACAACCAAGTGCATGCCCGCCAGAGCCCACGAACGGGGGTTCGCCGACTGCTTGGCGCACCTGCGGACCCAATCGTTCAACACGGAGCGGAAGCCGTTCCGACGGAGTCTGGTCCGCGAGCCGCATTCGTCGTCGAAAAGTACGCTCGGTTCGGGAGCGGGAGATTTTACCTGTGCCATGGATGCCGGTATCCTTGCTTAACCACCTATCCATCAAGAGAAGACATCTCGAGAAGCGGATTTCATCTTACCAGTAACCGCCGGCTTCGTCAAACGATGCAAGCGACGTCTAAGTGCGATAGTTCGGCAATCCGCAATGCCGCCGCCGGCAGGGTTTTTATTGGCCGCTTTTGGCGTCTTGTTCGGCGGATTGGTCGCCGATAAGCAATAGTTCCTTCCTGCGTTGAGGATGATTTTCCCAGCCGGCGACTTGCTCGGCGAAACCCATAATAACGGTTTTCGCCTCTTCGGCTTCCAAGGCGTCAATTTGCAGCATTACCTTGATCAGCGGCGGCCATTTGGATTTGCCCGCCAGCTTCCAACGCACCTTGATGCCCAGGTCCCATCGACCAAAAAGCACGTACTCGCCGAGTTGATACCAGTAAACGACCAGCACGCGCCTTCCTTCCAGTTTCCAGGTGCTCATACTTACGGGAATGGTCAAACCGTCGGATAGATGAAGTTCCTCCGTCGTTAATTTGGTCCGTTCCCAGCCGTTCGAGCGGTAACAGTTTAGCGGGCTATGATAAAGGCCCTCGACGGGATCGTTGAACATCGCGGTGTGCATTGTGATCGTATGTCCAAACCCGTCTTGATAGGCGCGGTCCACGATTCTATCCTTGGCCGCGCCGACCGCCTTGGCAATCTCCGGATCCAGATTAGTGTTTTCGCCGCGCCACTCGCCGAACTGCAACGGCAGATCGTCGAACGTCCAACTGGGCAGTTGCACCGAGGGCGGCTGCAGGGCGTACTTTTCCCACTTCACCGCGCCGTAAGTCGCCAGCACGACCGCGGTAAGGAAATATATTCGAAATGCGGTGTTGCCCATCATGTGCGCACCCAAAATCGTCAGGCGTTAAGCGTCGACTCGTACCCCATGTGTTTTCCGTATGAGTGTTCGTTCAAACCGGTTATCACGGCTTCCACCGACTGCACGCCGAAGGCCGCAAGGATGTCGTAGGCCGCCTGGATTTTCGAGGCCTGGCTGACGTCCCGGAACACCGACAGCACGACCACGTCGGCCAGTAGGCTTACGAAGCGAGCGTCGGCCACCGGCAAGATCGGACTGGTGTCCACCACCACGAACTCGAAGGACTTGCGAAGTTCCTCGAACAGCGGGGCCGCGTTGCCGTTGGCCAGCGAGGCCAGCGCCTGCCGGTCCCATTGGCCGGCCGTCACCACCGAAAGGTTTTCGGCCGCGCTCGGATTGATGATTTCGTCCACGCCGTTCTGACCGCGAAGCAATTCGGAAACGCCCGGAGAGAGAGGCGCTCCGAACACCTCGTCGAACGAGGGACGCCGCAGATCGAAATCGACCAGCACCGTGCGCCGTCCGGTGCGGGCGAGACTTAGCGCCAATTGGGTGGCCAGCGTGGTTTTGCCCTCGCCGCCGGAGGCGCTGGAAACCATAATCACGTGGCTTAGTTTCTGATCGGACTCGTGCAGCAAGCGGGCGGCGATGCCGTCGATCGATTCGGTCAAACGCAAATGCCAGTTGCGATACCGCTTCGAAGGCGACGCCAAGTGGTGGATGACCTGCGCGGGGATCCGCGGCACCGAGCCGATTACCGGCAATTGAAGCTTATGGGTTACGTCGTCGCTGGAGTTGATCCGCCCCGCTCGGACATCAAAAAAGGTGATGACTAATCCGGGTACGGCGAAGCTGACCAAGGAAACGAATACGGTAAAGAATATTCGCATTAGCGTATTTGATGCAACCAACGGCTTCTCCACCGTTCCAAGTTCGCTGATTCGCGGCTTGGAGCGCAGTTCCACCTTCAGCTTGTCCCGTTCGCTGGCCAACTCGGCCGCCATCAATTCTTGCTGCCTCAACTCGGCCTGCAACATCTCGATATCGACGTTCGTCTCGCCGAATGACTTGGCTTTTTCCACTCGTTCGAGAATGTCCTTTGTGAGCAATTCGTACTGTTCGTGGAAGCTGGCCAAGGTCGTTTCCAGTTCCAACACGGCCGTTTCGATCTCGGTGCGTTTCTTCTCCTGGGCTTTTACTCGCAATTCCTCCACGCGCCGGTTGTATTGCTGCTGGAGCCTGTCGAATTCGGACAAGTAGCGGGCGACGTGCTGGTTGTTGACGCCTTCCTTTACTCGCTCTTGGGTATACGCGGCGTCCATTTGTCTGAAGGCCAATTCCATACCGAGCTGCCTGGCCACGGGGTCGGACTGCAACATAATGTCCAATTCCAGGGCCGGCACCTGCATGTTTTCCGCGGATGCCAGTACGGCTCTTTTTGCCGCCAGTTCGCTCTCCAAGCGTTTGATTTCGAAATGCGTGCTGAACTGCTGGTGACGCAACATGGACACCTGTTCCAATTCGAGTTTTTGGCCCGTGTTCAACATATTCGGGTTGGTGGTGTTGAACCTCATTCCCAGCCCCCTCAAAACCTCCCGTTTTTTGCGTATTTCCCGCTCCTTGTCGGCGCAAACCCGTTCCAGTTCGTCGTATCGTTCCCTTTTTTCGTCTCGCTCGTTGTTGACGGCCTCCGCCATAAAGGAATCGATAACGGACTGGACAATGGTTTGAGCGTGTCCGGGGTCGGGAAGGCTAAGGCTGACGGACATCACTTCCGACCTGCCGGGAAAACCCACATGCAGCGATTTACTGAGCCACTCCACGACGTCGCCCGTGAGACGTTCCTTTTGGATTACCGGAATGCTCGCAACTTCCGTCTTGCGCAAGGCCCCCATGAGAACAAAACGGTTGAGAATATACTGTAGTTGCGTGTTTTTGTAGATTTCATAACGACTGACGTCCGTCCAAGTCCCTTCGGCTTTGAAAGCCACGGGCGTTTCCGTCATCGCCACGTGCAGGAACCCGGTGGCCGTATATTGCTTGCCCATGCCTAACCAGACGGCGGGGCCGGCGATGGCCGCAATTAGCACTCCGATGCCGAAGATCATCAACCAGCGGCGCCGCAAGGCGTGAAGGTAAACTACCGGGTCCGGTCCCTTCTTGAGCGGTTCACCCGACATGGCGCCGTTGAAGCCCGCATTGGTCCGCTCGTCCCCGCCGTTGGGCAACAACGCCATCGATCGCGGGTCGGATTGATCGCTCGGTAAACGTGAAATGTCGTCGGCCATGATGGTCCTCGCTGGAGTTCTACGCGCCGGCCTTAAATGCGACGGGCCGGCGATTTATCTTGTCGCCTTCTTTCCGTGATCTCGCTTATTGCCGGTTTTTCCCACTCCCTCGGCCGCCAATCGTCCCACCACCAGAGGCCGTTCCGGCGCGGGCGTGATTAACAGCTTCGACAGCAGATACATCTCGAACCATAGTAATATCAAGGCGATGGGCATCATGATGATGCCGGCCATGTAGTCGTGCATTAGCTTGAACGCCGTGTCGACGGACAACACCGACGGAAGGAAAAGGGCGATCTTGCAGAGCACTCCGGTCAATACGATTCGTATCACGTTCGTGACAACGGCGATCGGCAACGCGCTGGCGACGAGAAAAAGCCTTTCCCAAAGGGGCTTCTTCGACAAAAACGCCATGCCCACGCAAATCGCCAAAAACAACATCATCATCTTCAACCCGCTGCAAGCTTGGGCAACCTCCAAGGGCTTGTCCGGAATGTCCGTCAAGGTGATTACATTGCCCTGCGCGACGGCGGGAATGCCCATCGTCTGAATCGTAAAGATGCTCAGCCTCGTGGCTACTCTTTGTAGTTCGTTGCTAAACAACGCTTGAGCGGCGCCGGGCAATGGAATCATAAAGATCAAAAACACAACCGAAGGCCAAGCCCAGCGCATGCCCTGCCAACCGCCGACGAATAGGACCACTCCCGCGAAAAAAGGAGCCAACGATAGTTCCGGCAGTGTGTCGAAGCGGAAGTATACCGCCGCCCAACGCGTCGCCGCCCAAAGTAATAAAAACGCCAACCCCCACCAACTGCCCTTGCCCGAATAAGGCACGATCATATCGCGCCGATGCCACAACAAATACACGGCAAAAAACGGCACGAGAAATCCGTGCAGGTATTCATCTTGCGTCGACCACGTCCTCACCAACTTCGTGATCGACGGCCAGGAAACCAATACAAACGCAATAATCAACACCAACCAAGCCGCCTGGGTTTTCGGCTTGGGGAGCAGACGCTGCAATTCTTCCGATATGCTGCGGTTTGTCGTAGGTTTTTCCGTCATTTCTCACCGACTCGAACGGCAATGACCAATCTAGCGACGATAATTGCCCGCAAGGAACGTGCCAAACCGTGTTTTTCGACGTTTCCGCGCCGAACGTGCCGATTGCGACGCTTATTGATGGCCGCAATGCCCCCGGCACGATCGCCCGAACGTCATTATGGAAACACCCGCGTTGACAAGAAGCATCAATGTCCCCTGGATAACATTTCAGCATGATCGAAGGCCGACGAAAAGTCAAGTATTTGCTATCTTCCCCCTATCTGATGGGAATGCTATGCTTAGGGGGTGTCTTGCGGGTTAATGCCCCAAGGAATACTCGCGGTACGGTAATTTTCCGTAACCGTTCACGGGCCGGGGACTGGCTCATTTTTTCGCCCTTTCAAGGGCGAAAAATGTGCCTATCCCCTTTACCGCCCGGCCTTATATTCCCTTTTTCTATACATACACGGCCCAATACAAGCCTTTTCTCGTCGTTTACTTTGGGAGCAATCAAAAATGTGTGGAATAGTCGGTTATATCGGGCCTCGCGAGGCAACAGAGTTCCTCGTCATGGGGCTTCACCGCCTGGAATACCGTGGCTACGACAGCGCCGGAGTGGCCACGATTACCCCCGACGGCCAAATCGCCTTGGTTAAAGCGGCCGGTCGTATAAACCAACTCGAACAATTGCTGGCAAATAACCCACCCAACGGAAGGGTGGGAATCGGACACACACGCTGGGCTACACACGGAAATCCGAGCGACGCCAATGCACACCCCCATTACGGGGGCAACAACGAACTGGCCCTGGTCCACAACGGAGTGATCGAAAACTATCGCCCAATCAAGCAGCGCCTTGAAAGCGATGGCTACGTCTTCCGCTCGGCGACCGACACCGAAGTCATCGCACACCTGATCGACAGTTGTCTGAAACGATATCCCCCGGTCGCGGATATGGCCGCCGCCGACTACGAACCGCTGGTCAACGCGGTCCAGGCGGCCTTGGCACAATTACAGGGCACTTACGGTTTGGCGGTCCTCTTCCGCCGTTGGCCCGAGACGCTGATCGCCGCGCGATTGGGTAGCCCCTTGATTATCGGCGTGGGAGAAGAAGAGCACTTCATCGCCAGCGACGCCTCCCCTTTCGCCGGCTTCACCGACAAAATCGTTTATCTCAAGGACAACGAACTGGCCGTGGTCACCGCCTCCGAATTGCGGGTAGTCCATCGGGATCAGGGTCGCGTCAACCACAGCGTTCACGTGCTCGACTTCGAGGCCGCGGACGTCGCCAAGGGGGGCTTCGCGCACTTCATGCTCAAGGAGATTTTCGAACAGCCCGAGGCGGTCGAAAACGTCATGCGCGGACGGCTCGACCACGACGCCGCCACGTCGAAGTTCGGCGGTTTCAACCTTACTCCCCAGCAGCTCCGCGGTCTGAACCGGATCATCATGACCGCTTGCGGCACCAGTTGGCACGCGGGACTGGTCGGCGAGTATCAGATCGAGGCCCTGGCCCGCTTGCCCGTCGAAGTCGAATACGCCAGCGAATTGCGCTACAGCAATCCGCCGCTGGAGAACCGCACCTTGGTGCTGGCCATCACCCAAAGCGGCGAGACGGCCGACACGCTCGCCGCCCTGCGCGAGATGCAACGCAAGGGCTGCCCCGTGCTGGGCATCTGCAACGTCGTCGGCAGCACCATCGCACAGGAGACCGACGGCGGTTTCTATCTCCGCGCCGGTCCCGAGATCGGCGTCGCTTCGACAAAGGCATTCACCTCGCAATGCACTTTGCTGGCGATGCTGGCCCTCTATTTCGGACGGCTGCGACACATGAGCTTCTCTGCCGGGAAACAAATGATCGAAGAGCTTCAACAGTTGCCCGACCAAATCCGCGCGGCGCTTCAATGCAACGACCGAGTGAAGGAAGTCGCGGAGAAATACGCCCGCTGCAATAATTTCCTCTACCTGGGCCGGCAGTTCAATTTCCCCACCGCACTGGAAGGGGCCTTGAAACTCAAGGAAATCAGCTACATCCACGCCGAGGGCTATCCGGCCGCCGAAATGAAACACGGACCGATCGCGCTGGTCGACGAAAACACGCCCAGCGTTTTTCTTATGCCTCGCGGGCAAGTCTACGACAAGGTTGTCTCAAACCTCCAGGAAATCAAGGCCCGCGGCGGGCCGGTAATCGCCGTGGTCTGCGCGGGTGACGACGAGGCGGCCGAAATGGCCGACGACGTGATCGAGGTCCCGACCGTCGAGGAGTACCTGCAACCGATCGTCACCGTGATCCCCCTGCAACTGCTGGCATATCATATCGCCGTGGCACGCGGCTGCGACGTCGACAAACCGCGCAACCTGGCGAAAAGCGTCACCGTCGAGTAAAAGGGCGCCGCGGGGGCTTGTCCACCCGCGCTTCCAACACTTCGACCACTTTTAAACACTACTGGAAAAGCCGGCACTGGCACTCATTTCGAGAGTCGAACCCCAAAATTAAAACTTGACGCGGCGTTAGCTGCTGTCCAACTATTACTCCCCTCTCCCGCAAGCGGGAGAGGGGCAGGGGGTGAGGGGGGCCGCAATAAAACTCCAAAGTTATTCTTGGACAACCGCTTAGGAGAGCTAAAAAAATAATCGGCGAATTTTAATCGTCGCTTTCTGCGACGCGCCTATCGCGAAGGCCACCGCCGCCCGATAGCCGGCGGCCGGACGAAAGCGATAAAATCGCCAATCGGCGGCGTTTTCACCGCTCGATTCGCCGAACGAAACCGTCGCCTCATCTTCGCCGCGAAGCGTAAAAGCAAACGCGGACCGATCGGCCGCCAAGCCCAGGCCGCGGGCCTTCGACAGCGACTCGCGGAGGGTCCAATAGTCGAGGAAAACCGCGCTTCGTCGGGCGGCGGGGAGTTTTGCCAACTCCGCCGTCTCGGCCGCGGCGAAAAATCCACGCGCCGTCTCCAACGCCCCCGTAATCGTCCGCTCGCGCTCCACGTCCACGCCGACCGGGACCGAAGCGACGGCGCAAATCGCCAGACCCGGCGCGCGTGAAAGGCTAAACTCCAATGGCGAATCGCTCGGCGAGGCCAGCGACGGTTTGCCGTGGACCCCATAGCGAAACGCCAACTCGCCCGGCCCCACGCCGGTGTAGCGAGACAACACTTCACGCAACGTCCCTCGGGCGGCTAAAAACAGCCGCCGCGACCCGTCGTGCGTGAAGCGATCCAAACGCTCCAGTTCATCCGGCGATAAAATGGAGCGGAACGCGTCGATCTTGGCGGGATCGGCGATTGCGCCCGGCGAGACGTGCCAGATGTCGATGCGTCGGGCGTCGAGCGGCGGGCGCGGCATGGCGTTCAATCTACAAACATCCGAGTAGACGATTCACATCCCCTATTTGAGCAGACCGTGGACGGGTTTGTAAGCTTTTGGACTGGCAGGGAGGCCAAAATCGGTGTAGAATAGCTTGCTCCTATACGGCATGTAAACTTGGGGATGCTTTGCGAGGTGGTATAAATCCTTAAAAAACAACGACTTGTAGCGTTCGGGCGCATAGCTCAGTTGGTTAGAGCGCGTCCCTGATAAGGACGAGGTCGGAGATTCGAGTTCTCCTGCGCCCACTCGCAAAGCCCGATGTAGCAACAAGTTACGTCGGGCGGTTTTTTGCGCACGTAGCGGTGAAAAGGCTGGGGTTGCGCCGGGGTTACGCCAGAAAAGAGTATCGTAACCCCAACAGGAAAAACGGTCGAAAGGCGTCCGGTTGGACGTGGAGTGGATCGGGGTTACGGCTGGGGTTACGCCCACGCCTACATCCGGCGCATGAAAAACCCCGGCCGCGTTGACCGGGGTGGGGACCGGGGGCTACTCGGCTTCGGTGGCCGCGGTCGGCCGTGCTGTCCGACACCCCGAACAGCGCGCCTACGTTGTCGCGGGTCTTGCCTTTTTCCCGTTGTGGTCCGTAGACCACATCGGGAGTTTTGTCGCCTTTTTTGAGTGTGGATAGGCGCCGTTCCTCTGCTTCGGCTGCCAGCTTAGCTTTTCGTACAGCTTATCGGCCTTGCCCGCCGCGACGGCAAGCTGGTTGGGCGTCAGGTGGCGGCGGTGCTTGTTTGCTATAAGCCCCCCTCGTCTTTCGCGCTCGTTTCGCGGCCAGGGCGCGACAGATAACGCATGGCCGCAAGTTGACCGTGTACCCGCAACCGGGACAGACATAGGGTTCCACCGCGACCGGCTCGGCTTTGCTCGGCTTGGAGGTCGATTCGGTCATTTTCCCAAAACTGGGCGATTCTTGACGGACGCAACAGATTCGGTCGGTTGGTTTCATTAAAACGGCCCTTCGGATTGCGCCCTCTCGCGTTTCTCGGGGTCAAGTGGTGTCTCGACACCTTCGGCACAAGCGCGCGTTAGACGCGAAGCGCGGTCTTGCCCTTGGGTTGGCTCGGGGCCTCTGTGGCGCCGCCTTCGCCCCACGTCGCCCAGGCGGCTCGCAAGTCGGCGGCCAGGCGGTCGGATACTTCGACCGCGTAGACGTGGACGGCCTTGGGATCGAACACGATGTACTCGACGCGCCACAGCCGAATAGTGTCGTTTTGTTCAAGTATTCAGCCGTTCAGGACCGATCCATCGAAAACTGACGCCCCACGTTGCGCCTACCGCGTTCCGGCGGCCTCGGTCGATGTTCGATGCCCCTTTCGCAAGTGCCCCTTCGCGCCGCCGACCTACCACATCGGTTGCGTTGCCAGCCGCCGCCCGGTATATTTGCCCGATCATGCCCGTCAATTTCCACCCGAAGCCCGGCCAAGTCCTCATCTGCGATTTCAACACGGGCTTTCGACCGCCTGAAATGGTGAAGAAACGGCCGGTGGTGGTCATATCGAAGTGCCGCAGCCAACTGGTTACTGTGGTGCCAATCTCGACCGTGGAACCGTGCCCGGTTGAGAAGTGGCACCACGAATTGCAGGGCCTATCTTTGCCGGTGTCTCTGCGCCGGAAAAGGTGCTGGGCTAAGTGCGATATGGTGGCCACTGTGGCACTATGGCGGTTGGACAGGGTGTGCGTCGGGAAACACCCGACTACCGGAAAACGGATATACGTTTCGCATGTTGTGTGCCCACAAGACTTTGCGGCGATTCGATCGGCTGTCTTGGCGGGCCTTGGCTTCACTTCTCCTTGATTCTTTGGCGAGGATAGGCGATAATTCCATTGTTCCCCTTCGGGGGCTTGTAAGACTGTGCCGCAAGGCGCAGCAGGCAACGGCAAGGGCGATTGCAAGCCCGCCGCTGCCTTGATCGAAAGGCCCTGGATATTCCGGGGCCTTGTGCTTTTCTTGGGATGCTCCGTCATGCCGCCGCGTCCTCCAAGGCGAAGTGTTCCGCCAGGTCGCCGATGGTGTGGAACACGGGTATGCCCAACCGCTCGGCATGGTCTACTTCAATGTCCGCGCCGACCGATTCGCCAGGCAAGCGGAGAACAGCGTCGGCAACCGCGACCCACGGCAACTCAATTTCCATCCATGTCGCGTGCGGGTACTCTTCCGCCGGGTCGAGGTGGTATGACAGGTGCGGGCAGAACGGAGCAAACCCGGCTTCGATCAAAGCCCGAGCCGCGGCCATCGCGCGCTCGAGGTTTTCGCGGACGTTGCCCGAGGAGGTCAGGGGGCCGCTAATGTAGATTCGTTTTCGCATGATAGAAAAAAGCCCGCCGACGACAAGCCGGACGGGCCTGGAGGATAGCAAAAAATAAAAAATGGCGAAAATAAATCAGGTGATTCCCTTTAGAATGTGAAAACCGCGTTCACTGAGGCAGCCCACGTCGCCGCGCCACGTAATTTTTATCCATAACTGATGCTTCTTGAAAGCATCTCCGGCCGACGAGCTGATTTCGATCTGAGCATCCTGCCGCATCGCGATCGCGAACTGGTTCCATTGACCGACGAATAGGTTGGCGTCGGGGCAGTTTGTGGTTGTGAATCGCGGCACGTCGGCCAGGCTCGGCGGCGGGCCGAGCCATACTTTTGAGGAGTTTGCGCCGTCGCCGCCTGTTATTATGTCCAGGTTGCCCCCAATCGTAGGGCTGCAAATATAGCCCGTCGGAGTGAAATTGTTGTTTTCGACGGCCACTTTTGCCGCGTGAACATCCTCCCACGCAATCGCGCCGATCGAATCCGTTGACTGGACACCCGTATAATAAAGCAATCCGTTCGGCTCGGCAGAGCCGGAGCCGACGAGGGCAAGTCTATCAATTTCGACCGCCAGCGCCCGCGCGAGTGTTTGCTCGACAATCTCCGCCGCGTTCGGGGCGTCGGACGCCAGCTCGCGGCTCATGCTGATTAGGCACGCGATTTTTTCGGCCGTGAAGGTCCGCTGGCCAAACGTCAATTCGCGCTCCGTCAACTCCGCGTTTTCGGCAACGACCTCAAAAATTGGGTCGGCGGCGACGCGCGCCATTTTGAGAGTGTCGCCGCCCGTCCAGGGGATTGTGATCGCGCCCGCGCGGATGACCGCCGTGTGAGCGCGAGCAAAGTCGATTATGGCCCTGGTGAAAACGTCGCTGACCAGAAACCCGCCGCCGCTGTTCCAATTTTCGGCCATTGCAAGTTGCTCAGACTTGGCGTCGGTCCATCGCCCGGTAGTGAGACCTACAATGAGTTTCCCGAGAGAGAGCGGTTGGAATCGCGCGCCGTCAGCGCTGGGCAAGTCAACGAGTTTTTGGTCGGGCGTGAGAACATGGAGCGGCCGCCCTTCTTGATCGACGAACCGCGCGCCTTCGGCGTTGGCGGTTCGCGCGTTGCCGTCGTCTGCGAATGGATCGCACGGGCTGTCTTTTTTAATATCCGGCCGCGCGGACATGTCGCCGATTCGTCGCGCCTCGCGGTCGAGCGCGTCAAATTCCACGCGCTCCTCAGCGTTTAACCGACGAGGAAGCTCATTCAGCCGCTCCATTCGCGCAATTAAGTCGAGCATTCGCTGTCGCAGCTTTTTCACGTCCGAATCGCAGATTTTTTCTGTTTCGCGGCGCAATTCCGTCCCGCGTTGCAACTGAGTTTCCATTTTCCGTGCCTTTTTTTTGCGTAAACCAATTTTTGATGTCTGATAATCGCCAGCGGAGTAGCCTTCGTCCGCAACGCAACGGCGCTGGGAATTGACCGGCTCGCCACCAACGACGCAGGGTTTGCTGCGACACGCCCATGCCGGCCGCAACGGCGGCCGCGTCAAGCAACGGCTCGATTTTTTCGTTTGTATCCATCGTGACTTCTTCTGGTTTAATGTTATTGTAATTTGGAGATTGTGGAAGCACGTTCAGTGCTACCGGTAGCAATAACTCGCGGCGGGGCAAATTGCAGCGGGACGATTTTCTTGTTGTCCGGCGGCCGGTAGCCGCAACGGCGGCATCCAAAGTAGCGGATCCGAAAACCGCCCGAAATAATGCTGTTCACAACGAACAGTCTCGCGCCGCAATGTGGACAAAATTCAATCATTGTGTTTTATCAGCCGGTCAGCGGCCTCTTCTGAAATCGCCAACACGATTCGATCTACAAAAACGCCAATTTCAACGGGGAGAGTGCGGTAGCTCAGAACCGCCGCTGCGCGGACGGCCGCACCAAGTTCGCGGTCCGTCCAGGCGCAGACCGGTGGCAAGGCAATAAAGTGTTTTTCCGGCCGGTTTTTGGGGTCCGTCGCGCGCCAATATTGCTCGGTCTCGCACCAACTTCGCAGCCATTCACCGAAAACAGGTGCGTCTTCCGCGACTTGTTTAAGCGCCAACCGACGAAAATTGGAAAGTGCTGTGTCGGGGATGGTGCGGGGGTCAAAATTTTGTTCTGGGATCATGTTTGTCCGCTGGGGTTAAAGGATTGCGCCTGGGGATACCCCCCTATGTCAATTTTGCCAAAAAATACGCGCGCCTAACAAACGGTCTCACAGTCTTCCTATTTTAGCGATTTAGCCCCCCCCTACCCCGTCGCCAGTCAGCCGCCCCAGCCGCCCCAGTCGCGCCAGCACGGCCGCGCGGCTGTTGTCGCGGGGCTGCGCCGCCGGTCTGCCCGCCTCGATTCCCTTGATCGTGTTGGGCAGTTGCAGTTCCTTCGGCGGCCACTCTTCAGTTGTCGATTTTCGTTTCATTGGTCAGACCTATTGGATTCTGTCCAGGTGGTGGCTTGGACCTGGACGCGGACCTATTGGACTTGGACGGGGCCTTATAGGCCCCCGTGTCCAATAGGTCCGACCCCCTATTGGACTCCAACCAGTCCAGTAGCTTTGTCCAGTTAGTCCAGTAGCTACCATTGGGTGATTCTCATTCCGCTAGTTTATACGCCGGATATGGTTTCTTCCGATTCGGTTTTGTGACTTCGCACTCGACTACCATTCCTTCATTAAGTGCGGCTGCGATTGCGATATTAAATCGGGTGCCGCTCATACCAGTGCGTGTCCGAAGTGTGCCGGCGGTTTCCCCAATCTTGAATTTAGCGACGGCATCGACCACGACCTTCTTGTCCCGCTCTAATTTTTTCTGTTGAATGGCTTCCCGCTCGGCTTCCCGCTGATCCGCCACGGCGTCATAGGCTTCATCCGGCGTCAAAACCGACACCTCCCACACCCTCCCGCCCAGATCGGACAGACGGCCTTGGTGAATATCCACGGCCCATTGTCCGCCATGCCCAGCGCTACCGCCGCCCTTCAACCACAGTCGAGCGGTGCCGTTCTCCTGGTCGTATTTCTCGCGGTGATTTATGAGTAGCCACTGACGGCAATGTTCCGCAAAACCGGCCCATGCCGCGTCGGTCAGTTCAAGCGGTTGACCGTCGATTCCCGATCCCTTCCGGGTATGGTGGCACAATAAAAGTGCCACGCCCATCTGCTGGCACAATTCCGAGACTGCCCGCAACTGCTGGCCGAATACCATGACGTTCGCGGCGTCGGTTCCATCGAGGGCGAGATAGGCGGGGTCGATCGCCAGCAATTCCAACTCATAGTCGAGAATCAATTTTTTGATTGCGTCCAGGTGAGCGGGATTCGATAGGTGGGGGATTCGATCACTGACAATCAGCCGCGTTATACCGGCCGGATTCGTTCCGGCCGCCAAGCCGATCCGCGCCAGCGTATCCTTGATTGTTGGCAAACCGGATTCGCCGGTCATCACGCCGACGGCAATCGAGCGTTGGACGCGGAAGTAGCCGAGAAAATGCCCGCCCATTGCGAGTGCCAAGCAGAGGTCCAGGAGGATCGACGTTTTCAAAGACTTAACCGGGCCTGCTAAGAGGATTGGCTGCGCGGCCACGAGAAGATTTTCAATTAAGTATTCGACCGTGACATCCCGCTGCATTAGTTCGGCAAGCGTCATGGGAGCGAAGTCGATACCAGCGTCGGCGTCTATTTTCGCCATCGCGGATTCCAACCGCTGCCGCAATACCGCTGGCTGCACGCCGTTGTAGGCGTCCTGTAAAATGCCCGTTGCGGTGTGAATGACGCGGCGTAAATCGGCTTTGCCGCGGATTATCTTTGCGTAGTACGCAGCGTTTTCGGCGGTTGCCACGGAATGAACGCATTCGGCGAGTACCGCCGCCGCTTCGCCATTCGCTCCGCCCACGGCCTCCAAGTCGCCGGTCGATTGCAACCGATCAAACAAAAGGGTCGCGTCGATCGCGCCGCCGCCGCCGTTCCGCAGGGCAAGAAAATGGCCGTATATCAGCCGGTGCGCCTCGACATGAAAATCATTCGGACGCAAGAGGCTTTGCACATCGTCAAGCCGGTCCGGTTCCAAAAGAATCGACCCAATCAACTGCCGTTCGGCGGCAAGGTCATGCGGTGGCGGCCGGTCAAGAAGCTCAGAATTCATCGGCGGCCCTCCTCCTCCGTCTCGCGCACAATTTTCATTACCAACATATCGCGGCACCGCATGTAAGTAGGCGTCACTTTTATCTCTCCCCTCTCGATCGCCGGCACAGCTTCCGGGGCGTAAATCCTAAGCCACCGCGCCGAGAGTCCACCGCTGGACTATCACCGTCACGTTTCATAATTGGCCCCCCTACTCGGCCCCGCCACCGACCGTGCGGCGTTTCAAAAAGGCGTCAAGGTCGTCGCGGCGGTATTTACAAAGGCGACCTACCTTTATCATCGGGAGGCCATAACGATTATTAAGCGCCCATATCGCCAGGGTTTGCGGCTTCACTCCCAAGTACTCCGCGGCCTGGTCGCGGGTCAGCAGTTCGGGGCAATCCATCAAAATTGGAACTTGCATCGTAAAATTCTCCACTAAAAAATTAAATTGCGTCAACGCGGGGCAAAATTAAAAAAAGAGGGCGGGCGTGTCAAATCAACTGTCCGCTTGTCCGCGCGAAAAACGCGGTATTTTCCGCAGAAAACGGGGAAGAAAAAAATTTTGGTGTCCGTTTTGGTGTCCGCTTTGTCCGCGCGGATCGACCGTCAAGACAACAGGGCCGGATAGCGGCGGAGTTGCCGCAAGAGAGAGGTTGCCCGCTTTTCGTCGCCCTCCGTGAAGTCGCGAGCTATGTCAATTTTCGACCCGCCGACGGGAAGCTCTTCCTTGATTTTTTTAGCAAGGCGGATCAAGTCGGAGGAGTCGGGCAAAGATAATTTTCCATTGTTCATTTTGTTGTCCGCTTTATCCGCCGTCGTCCGCGCCAACGACGCGTGAAAAATGCGGTTCCACGTCTCCTTCGCAGAATAAAAACAAGCATCAATTTCATCGTCGGTCATCGGCACACGGCGCAGCTCTATCATTCCATCCGGCATTGCCTCTTTATAGCCCTTAAAATCGAGCATGCGCCGCTTAAACTCGACAAGGGCGGTCGGCGCGATATGCAACTCGGCATCGCACCACAAAGTCAAAATGTCTGTGAGGGTCGAAAACCACGGCGGAACAGAAAACCCCATTCCGGGCGACAGGTTGTATTCTTGCGCGTCAACCGCAATCCATTTTGCGGCCTGTTGCCAATCGTCAAGCGCTTCAATAATCGCGGCCTGGTTGTCGCGAAACTCGGCAAGCCATTCCGCTCCCTGCTTTTCGCCGAAATCGAGAAAGCCTCCATATTTTTTTTTCAGACGTTCCTCTTCGGTCATCCTTACCCTCCTCCTTTTTCCGCCGTCAGCAGATTGCGTCCGCCGGCGGCCAACATCGCGGCCGTGGCCTTTTCCGCTGCTTCGCGGACCGGATCGACCGCTAGGCGGGCGTAGATTGCCGTGGTTGAAGGTTGTGTGTGCCCCAGCATCCTGCCAATCGTGGGCAGGCTGGCCTGCGTCATCGCCATCCAAGAACCGAGACTTCTCCTCAGGTCATGCGGCCGAACGTCAGACAGTCCGGCACGTTCGATGATCCGCTTCCATGCGCTCTTGGGTTCCACTATATGCCCGGTCTTGCCGTGCGAAGGAAAAACCCACGGGTTGCCGTTCGCGGCCTCTTGGCGGCTCCGCAACAGTTGCAGAACGGGCGCGACGAGGGGCACAACCACGGGCTGCCCGCTCTTGGTTTCGGGGATTCTCCACAAGCCGGTGGCATGGTCTATCTGTTCCCACCTTGCTGCCATTGCGTTGCTTTTTCTCACTCCCGTCAGCAGCGAAAACAGAAAATAATCGCGGAGGTTTTCGTTGGGTTCGTCGGCAAGCGCCATGAAAAAAGCGCGGAGTTCTTCGCCGTGCAAGAATCGGTCGCGTTTTTCCTCCGGGTATTTTTTTATGCCGGTAGTCGGGTTGCCGCCGGAAAACCCGATGTCGGCGGCGCGGTTGAACATCGCCCTTAACAGCGACAACACCTTGTTTGCGATATACCTCCCCTTTTCTTCCGCAATCTTCGATTGCAGTGCGGCAATGTCGGCCTTGCGTATGTCGGACAGCCGACGCCCAGCCCACGGTTTCAAGTAGGCGTCATATTGGCGCTGGTCGGCGGCCCATGTTTTCTTCCTTGGTTTGGCGTGGGTTTCCATCCAGTGCGTGAACAGCACGGCCAGCGTCGGCTCCGCGCGTGCCTTGCGCCGGGCGGACCGGGGGTCGATTCCCTTGACGATCTCCCCCGATAGTTCTCTGGCGCGGCGTTGTGCTTGTTCCACAGTCACGGCCGGGTAGGCTCCGAGGGTGCAGCGAACTGGACGGCCGTTGACCCGGCGGAAAAGGCTAAATGACATAGCCCTATTGGAGGTGACGCGAAGGACAAGCCCAGGGGTGGCAAGGTCTCGGTATTCCGCCCGTCCGTTGGCGGGGATCGGCAGGGCGTCAATACGTTTTTTGGAGAACCGGAACCGAGTTGTTGGGGTCATTTTTTTCGCCCTTGTCCCTGGGGTTGCATCGCGCCGGGGTTACGCCGGGGTTACGCCAGACAGAAAAACACGTCAACAGAGACGTAACCCCAGCAATATAGAAGTTACCATAACTCCTAATAACCGTCAATAGTTACGAAAATAGAAAATGACGGGGGAACACTTACACAAGGGGGGTATTCCGAAACTGATAAGGACGAGGTCGGAGATTCGAGTTCTCCTGCGCCCACTTCGGTCAT
Source organism: Pirellulales bacterium (assembly GCA_016928165.1). Taxonomy (GTDB): domain Bacteria; phylum Planctomycetota; class Planctomycetia; order Pirellulales; family Thermoguttaceae; genus JAHIKV01. Next base: position 7,553 of record JAFGLH010000134.1, on the reverse strand, counting down.
CAAACCTCATACCGCCGGTCGGTCAGCCGCCGGTAGGCTTCGATGTATTTTTCCCGCGTCTTCGCCGCCACCTCGTCGGGCAACGGCGGCGGCGGGCTGTTCTTGTCCCAATCGGTCGTCGATAGCCAGTCGCGCACGTACTGCTTGTCGAACGAAGGCTGGCCGCGGCCGGGAGCGTATTGATCGGCGGGCCAAAAACGGGAACTGTCCGGCGTGAGCACCTCGTCGATCAACAGCAACTCGTCGTCGAGGCGGCCGAACTCGAATTTCGTGTCGGCGACGATGATTCCACGCCGCAGTGCGCGTTCCGCCCCAAAATTATATATGCGAAGGCTGCGGCGGCGCAGCTCCTCGGCCAACTCCCGGCCGACGATCTCCGCCATCCGCCGGAAGGAAATGTTCTCGTCGTGGCCTTCCGCCGCCTTCGTCGCCGGCGTGAATATCGGCTCGGGCAGCTTGGCGCACTCGCTCAGTCCGGCGGGCAACTCGATCCCGCAGACCGTGCCGCTTTGCCGATACTCATTCCAGCCCGAGCCGGCTAGGTAGCCGCGGACCACGCATTCTATGGGTACGACCCGCGTTTTTCGACAAAGCGTGGAGCGGCCGGCGAAAAGCTCCAGGTCCGTGCCCGTCGGAAGGCCCATCTCCTCAACGTCGGTCGAGATCAGGTGGTTCGGCTCGTCGAGCAAGCGGAACCAGAAGGCGGCGATTTGGGTCAGCACGCGTCCTTTGTCGGGTATCCCGGTCGGCAGGACCCAATCGAACGCGCTGATCCGGTCGGTGCTGACCAGCAGCAGCCGATCGCCCAGGTCGTAAATGTCGCGTACTTTGCCCTTCGACCTTGGAATTCCCGGCAACTGCGTTTCTTTTACTATCGTCGGCATTAGCGGGTAGTGAAAATAGCGGGTAGTGGATAGTGAGTAGTGGATAGTGGTTGGGGCGGTAGTTTAACTGCCGCCCCAACATACTGCCGCCGCCCCAACATGACGACACCTCAAAAATGCGTCGGAGGCCGCTTGAGGCTTCGCAACTCGAACCCGATTCAACCCGCACACTATACACTATCCGCTATCCACTGCCCACTGCTTCACGCAGCCGCTCCGCTTGCCGTCGGTTTGGCGCTCGTGTAAATTAAAAAGTTTAATTCGCTTAAAGTATTTTTCCGAGGATGCAGTCCAGATGGGCATGATGCGATTTCGCGTCTTCCCGGCCGAACGCAACACGGCGCGGTTTGCCCGCGACGCGTATCTCTCGGGCCTCGATCGGACGAGTTGGCCGCTGCGCGCCGCCGTGGATGGGGATCTGCTGTTGCTGCATCGTTCTGTTTCCGACTCCGCCCGCCTGCATGTCTCTTGGCCGGTTGAGGGACAGGGACAAGTGACCCTCTCCACCGGCAGCCTTATCGAACGGAGCGAACCCTATCTGCTTCCCTTGGAACTCGCCCGCGGCACGCTCTCCCAGGTCCACAATCAGCTCTCTGACTGGCGAGTGATAGGTTTGTCCGTTCCCAAGGGGGTCGAGGCCCGGCTGGCCGTCGCGGTCGAGCGGCTTTCGTGCGCGTCGGTCGCGCAGCACGACCCGGCGACCTCGGCCCGCTGCGCCGACGAGTCGCTTCGCGCGTCCCTCGAGGCGGCCGATCTGCTGGCCGTCGCCTATACCGAACAGGCAATCGCCGCCAGGCGCCGCAACGGGTCGCCGCCGCTCGGAGTGCTCGGCGCCTCGTTGGGCAACGACCTGTTGGACGCCTACACCTCGCGACAGTTCCTCGCCACCTTCAACGCCGCCGAGATACCCATCTGTTGGCGTGACACCGAATCGACCGAGGGTAAATTTTCCTGGACGATCAACGATCGGCAGATCGAGTGGTGCCGGGAACACGGCCTGAAGGTAATCGCCGGCCCCCTGCTGCTGCTGGACCACCGCGATTTGCCCGACTGGCTCTACCTGTTCGAGGACGACTTTGAAAACGTGCTGGAGTTCGCCTCGACGCTGGTCCGCGCGACCGTCGAACGCTATCGCGGCCGGGTCGATTATTGGATTTGCGCCGGCCGGGTAAACTCCGACGTGCTCTCCATGTCCGAGCAGGAGCGGCTGAGGCTGGTCGTCCGCACCGTCGAATTAACCCGCCGGCTGGACCCCGACGCCCCGGCGTTGGTCTCTTTCGACCAGCCTTGGGCGGAGTACACGCGCGACCGCCACGCGGACTTCCCCCCCTTCCATTTCGCCGACGCGCTGGTCCGCGCGGACATCGGCCTGTCGGGCGTGGTGATGGAGATGAACGTCGGCTACTCTCCCGGCGGGACGATGCGGCGGCACATCTTGGAGTTCGGCCGGCAACTGGACCTGTGGGGCCTGCTGGGGCTGCCCTTGTGGCTGTCGATATGCGCGCCCAGCGCGTATCACGACGACCCGCTGGCGGTGCGGAAGATTTCGCTTCCTCCCGGCAGTTGGACGCCGGCGGCCCAACAGTCGTCCGCTGCGCGGCTGATCCCCTTCTTCCTCGCCCGGCCGTCGGTCCAGGGCGTGCTTTGGAACCAGTTGCTCGACGCCCAGGCGCACGACTTCCCGCACGGCGGTCTGTTCGACGACCGCCGCCAGGCCAAACCCGCCCTGCGGACACTGGCCGCCATCCGCCGCAAGTTCCTCAAGGGCTGAGAATATCCGTACTCCCCTCGCCCGCCGGAAAAAGGGCTGTGGGGAGACCTTTCCCAAAATGAGATGGGACTTATTGAAGCCGCTTATGCAGCAATACCCCGCCGACGACGGCGGTGGTGAGAAACACGGCGCTGACGACCGGCACAAAGGCTAATAGCGCCACGGAAGTGCCTAGCCCGAGCGTGCTCGGACGATGGCGGCGGACGAAGGCCAGTTTGTCCCGCCGCCGCAGGCCGCGCAATGCGAGCGGATAATCGAAAAACTCGTAACCCAGCGTCGCGCAGGTGAAATAGTAGCTGCCGCAAAGGCCCAACGCCGAGCCAACCACCGGCACTATTTGCACGATGAGACAGCCCATGTTGACCACCACGATGAAACCGACCGCGCGGAGCGCGTCGATCGCTTGGACCGCGATCGGGGCGTCTTTCAGTTCGTCGGGGCTTGTGCCCAGCCGCAGTTCGACCTGCCGAGCCAACAGGTCGTAGAACCAGCCGCAGAGGACCGCTTGCAGGACGAGCCAAACGGCCAATAGCAACCCGACGGCAGCGATTATCGTTGCCAGAACAGCGAAGACCTCGACGATCCGCCACCACCAGCCGCCGGCGAAATAGTCGTGCATCGCCGGCAAGAAATAGAATCCCCCGCCGATCAGCAGCCCCAGCAGCAAGCCGGTAATCAATAGGTTCACGGCGATCGGCAGCAGGCCGTAACGCCACAGCCCGGGGTTGTCGGACATGAACCGCAGCCCGTTCCAAGGCGCGGCCGCTCCCGCGAGAAAAGAGCGGGGGTGAGAAACCAACGAATCGCCCCGCCGCACATTCTTAACGCGGTTGTTCGATTCCGATTCTCGCATGAAAATTACCGCGACGGCGGTTGTTCGGAAGACTCCTCGGCGACGACGCCCGGGTTTTCCGTCGGCGGATCGGATGGAAGTGATTCGGGCTTTTCCTCCGCCGGGGTGTCTTGCTCGACCGGCGGAGCGGGATCCGTCTCGACAGGCGCCGGCTTTGGAGATTCTTCCTTGGCCGGCGGCGGCTGGTCGTCCGCTTCGGCCGGCTTCTGCCGATAAAATTGCAGCAGGTCGCCGAAGGTCCGCATTGGCTCCTTGCCGGTCTTCATCTCTTCGGTAATCGGCGTCAATGGCTTCGGCCGCGGGCGAGGACGATAGGGCGGGTGACGCTGGTCGCGGCGGCCACGACTCTGCGGACCGCGACGATCTTCGGGCTTTTTGCCCCGAGGACGCTCGCCCTCCGGCTTTCGACGCGGGGGGCGGCGGTCGTCGGTTTTTTCTGGCTGGGCGCGACCGCCAGCCGCGGCTTTATGGTGTCGCAACGACGGTTTCGGCCGTTCGGAGCCGGGCCGGACCATAGTCAACGAGACTCGCTGCCGCTCTTTGTCGATGCCCAGCACCCAGACCTTGACGATGTCGCCGACGGCCACCACGTCGTGCGGATCGCGGACGTACTTGTCGGCCAGCCGGCTGACGTGGACCAGGCCGCTGTGGTGCATGCCGATGTCGACAAAGCAGCCGAAATCGACCACGTTCAGCACCGTGCCGGTCAACTCCATGTTCACTTCGAGGTCTTCGAGGTTGAGCACGCCCCGTTTGAAGACAGGGGCGGGCAAGTCCTCGCGGGGGTCGCGGCCCGGACGGACCAGTTGGGCAAGAATGTCTTTGAGCGTCAATTCGCCCACGCCCAGTTCGCCGGCCAGCGAGGCGAGTTCCACCTTGGCGATCGGCTCGGCCAGCGCGGCGACGGTCTCCTTGTTGCCCAGGTCGGCCCCTTCGCCGAGCAGCCGCCCGACGACGCCGTTGGCCGTCTCGTAGCTTTCCGGATGTATCCAGGTGGTGTCCAAAGGGTTTTCGCCGCGGGAGATTTTCAGGAACCCGGCCGCCTGAACGAAGGTCGCTTCGCCCAGCCCGGGCACCTCGCGCAACTGCTGTCGGGATTTGAACGGCCCGTGCTCGCGGCGATATTCGCAGAGCCGCCGGGCGGTAAGCTGGTTCAGACCGGAGACGTATCTCAGCAACGCCGGACTGGCCGTGTTGGCGTCCACGCCCACGAAGTTGACGCACGACTCGACCACCTCGTCCAACGATTCGCGGAGGTGCTTGGCCTTCACGTCGTGTTGATAGAGTCCGACGCCGATGTTGGCCGGGTCGATCTTGACCAGTTCGCTCAACGGGTCTTGCAGCCGGCGTCCGATGGAGATCGCCCCCCGCAACACGGCGTCGCAGTCGGGGAACTCCTCGCGGCCGACGCGGCTGGTCGAATAGACGCTGGCCCCGGCCTCGTTGACGATCACGTAGGCCACGCCCCGGTCCTTCAGCTCGCTCTCGATCAACTGGGCGATGAAATCCTCGGTCTGCCGACAGGCGGTCCCGTTGCCGATCACGATGACGGTCAACTGATGCTTCTCGATCAGGTCGAGGACCGTTTTTTTCGCTTCCTCGCGTCGGTCGGGCTTGCCCACCAGGTGGATCACGCCGTGGTCCAACAGGTTGCCGAACTGGTCCAGCGCGGCCAGCTTGCAGCCGCTGCGGAAGCCAGGATCGACGGCCAAGATGCGTTGATCGTGGACCGGCGGCTGCAACAGCAAATTGCGGAGGTTTTTCGCAAACACGCTGACCGCGTGCGACTCGGCCCGCTCGGTCGCCTCGCGGCGGACCTCGCGTTCGAGGCTGGGGAGTATCAATCGGCTCAGCGAGTCGCGGGCGCAGCCGCGGAGATACTCGGCGTGGGGATGATCGGCCGGAACGACCGCCTCCTCCAAGATGTTTATCATCGCTTGCAGGTCGGACTCGATCCGCACGCGGAGGATTTTTGCCCTCTCGCCGCGGTTGATGGCCAGCGTGCGGTGCGGCGGAATGCGGCGGAGGCTCTCGCGATAGTCGAAGTAATCGCTGAAGGCCTTGATCAGTTTCTCTTCGCGCTTCTTTTTGAATTGCTCTCGCTTCAGCTTTGCCGCCTCCCTGGCTTTTTGCCGGGCGAGTTTCTTTTGCTCGGCGGGATTGGGCTGTCCCTCGGCGGCCGCAGTCTCGCTCGCCGGAGTCTGCTCCACCGGCGCGTCGGCTTGCGGCTCGGCGGCGGTTTCCGATTCCGTTGAAGCAACGATCTCCGCTGATTCCTCATTAGTTGGAACGGCGGTCGTACTGCCGTCCCCGGCCGACTGTTGCACGGCATCGACAACTTGATCCACTGGCTGATCGACAACGGGTTCGACCTGTTCGGCTTCCGCTGGCGGCCGTCCGGTCGGCGGGGCTTCCTTGGTCGGGTCCGCCTCGTCGGCCTTCCGTTCTTTTTTCTCTTCCTCGATGGTTTTCTTTTCTTTCGCGGCGGGTTTCGTCTCGGTTTGAATGCGGCTGCTGACCAGCACGCCGGTCCGCTGCACGACTTCGCGGAGTTTTTGCCGCAGTTCGGCCTGTTCGCTGATCCGTTCGGCGATGATGTGACCGGCGCCCAACAGGGCGTCGGCGGCGGTGGGCACCTGGCGGTCGACGCTGATGAAGTCGGCCGCCCGGGCGTCGAGATCGGAGCAGGCCGGAGAGGCACTGAAAATTTCTTCGGCCAGCGCTTCGAGACCGCGCGATCGGGCCAGGGTAGCCAGCGACATCTTCTTCGGCTTGAAAGGAAGATAGAGGTCTTCGAGCCGCTTTGGCGTGGCGGCTGCCAAAATCCGCTTCCGCAATTCCTCGCTTAGTTTTCCCTGCGATTCGATCGAGCGGAGGATGGTCTGCTTGCGGTCGGCGAGCAATCGCATCACCCTCAGACGGCCTTGGATTTCGCGAATTTGCTCCTCGTCAAGCCCGCCCGTCTGGTCCTTGCGATAGCGCGTGATAAAGGGAACGGTGTTCCCCTCGTCGAGCAACTCGACGGCGGCCTGGATCTGCCGCAAGGGAATGTCCAGGCCGCGCCCGAGGTGCCGCAGGTCGATCGTTACCGCAGTCTCCAAAGTATCCATCGGTGGCCCGTATTATCAGAAAAACTCATATTTTCCTCGAAAAACATCAAACCCGCAAGTCACCCATAGCCGATATAACTGGAGACAACACAGACGGGGAGGGCACATCACGGAAGGAAGCCCCCATGCAGGCCAACCATCTGCGAGTCTATCACGGTCCCCAGGACGAATCCGCCAACGTCGGAGTCCTCGAAAACCAGCGGGAAACGGTCACCGTCCCGCTGATGGAAATCATGCCCTTGCTTGCCGACGCGGTCCAATCGCAACGCACTTGGTTGCGCGATTTCGCCGACGACGAGGTGACGATTTCGATGGACCTTTACGAAGTCATCCTGGCTTACCAACATTACCGTCGCCCCTCGGCTTAAACTCGCCGAAGAGCAACTGTATTTCATCTGGCTTGCCAGTCCTGCCCCCAGCGCCAGGACTGGCGTTGTTTTTTCAGTGTTTGCCACATTCCCCCTCGACGGCAGGGAGGACGAAAATCTTCCCGTCTCCCATTCTTCCCGTGCGGGCAACTTCAACTATCTTCCGCACTACATCCTCCATCGCCGTATCGTCCACCCAGACGGAAATTTCCACCTTGGGTAAATAGGCCATTGAATATTCACTGCCCCGATATTGGTCGAGATAGCTTTTCTGTCGGCCATAACCCTTGACTTCGCAGACGCCGCAGGCCTCGATCGGCAGGCGATTCAAGGTCTCCAGCACCTTTTCGGCCAGATACGGCTTGACGACGGCGACGATCTGTTTCAAGGAACACCCGGGGAAGGATGTCAATTCCAACGTAGTGGTCCGTCTGACGATTTATGTCGTGTTAGGCGTGGCCGATTGCGGCCCGTGTAATAAGTTCCTGTTGCGGAAAGCTCCAAATCCGTAGGGTGCGTGCTTGCACGCACCTTATTTCGCGGCAAAACCAAGCTGGTGCGTGCAAG
>JAFGLH010000015.1 GCA_016928165.1 Pirellulales bacterium | reverse complement strand
TCGTGTCCTTGCGGTGAGCGTGCAAAATGTTCTTGCGGCTGAGGGGCCGCGATTTGGGACTGGGTGAGAAGGACGCCAGCAGTGCCGGCGGGCGGGGTAGTCGATTTATGGGCCGGATGCTTCGAAGCGGCACTGCAATGCTCGAAACTCCCGATCGTAGATGCAGCCGACGCGGTCGCTGGCGAGCATTGCTTTGCACCAGGCGACGATTTCCCTGGGCGGCACATCGCTTTTCGGGAGGGCCGCGACGACCACCTGCAAGCGCTCCTCGATGTCGCTCGTCATCAAGCCCTCGTCGCTCATTTCGACTTGGTGGCTTCCTTGGTCCATCAGTTCCCGCGAAAGCTCCATCGCCAGCCGCAACTGCCCCAGAGCGATCAAGCGGCCCAGGTTGCGTTTCACCTCGCCGTAGGCTGCATAGTCGTAGTCGAAATTGTAGTTGATTTCCCGCTCGTCGAAGTCCGTCGCATCGGCGATCGCTTGACGCGTCGCGCCCACCAGTTCCGGGAGCGAGGCTCCCAGCTCGAAGCGCGCGTCGAGCCGCCGCAGGATTCCGCGATCGTCTCCGGCCAACTCCGCCAACGCATCAATCAATTCGCGTTTCGTGCGTTGCGACAGCGCCTTGCGCAGCCGTGCCGCAACATCGGCCTTGTAGACGATCTTCTTCGGACGGCGTTTCGGCATCTTCCAGCCCCTCCAGCGTCTCGCGGTAGTTCCAGGGCATCCAATCCTGCGGGCGGGAAGATAACTCGGCCGCGTGCCGGTCGATCTCCGTAAGGTACTCGAAGGGATTGGCCCCGCAGAGTTCGCAGGTGTGGATCAAGCTCATGAACACGTCGCCCACGCGGGCGCCGCGGTGCGTCTTGTAGAAGAGGGCATTCTTGCGGTGCAGGATGGCCCGCTTCAACGCCCGCTCGCAGATATTATTGTCGAGCGGGGCCCCCGCCACGCGCAAGAAAAGCGTCAGCTTCGCCCAATGCTTCAACAGGTATCGGATGGCCCCGCCCAATGCCGAGTTGGGCTCCACCAGCCGCTCCTCGAACTGCCGCACAAGCCAGGCGTGAAGTTCCTCCATGACCGGACCGCTCTCGGCCTGGTGAAGCTCCAGGCGTGCTTGCGGTGATAGCTGCTGCGCGCGGGCCGAGGCATCGTTCTTGTAGACGACGGCCAGAGACTCCAGCACGTGCCGGCACTCCTCGGGAAAACGGTCCACCACGTCGACGAAGCGCCGCCGAGCGTGCGCCAGGCAGTTCGCCACGATCGTCTGGAGTTCACCCGGCAGATTCCGCGAGAGGGCATCGGACATCTAGATCGGCACGCCGCGTTCGGCCGCCCGCCGGCTCAGCACGTCCTTGAGATTCTCGCCGGCGTGCTGATGCCCGCTGAAGAACAACGCGATCCGCCGGCCGTCGCGCGTGGCCACGATGCCCGAGGTGAACGTGCCCGTCCGCTCCGCCTTGGATTTTTGGGCCGAGCCCTCCGCAGTATCTGCCGCCGGCATTGCCCCAGCCTCGGCCGCGGCGTCGGCCGCTTCCTCCGCCATCGCCGTCTGCCGACCACGCGCGCCCATCGCTTCCAGGATCTTGACCGTAGTGTCGTCGTTGAACAGCACGTCGCCATCCGCCGCTTGATCGAGGAGTTCTTCCCACGCCGGCTTGGCACGCTCCGCCTGATCGCGGACGATGCCCCATTGCGTCGAGGCCGGCAGCGGAATGCCCAAGTCCGCCTGCAAGTTCTTTGCGCGGTGGAACGGCGTCCCCGCCCCGTATTTCAGCAGCGCGATCATGCTCCCCACCGTCACGTCATGCTTCTTGTCGCCCACGCCCGCGGGCGGCGCGGCCGTGAACAACGCGCCGCACAGGCCGCAACGCAGCTTCTGTAGATAATACACCTTGGCCCCGATCGGCGGCTGGCCCACGAGCCGCACCAACACCCCGGGATGTTTCCATTCGTAGACCGTGCCGTCCTCGCACTTCGGACAAGCATCGCCCGCCTGCAGCGATTCGTGCGGCACGCGGATCTGCTCGGCGCCCGTGTAGGCCTCGGCCCCGTTGCGCCCGTGCCCCTTCGCGGGCGCCGTGTCGCCGCCTTCCGCAGCATCTCCCGCCGCGGTTTCGGCGGCGGTTGCCGCGGTCGCCGCTGCGGAGGAATCGGGCGCGGCGTCGGCCGTGGACGAAGCCGGCAACGGCGTCTTCTGTTTGCCGAGTACCGCCGCGGTCTTCTCCGTCTTTGCCCCGAACAACAGCTTTCGTAGGCGAGCGATGCTCGCGTTCTTGTCGCCCACCAAGTCGGCGATGTAGCTGTAGGACTCGACGACCGCCTTGAGGATCGCGTAGTCGTCTTCGGGAAGCGCCCCCGCGGCGCGCCGCAGCACGTCATCCAGCCGGTGCATGTCGAGATCGAGAATCGTGGGTGTGGTGGAACGCATGACCGCTGCCCCAACCATCGGCAATCGTCTCGACGCGGCGGGCAGCGGGACCGCAACGACTTTCGACGGCAACCGTGCCCAAAATCCGAAGTCCGTTTCGCGCGGAAGCAACATAGCACACCGCCGCGGAAAACGCAAAGAGCGATTTGCGGCGTTTTCTTCTTCGCCGTCAATCGGCCGGTCCGACCGGCCGCCACACCGGCGCCGCCTGCACCGCGTCGGGATTGCCGGCCGAGAGCAACACGTGCAACTGGTGCGCCGCCAACGTCTTGGCCGATGCCGTGCCCGACACCGGCCACCAGCGGAACTTTCCGCTGGAAAGCCGCTTGTGCAGAAGCCAGAAGCCCTGCCCGTCATACACCAACAGCTTCACCGCCGTGGCCGGCCGGTTGCGGAACACGAACACCCAACCGCCGAACGGATCGTGCTTCAGCAGTTCCTTGCAGACGTGGGCCAGGCCGTCGATCCCCTTACGGAAGTCGGCCGGCTCGACGGCCACCACGATCCGCATCTGCGGCGTGATCTGGATCATGATCCGCGATTCCAAAAGCTGCGACTGAGCGCCGCCAGATCGGGCGTCGTCGTCCCCTTCAGTTCCATCCGCATCTTCGCCCCCTCCGCATCCTCCCATTCCACGATACATTGGCAGGGACCGGCGGGCGCCGAAACAAAGCCGTGGGCGGCGGGCGACGCCAACTCCAGGAAGGCGGGCAGCGACTGGGCCGTATCGACCCTTCGGCGGCCAGGTCGCCGTCGGACAGTCGACCGACGGTGAACCGCCGCGCCGCGGGCCGTGCGTCGGCCGGCCGGGCCTCTTGTCGCCGATCGACGGGCCGTATCTCTGGCCGCCGGAGTGCGGACCGTGCCCGTTTGTCGTTCGACCCGTTCCTTCAACGAGTAGTAGTCCAGCCGCAGCGCCCGGACGGTGCGGTGAAGGCCATGCCTGCCGGCTGCTTTCACTGCTGCCGCCCACAGTCTCTCAGGGATCCGTGCGTGCCCCCTCCGCGTCTGCCGCCACCGCTCGAACCGCCGCTGCACCCCTTCCAATCCGGCAGGAAGGTCGCGTCTCTCGCTGGCATTCATCGGCTGCCCTCCACGTTGTTGCGTGTCGACAGCCCACGATACCACATGCCTCAAAACGAATCATGCACGGTTGCCGCAAGGACACCGCCAACGTCTTGGCCGATGCCGTGCCCGACACCGGCCACCAGCGGAACTTTCCGCTGGAAAGC
>JAFGLH010000133.1 GCA_016928165.1 Pirellulales bacterium | reverse complement strand
TCGCAACTCAAAACGTCGCTCCATCGACATCCTCCTTCCTCGGGTACGTCCGTGAGGAAGGTGCTTATACAAAACCACTTACGTTTGGTCAACACAGGTTAGACAGTAGAGGTAGAGAAGATCGGGATATATATCCGCGCCGTTGGGCCGAACAATCGTGCCGGGTCGGGGCTGCTCCTCGTTAATCTAGGGCGCCGACGCCGCCATTTTTATAGCGGCGGAGGGCAAGGGGCAATATGCCGGCGAAGGCAACAGCGAGCAGAATTATGGAAGAGGGTTCCGGAAGACTTCCATCTAAAAAAGTCTCGAACCCGTCGAGTTCGATTATCCTCGGTCCAATAGCTGCCCCTGAAGTCCACAGCGCCTGGACGAACTCGGCCCGAAAATACTGGGCGTTCACCGGGGTGAGATCCGACTCGAGGTCCAACATGCCCAAGTAGGAGAAACCGTCGCCGGTATCGTAAAACGAAGTCCACGGATTGCCGGGAGCGCTGCTGTAATAGAGCGTAAAGCGATTAAACGCCCTTGCAGTCATTACCCCGTCATTCGCCGCATGGAGATCAAAGCTACGCAATGTAATGGAACTCGGCGTATTCCATTCAACATAGTGGACGTAGCCGGCGGGAACATGCGTAAACCCTGGGTCCCAATAATAATCCTTAAAAAGAGTGTTTCCGCATTCTGTAGCACAGTAGTTAAGGCCGAACATGCATGAAATTTCTTCATTCGGATGGGTGCTCGATTTGACGCCGCTATGGTTGCTGACGACCGTGCCTTGAGTGACGTCCCAAAGATCTGAATAAGATATCGTCCCGGCCGCGGAGAACCCGACAAAGACCAGTAACGCAATAGGCGCGCAGAGAGTGAAAATGAAGCTCGCTTTCATGACGCTGCCTCGCAAAGAATAGGGCAAGTAAGGAGGTAATTTCGGACCGCGTATATGAAGACGCAAGCGAAAACATTCTTACTGGAATTCTATATACTGTCAAGCATCCGTCCGGGTAATCATGCCTGAGGAAACCAAAAATCCATGCTCGTTGACGACATTCAGGCCGTTTGCTAGACTTTTCGGCATGAAAAACAGATCAAAACTCGGCTTTTCGCTGGGCGTCGATTACGGCACGAACAGCGTCCGAGCGGTCGTTGTCGATCTTGACGACGGCAAGGAAATTGCCGGCTCCGTGTTCGATTATCCCAGCGGCGAACACGGCGTGCTGCTCGATCCGAAAGACCCGAACCTGGCCCGGCAAAATCCGGCTGACTATATAGAAGGCTTCTTCCGGTCGGTCGGCGAGGCGGTCCGCAAGGCGGGGCGTAGGCGCGGATTTCGGCCGGATAAAATGGTCGGCATCGGCGTCGACACCACTGGCTCGACGCCGATCCCGGTCGGAAGACACGGCATGCCGCTGGGTATGCAGCCGTCGTTCCGCAAAAACCTCGCCGCCCAGGCCTGGCTCTGGAAAGACCACGCCTCGCACGAGGAAGCGGCGGAAATTACCGAACAGGTCGTCCGCTCGAAACGCGGATACCTGGCCAAGTGCGGCGGCACATACAGCAGCGAATGGTTCTGGTCCAAGATACTCCACTGCCGCCGGACCGCGCCGAAGGTGTTCGAGGCGGCTTACGCCTGGGTCGAGTTGGCCGACTTCATTCCGGCCTATCTCACCGGCCGGCTCGAGCCCGACGCGCTGCCGCGCGGCATCTGCGCCGCCGGGCACAAGGCAATGTACAACGACTCCTGGGGCGGCCTGCCGGACGAGGCGTTTCTCGCCCGGCTCGATCCGAAATTGGTCGAGGTCCGCCGCCGCTATGCCGCGCCCGCGCTGACCGCCGATCGCCAGGCCGGTCGGTTGACGGCCGAGGTGGCCGCGCGGGTAGGACTGCCGCCGGATATTCCCGTCGCCGTCGGGGCATTCGACGCGCATATGGGCGCGGTCGGGGCGGGCATCAAACCGGGCACGCTCGTCAAGATCATCGGCACCAGCACCTGCGACATGATGGTCGCCCCGATGGACCGCGAGCTGCCCGATGTGCCCGGCCTCTGCGGCGTCGTTCCCGGCTCGATCATCCCCGGCATGTACGGACTGGAGGCTGGCCAATCGGCCGTCGGCGACATCTTTAACTGGTTCGTCAAGCAACTAACGCCCGAACGCTATGCGAAACGGGGAGATCCGCACGAATATCTTACCCGGGAAGCCGCCCGATTGGCCCCCGGCGAAAGCGGTTTGCTCGCGCTGGATTGGAACAACGGCAACCGCACCGTCCTGGTCGATCCGCTGCTGTCCGGCCTGTTGATCGGCCAGACCCTTCACACGACTGCGGCCGAGATATATCGGGCGTTGGTCGAGGCGACGGCCTTCGGCGCCTTGACAATCATCAACCGCTTCGAGGAATACGGCGTCCAGGTCCGCGAGGTGATAAATTGCGGCGGCATCGCCGAAAAGAACCCCTTCGTCATGCAGATTTACGCCGACGTTTGCAACCGGCCTATGAAAATCAGCCGTTCGGCACAGACATGCGCATTGGGCGCTGCGATTTTCGGCGCGGTCGCCGGCGGGGCGTATCGTTCGGTTGCCCAGGCGCAGCGGCGGATGACCGGCGTCAAAGCGAAGGTCTATCGCCCCGAAAAAAAGGCCGCGACGGTCTACGCCGAACTGTATCGGCTTTACCGCCGCCTGCACGACGGCTTCGGCACGCCCCAGGCCGGGGAAAATTATTACCGCCTGATGAAGGAACTGATCGCCATCCGCAGCCGCTGCCGGCAAAGATAACCCGGCTTGTCAAGTACGGAAACAGATATTAATATAAAGAGGTTACTCCCCGATAGCTCAGTTGGTAGAGCGAGCGGCTGTTAACCGCTAAGTCCTAGGTTCGAGTCCTAGTCGGGGAGCTTTCGGTAAAATAGCGAAGTTTGCCGCCAATCCAGTTAACGCCCGACGCCGAGATTCCGGCCGCCGGGCGTTTCGCATTTAACCGCATTTACTGCAAGGCTTTACGTCGATCTGCCGGCCAGCCGGAAAATCTCCATTTCGCGACTGACAAACCAGGGTCCGAAAGCAACCTCCAAGGTTGCCACCGGACCCTCAAATTTCGCTCCAAAAATCTCCAAATCTCTGGTTAACACCCCCCTGCGAGTTAACAAGCCGGTTGGTTTCGGCCCCCAGAAGGGACCGTCAAGACGTGAGGCCGGCAAGTCTCCATTTGGTAGCGGCAAGGAGCTTTCTCATGAACCGAAAAGCCTGGGCTGCGATAGGGATTATCCCTTTGACGATGGCAGTTATCTTCGCCATCTGGACCTTCCAGGGCGCAAATATGCACGACGATTTTGTCCGGGCGTTGCGCTCCGGTGATGTCGCTGGGCCGCATCGGGACCTGGTAGGCAAACAATGGACCGAGGAGGAACTCGCTACGGCCGAGGTGCTCAGATTGCCTGGTAATTCCGGTCGGCAGCGTGCCTTGACACGAGACCTTCACACACGTGGGCGTGACGTGATTTCCGGGCTCCAGTATGAGTATCAGGGTACAGTCCGGGACAACCAAACGGGAATCATCCATGTTTTCGGTTTGCGCCGTCAAACACCGCAGCAATGGTGCTGGGCGGCGATCCATCCCTCCAGTCTCCAGGAGCATCTTCGGCAACGCATGGAACAAGTCGAAAAGTTGCAGCAACGGCGCGCCGACTGACGTTGTCGCCGGCTTGCCATAGATGAGAGGCGCCCGGAGAAGGTCCACTCCTGAACAGACGGTGGATTTGCGATCGGCCGTCGATCAGATACGATGTGACGGGCATCACGCAATATCCACTGGAGAGGGAATCCGTCAGCAAAGGCCAACTGAAATGACTACACTACCCTTTCCACAGTTCACGCCTCAGGCGCGCAAGCGTTGGGAGAAGGTGCCCGACTGGGCGCGAGAGAAGATTCTGGAAACCGTTTGGTGTGGAAACTGCCTGACGGGCACTCCGATACAACTGCGTTCCGGGCGGATGGAAGATACGTGTCTGCTGTTGGAAGGCACCTGCAAGATATGCGGCAACGAAGTCGTCCGGCTCATCGAACCAGAGGAATGACAAACCGCAGCCAAGGTCGCGGGAAGAATCGAACGTCCAAGCATGTCCGCTTGACAATCGCACCGCCATCAGGGGGGGGCAGCGAATAATTGTCTGTGATCGGAAGTCGTTTACCATCAAGAGCTTGCGACGCATGTTTTCTGGTGGCTGCGGATTTCCGCTTGACGTGGCCGAACTTTACTTATATTTTTGTTATAGGGCAAGCCGATGAGTCTGGATGAAACGGAGAACACGCTTCCTTTACGGCGAGTGCGGATTTGTCGCCCTGCGTTTCAGGACATGTGTCATCTGGTGATGCCGAGACTCGCGGCCAGAGCCCAGCTTCGCCGTCACGCGATGAAACTTAGGTTCTGGTCGCGAGGCGATGCCTGCGTGGCAGATCTCGACTGCTATCAGATTCCGAACCAGGAACTGTTCGTCGGGACGGTGACGGATGGCTTTGGC
Organism: Pirellulales bacterium; assembly: GCA_016928165.1. Taxonomy (GTDB): domain Bacteria; phylum Planctomycetota; class Planctomycetia; order Pirellulales; family Thermoguttaceae; genus JAHIKV01. Next base: position 1,453 of record JAFGLH010000133.1, on the reverse strand, counting down.
CTGGCGGACGGATTTCATGTCGTGTTTTGCGAGGAGGCGTGCCCAGAACCCGGCGGCACTATTTGTATCCTGTCTGTGATGCGAGTGGACGAGCCTTTCTCGGAAGCGGCAATCGAAATCCTCCGGGGGCGCGAAGTGATTGCGAGGGAGCGGTTGAGGGGTTGGATTGTAACACGAGCCACTTGAGAATCCTCAATTGGAGAACAGCGATGGTCGAAACACTACTGCCTGACGATCCCAAGACGGTCGAGCGGCTGGACTCTGTCGCTTGCCTGTTCGAGTGGCTGCGGTCGATGCCTGAACCGGACCGGAAACGTTTCGGGTGCGCGCTGGCGGAGTGTAGTGACGCTGTACAAGAGGTCGTGGTCAGGCTGCTTGGCGTAGTTAAGAATCCGCGCACGACGGCGGTCGAACGTCAGCGAGCGTTGATGACGATTGCCGATGCGTTGTTTCCAAACTCGGAAAGTGGAGAATACGGCTTGGACTTGATCGCGTCGGAGGCCAATGCTGCCGCAGAGAGTTTGCCATTGGCCAGTGAAGTCCAAAAGATGAACACACAGGAGGCAGCGTTTGCCGATCGCGTCCGAGAGTTGATGGAAACAAAACGAATTTCCCAACAGGAACTTGCCGCTCGCGCCGGTTGTTCCCAGCCCGCGATTTCTCAGATGCTCAATCGTACTTGTCGACCTCAGAAGAAGACCATTTTGAAGCTGGCGGAGGCTCTTAACGTGCAAGCTCGTGATTTGTGGCCGGACATCGACGTGGCTGAGATGCTGGACGCCGTTGCGAGTTTCCAGCGAGACGATTATGTGATGAATGAAGCTGAGGCCCGCGCACTCAGCGACACGTCACGACCGAATCGCCCTAAGATTCAGCCGAAGGCACTTCCCACTCGTCGTCGATAATGGGGTCGCGCGGATGACGGATCATCCAAACCAACTGTACGCGATCGAATTTACCGAAGCCGACCAGGCTCGCTTGGTCGGCTTTTCGTGTGGAGATGAGCCGTGGTCCAGGCATGTCACCGAATGGATTCTTGGTTCTGACGTGCTTGACTCAATGAAGCTGGGCACACGCGTCTGGCTGTTTGAAACGGAACATGGGGAAGTTGTTGGTTTTGGTGCTGTTGGCACGTCGGAATGGCAGTGGCCGCCACCCAAGGGCGCAAGGACGACTATTGTCCTGATCCCGATGCTTGGGATCGGCGTCCAGTATCGAGGAAAGCCGCCCGAACCGGAATGGAGGTATTCGCGGCAACTCATGTGTCATTTGATTGCCGAGGGGCAACGAAAAGCTCGCGAGTGGACCGGGGTCGCTGAGGAGAGGCCGCAATGGCTCGTGCTGATGGTTCATCGCGACAATTCACGAGCGATTCGATTCTACGAGCAGTGTGGCTTTGAACTGATACCGGACGTTGTTCGACGACAAGACCACTTGGTCATGAAGCTCTGGA
>JAFGLH010000132.1 GCA_016928165.1 Pirellulales bacterium | reverse complement strand
TTGCACGCACCAGCTTGGTTTTGCCGCGAAATAAGGTGCGTGCAAGCACGCACCCTACGGATTTGGAGCTTTCCGCAACAGTAACGACTTAGCGGTTGTCCAAGCATCAAGTATTACTCCCCTCTCCCGCAAGCGAGAGAGAGACAGGGGGCGTGGGCGAATTGGATTGCATCGTCAACTTCCGATGCTTTTCAGCCGATCGGCCCTCGCTTTAACCCTCTTCCAAAGGGAGGGGAGACTAATTTTTCAATTTCAAAACACGTTCTTGGACAACCGCTTACGCCCAATCCAATCCCGTCTCGCGCTTGATCCGCTCCTCGTATTCACCCAGCAGGCCGCCGATCGCGTCCCAGCGGTCCGCGCGGCGGAGCTCGATGTCGCCCTGGCGGTTGATCCGCACGATGCTCTCGTCGGCCAGCCCCAGCCGGGCGAGTTCGTTGGGGTGCAATTCGTCGTCGCTCACCACGCGCAGCAACGTTTTACCCGACATCTCGATGAATTGCATGGCGCTTTCCCCGTTGTTCGGCATTGCAGAACCACAAGCGATTAAGGGAATCATACAACGATCCCGCCACGCGGTCAATCACGCCCGCGCCGCCTCGCACAACGCCAACAGCGCATCGACCTCCAGTTGTTCGGCGCGGAGGGCCGGATCGAGATTCAACTCGGCCAGCACGGCGTCCACGTCCGCCTTGCCGAGCCGGCCCCCGGCCGCGCCAAGCAGTTGTGAACGGAGGTACTTGCGGCGGTGAAGAAACATCGCGCGGATGAAATCGTGAAAGAACCGCCGATCGGGGATCCGCGACCGCAATCGGTCGTCCAGCGCGATCTGGATGAAAGCGGAGGAGACCTTGGGCCTGGGCCAGAACACCCCCGGCGGCAGCGTTCGCAATATCTCCGCCCGACACTGGGCCTGCACCCAAACGCTCAGCGCTCCGAAGTCCTTGCATCCCGGACGGGCGGCGATCCGCTGGGCCAGCTCTCTTTGGATCGCGACGGTCATCGTCCGCGGCGGGTCGTCCAGCGCCAGCAGGTTGCTCAACAGCGGGGTGGCGCAGTTGTAGGGGAGATTGGCCACCAGTTTCAGCCGTCGCCCCGGCACGGCCATTTGGGCGTCCACCGTTTCCAGCACCGCCGGGTTGAGCCGATTCTTGTTTTTCAAGGCGTCGCAACGGAGCATCGTCACGTTGTCGAAGCGGTGCAGATGCTCGGCGGCCAACTGAAACAACTGCGGATCGACCTCGACGGTCACCACGGCCGCCGCCCGCTCGGCCAGCTTCGCGGTCAGCGATCCGGTCCCGGCGCCGACCTCCAGCACCACGTCGTTTGCGTCGATCGCCGCCGCCGCCAGCAGGACGTCCAGCAGATTCAGGTCGACGAGAAAGTTTTGCCCCAGTCGCGTCCGCGGCCGGATTCCCCTCTCGGCGAATCGGCGCTGTAGAAAAGAGAGCGTCTGGCGGACGGCATTGGGCGATGAACCGCCCACCCCTCGCTCCTCGTCCATCGTCCCTCGCCCCTCGCCCTTCATTTCCATTGCTTCGCTTCCACCAACCGCTGCGCGTACTTGGCCAGGAGGTCGGTTTCGAGGTTCACTTTTCCACCCGGCCGCAAGGGACCGAGCGTAGTCACTTCCAGCGTGTAAGGGATCAGGGCAACGCTGAACCGGTCCGGCTCGCTGTCGACGATCGTCAGGCTGACGCCATCGACGGCGATCGAGCCTTTCGAGGCCATCTGCACGGCCAGCGCGCGGGGCACGGAAAACCAGAACGTCGCCCACGGACCGCAATCGTCGCGTTCCAGCAGCGCGCCCACCCCGTCGATGTGCCCGCTGACGAAATGACCGCCGAGCCGGTCGCCGACGGCCAAGGCCCGCTCCAAGTTCACCGGGCTGCCGGGCTTCAACCCGCCGAGGTTTGTCCGTTTCAGCGTTTCCGGTCCCGCCTCGAAGGCGAACGTGTCGTCGCCGCGGTCGATCACCGTCAGGCAACAGCCGTTGACCGAGATGCTGTCGGCGACTTTCGTTTCGGCGGCGATTTTCGCTTCCCGGACGATGAGCCTCGCCCCCGGCGGCTCCGACCGCAGTTCCACCACTTCGCCGCGGGCTTCCACGATTCCTGAAAACATCACTTTCTCCCCATCGCCGGTCGCTTGCCGACCGGGCCAAAGGCAACCGCTAAAAAAGTGGCTCTTCCCGCTGACGGCGTTGAATCCAAAGTTGCCAACCTAGAAGCGTCGGGCCGTAAAAGGCGAAGGCGGTCGCCACGATCGGCAGGGCATAGCCCCGGAACACCAGGATCGCCACGAAACAAAACAGCACCGCCACCACGTGGCCGAAACTCCGCTGGCCGCGCAGGATGCGATTGGTCACGTGCGGGTAGCGTATCCGCGAGACCATAAACAAAGCTATCAGCAGCCCCAGAAACGGCAGCGCCGCTTGCAGGCCCACGTCGATCAATTTCTTGAACTCGTTCGCGTCTTGGCGAAGCGTGTAGAACATGATGGCGAAACCGGCGACCACCGCCGCCGCGGCCGGGCTGGGCAATCCGCTGAAGTACATGTGCTCTTCATCGCTGTCCGTCTCCACGGTGAACCGCGCCAAACGCAACGCCGCGCAGGCCGCGAACGCCGCCGCGATGATCCAGATCGTATGCGTGTGGACCAAGGTGAATTTCGGACACATCTTCACCAATAAAAACCCCGGCGCCACGCCGAAACTCACCAGGTCGCAGAGACTGTCCAACTGCGCCCCGAAATCGCTCGTGGTCCGGGCCAGCCGGGCCACGTAGCCGTCCAGACCGTCGAAGACCATCGCCAAAAAAATCAGTCCGCCGCTGATCAACAAGTTGTCGGTGTCGGCAAGAAGATTGTTCGCCAAAGTATCCGCCGCCGGCTTGTCGATCCGCGCCGCCACAACAATGGCGAAAAAGCCGCAGAGCAGGTTCCCCAGCGTCAGCAGCGTGGGAAAGACGGCGATGGTGCGGATGCGGCGCATTGGGTCAAAGGTCAAAAGTTCAAGGTCAAAGGTTCAAGGCCAAAGGTCTGTAACTTGAACCTTGAACCTTTCTCCCCTATCATTTCCCCTCGGGTCGTCTCGCCATTATCGTTTTCCCCGCCTTCACCCGCCGGCCGACCTCGACCTCCACGCTCAAGCCCTCTTCTTCGGCCAAAATCAACTCGGTGCGCGATCCAAACTTTATCATACCGAATTGCTGGCCCCGCGCCAGCGCCTCGCCGGGCCGAAGGTCGCAGACGATCCGCCGGGCAATGGCCCCGGATATCTGGCGGACGATCAAACGACGGCGGGGAAATGTCTCCTCTTCCAACCCGATCCAAGTGCTTTCGTTCCGCTCTCCGCTCTCGGGGCGCCGCGCGTCGAGAAACTCGCCGGGAACGTAGCGAAGCTCGATTACCCGGGCGTCCACCGGAGAGCGATTCAAGTGTACGTTGAAAATCGAAAGGAAAATGCCGATCCGCACCGCTGCGCCACCGATGAACTCGTCGTGCTCGATCCGGGTGATGTCCACCACCTTTCCGTCAGCCGGAGAAATTATCAATCCCGGCTCGCTCGGCGTCCGCCGCGGCGGGTTGCGAAAAAACGAAACCATCCAGCCGAGCACCGTCAACGGCACGACGGCCAGCAACTTATACCACCCCGGCGTGAACGCCAAGCCAATTGCAACGGCCAGCAGCGGCCAGCCGATAAGTTGCATCTCGGCAAAGCCCCAATGGGTAAGCCGCAAATTCCTCCGCCAGCGGAACCGATCATCCGCCGGATCCCAATGGCACGTGCATCGGTTGCGGCAAAACTTCAGGTCGCGGGAGTCGAGTATCTCGTGCGGCGCGCCGTCGGCCGAGCCGCGGCGCAGCGCGGCCATGCGGCGCACGTAGCCGGGCCGAAAACGCTTCAGCCACCAACGCCGCCAGCGGCCCCAGGCCAACTCGACGCGATAGCAAGTCCCGCCGCCCGGCTGCACGGAAACGAAGTTTTCCGGCAGCGGCAGCGGTTCGGCTCGGGCGGGAGCGGTTTCGGGTGTGGTTATGAACGCAGGCACTTTGTGGTGACAATATCGAAAATACTATTGCGGTTCATCCGACGCATAACTTTCTGATCTCATACTACTGTACCAACTCAGCCGAGTTCAAGCTAGGCGTGGATTCAGCGATGTCTGTGGTTAGCATACGGAACTTGCGACCAATTCTGCGGCCGATCCAAGCAAGCAAACCAAGTTCGACAAAGAACAACAGGCTAAAGCCGCATATACGAATCAATGAGCGGCGCTCAACAATATCCCCTATGATGAGCGAAGAAACGCTCGTCATCGATAGTCCTAGCACCAATCCAACAAAACCACCGTAGACAATTTTACCGCAACGCCTACGCCCTCGAGGCAAACCCGGCGAAAACGGAGCGGTTTTCGGCAATCGGCGTTGGTCACAGGTCATAAGTTGGGATACCCGTGCAATCAGCCCCATTACAGGCGCCGGTAAACGTCCCGCCGGTGACGGACATAATGAATCACTACACGTTTCGATAACCGATCCGGTGCATAAACGATCCAATAATCGCCGACTCGGATTCGGTAGAGTCCCTCGGTTCCCGATAGCTTAACGGCGCCGCGCGAAAGGGGCTCGTCCGCCAAGGCGTTGATGCGGAGAAATATGCGATTCAAATTGTCGCCGGAGATGCGGCGAAAGTCTTTTTCGACCGATGGTTGGAAACGGACGCTATAGGAGGCCATCCTTGTTCAACCGTCGTTTCATGGTTTCCAGAGTGATGGATTTTTCTTTGTGTCGCTCGGCAACGACGGCTAAATCATGAAGGTCTTCCATGAGCTTTTGGTACTGCCGGGTCGAAAGCAGCACGCCCGTGCGTTTTCCTCGACCGTCTACGACATATTGCTCGCGTGACAAGGTCACGGTTTTCTCAATTCTCGGCAAGGAGTAGTGCAACAATCACGATTATAGTATAATCGTTCCCCACTGGTCAATCGCCGAAAAATCGGGCAAAATATGGCGATTGAGAGTTTAATCCATTTAGCGGCCGCCGGCACGGTGGCCCGAACATAAAAGCTAAGCCGCCGCGCCGGCGGCCGATGAACGCGTAAAAGAAATACCAACATTCAATCCTATACCCCAGGGAATACACAAATGAGTTCCACAATCGTAGACATTCGCGCCCGAGAGATCCTTGACAGCCGCGGCAATCCGACCGTCGAGGTGGACGTCGACCTGGCCGACGGCTCTTTCGGCCGCGCGGCCGTCCCCAGCGGGGCCAGCACCGGCGTGCACGAGGCCCTCGAATTGCGGGACAACGATATGACAAAATTCCTCGGCAAGGGCGTTTTGACGGCCGTCGACAACGTGAACGCCAAAATCGCCGACGAGTTGTGCGGCATGGACGCCCTGGACCAGGTCGGCCTGGACCGACGGATGATCGAACTGGACGGAACCGAGAACAAAAAGCACCTTGGCGCCAACGCGATCCTCGGCGTCTCGCTGGCGGCGGCCAAGGCGGCGGCGGACCACGCCGGGCTGCCCCTGTTCCGCTACCTGGGCGGCGTCGGCGCAAGGCTCCTGCCCGCCCCCATGATGAACATCATCAACGGCGGCACCCACGCCGACAACGCAGTCGACGTACAGGAGTTCATGGTCATGCCGCTGGGTTTCGAATCCTTCGGCGACGCGATCCGCTGCGGCTGCGAGGTCTTCCACAATCTCAAGAAGGTGCTCAAGGACAAAAAGCTCTCGACCAACGTCGGCGACGAGGGCGGCTTCGCCCCCGACCTGAAAAGCAACGCCGAGGCCCTAGACCTGATCGTCGAGGCGGTCGAGAAGGCCGGCTACGAGTTGGGCCGCCAGGCGTTCATCGCCCTCGACCCGGCCGCCTCCGAGTTCTACGATGTGGACAAGAAAAAATACTCGGTCGAAGGCAAGCTGATCGACTCGGCCGCGCTGGTCGAGATGTACGCCAAGTGGGTGAAAAAATATCCGATCTGCTCGATCGAGGACGGACTGGCCCAGGACGACTGGGACGGCTGGAAGCTGATCACCGAGCGGCTCGGCGAGAAGATACAGCTTGTCGGCGACGACGTGTTCGTCACCAACACAAAACGATTGCAGCGCGGCATCGACGAGGGCGTAGCCAACAGCATTCTCATCAAGCTGAACCAGATTGGCACGCTCAGCGAGACGATCGAAGCGGTCGAGCTGGCCCGGCGGAACGGCTACGGCAACGTAATCAGCCACCGCAGCGGCGAAACCGAGGACTCGACCATCGCCGACCTGGCCGTGGCCCTGGGCACCGGCCAGATCAAGACCGGCTCCGCCTCGCGGACCGACCGGATGGCAAAGTACAACCAACTGTTGCGGATCGAGGAAATTCTCGGCGAGGACGCCCAGTACGGCGGGCCGCTGTTCCCCAAAAAATTGTAACGGCAACGCATGGCATTTCTCGTCGAAAGCCCCTGGCCCGTGCTCTTCGCCGGCATCGTCGTCGAGACGGGCCTGGCGATCGCCTTGCTCCGCAGCGGGCAAGGAAAATTGATCTGGTGGATGCTCCTGGCCGGCGCGTTGACTCTGTGCGGCTTCGGCCTCGAAAGGCTGGTCACC
>JAFGLH010000131.1 GCA_016928165.1 Pirellulales bacterium | reverse complement strand
CCGTCAACGGAGTGATTAACGTGATCACAAAAAGCGCCAAGGACACCCAAGGCGCGTACGCGATGGGCGGCGGCGGAACGCACGAAAAGGACATGGAGGCCGCCCGCGTCGGGGGACGAATCGGCAAGGACCTCTATTACCGGGTCTACGGCAAGCATTTCGAACGCGGAGCGAACTACGATCCGACCGGCCAAATCGACGACTCCTGGCGGCAAGGCCGCTTCGGCTTCCGCGCCGATTGGGAGCCGGGTTGCGACGACCAAAACGTCGTTACGATAACGGGCGACCACTACGTCGGAAACACCGACTGCGGCATCGTCCCCACGGACCCCACGGCGGGAATGAGGACCACCGGCGAGAGTCTGCTCATGCGCTGGCGGCACGCATGCGGCGAGGATTCCAACTGGAGCCTTCAGGCCTTCTACGACAACACCGTGTTCAGTAATTCCGCGTTGACGCAAGGCGACAAGACGTTGGACGTGGAATTTCAATACCGCTTCCCGTTGGGCGACCGCCACTCGCTCACCTGCGGAGCCGGGTTCCGCAGCGTGGACAGCTTAATTAGCGGCGGCGACCAATTCGGGCCGTTCGTGCCAACGCCGCATTTCATCACCAATTACACCAATCAGTTCATTCAAGACGAGATTACGCTGATTGAAGATCGCTTGTTTTTCACGCTGGGATGCAAGTTGGAGCAGAACCCGTACACCGGACTGGAATATCAACCCACCGCTCGGTTGCTGTACGCTTCCGATCGCAAACATGCCGCTTGGGGGGCGATTTCGCGGGCCGTCCGCACGCCCGCGCGGGCCGAGGAGCAGGCGACCTTCACGATCGGTCCGATTGTCCCGGACGTATATTTCCGCGATTATCCCAACGACAATTTATCGTCCGAGGCGATGTTTGCGTACGAGATCGGCTATCGGGAGCAAACCACGGAGAACCTTTCCTGGGACGTGACGGCCTTCTACAACGTCTACGAGCAACTCATCACGCCGCAAATGGGAATTCCATTTGTCGAATTTGTTCCCCCGCCGCCGCACCTGATAATACCCGCGCCGTACGGAAACGCCCCCGGCGCCGACACCTGCGGCGTTGAACTGTCCGGCAACTACGCGGTCTCGCGACGGTGGAGCGTGTACTGCCAGTATACTTTCTTTCATATTAACGTCAACAACGATCCCGACGGGTATTACGTCGGAAACGATCCGTGCAATCAGGTCTATTTGCGGTCGTCGTGGGACTTGCGGGACGACGTTCATTTTGACTTGATGGCCCGCTACGTCGATCGGCTCTCCGCCTATGACGTCTCCGACTACATTTCCATGGACCTCAGGCTGGGTTGGCGCCCACGGAAACAGTTGGAATTGGCGGTTGTGGGGCAAAACCTATTACAGGAATACCACTGGGAATATTTCACGGAAGGCATAGTTCCCGCCACGGAAGTCCCCCGCGGCGTTTACGGGACGCTGACCTGGCGGCGGTAGCGAAGACAAACCCAAGATCAACGACTCCCCATGCGGAACATGGGAACGAATCTCCGGCCTATTTCACTTGCTCTTCGATCCAGGCGAGATAATCGGCCCCGCCGGCGGAGATCGGCACGGCCATGATCTCGGGAACTTCGTAAGCGTGCAGCTCGCGGATCGACCGCTCGATCTCATCGTACAGGTCGCGGCGGGTTTTCGCCCAACACTGCCATTCCTCGGCCGTCTCGATTTTACCTTTCCAACGGTAAGTGCTGGAGATCGGGCCGATCACCTGCACGCACGCGGCCAGCCGGCGCCGCACCAATTCGCCGGCGATCCGCGCGGCGTCTTCGCGGCGACCGACGGTCGTCGCCACTTGGATGTATTCGTTCATGTCGCACCGTATTTCGCCGTGTAAGCGACGAAGGCCGGGACGCCGACCCAACGCCAATCAATGCCGCGTTGCAATCCAGCCTACTCGACGACCTTGAAGACGAGGTCGTGTTCGCGGGCGTGCTCTTTCACTCGCGTGCCGATCGATTGACCCGCCGTGGCTTCGGCGACCGGTTGGTTGTCGATCTGCATCGAATCGATCTTTTGGGTGAAGTCGCTGGTGTGGCCCTTGACGTGGATCGTGTCTCCCACGCGCAGGGTGTCTTGGGTGATTTCGATCGCCGCCACGCCGATCTTGCTGAAGTAATGGGTGATTTTGCCGAGTTCAACTTCCGCCATGACGTCGCCCTCCTTAAGTGAAGAGAAGAAAGACACAACAGGCTACGTTTCGGAAAGCGGATTATACCGCCGGCGGATGTTTCGCACTAGTCCACGGCGGTGGAGCGATCGGCGGCTTCCATTTGCCGCCCCAGCCGAGTACACTTTTAGTTTATGTTCATCGACGAAGTGGAGATACGGGCGGAGGCTGGCAAGGGGGGCGACGGCTGCGTCAGTTTCCGGCGGGAGAAGCACGTCCCCCGCGGCGGGCCGGACGGCGGCGACGGCGGCGACGGCGGCAGCGTCGTACTAGTTGCCCGGGAAGGGATGGACAATCTGGCCCCTTTGACCCAACGCGCGCTGTGGAAGGCCGAAAACGGCCGCCCCGGCCAGGGCGCGAACCGACACGGCCGTTCGGCCGACGACTTGCTGATTTTCGTCCCGCCGGGCACGGTCGTCTACGACGCCGAGCACGGCCACGTCTTGAAGGACCTCGCCCGGCCGGGGGAAAGCGTGGCGGCGGCGCTGGGCGGCAAGGGCGGCAAGGGCAACTCCCGCTTCAAGTCGGCCACCAACCGCGCGCCGCGACAGTTCACCCCCGGCGATCCGGGCGAGGCCCGCTCGTTGAGGCTCGAGTTAAAGTCGATCGCCGACGTGGGGTTGGTCGGCAAACCGAACGCCGGCAAGAGCACGCTGCTGGCCCGGCTCTCTCACGCCCGACCCGAGATCGCCTCTTACCCGTTCACCACCAAGCAGCCGCACCTGGGCCGTGTGCAGGTCGATTATGAGCGAACCTTCGTGATGGCCGACATCCCGGGGCTGATCGAGGGCGCTTCGCGGGGGGCGGGCTTGGGACACGAGTTCCTCCGACATATACAACGAGCGGGCATTATCGTTCATCTGGTCGAACCCGCTCCGGCGGACCATACCGAACCGACGGAGAACTATCGAACCATTCGCGCCGAGCTGAAAAGCCACGACCCAGAGTTGCTGGAACGCCCGGAGATCGTCGCCGTTACGAAGGCCGACTTGCCCGACGCCGAACATGTGCGGCAACGACTGGCTGAACAAACTGGCGGCGAAGTGCTGCTTATCTCAGCGGTCACGGGCCAGGGTTTGAACGATCTGGTCGGGCGGATCGTCGCCGCCCTGGAAGGAGACAAACCGGCGTGGTAAGCAATCCTTTCGTCGCCGCCGACGTGGGCAACGCCCGAGTAAAACTCGGGTTGTTCGAGGGGTCCGGCCCGGAACCGCTGCGTACCCTGCCCTTGACGCTGGAAAAAGGGGACAATCCCCATTTGCCGGAACGGCCCGCTGGGTGCTGCGCACAAATGGGGACTATCCCCTTTTTCCAATTTGACCGGATTACTCCCTGGCTGGCCGACGTTGCCGAGGGGAGCATGTCCTGGCCGATAGCGAGCGTGAACCGGCCGGCGGCCACTCTGCTTATCGAATGGCTCCGCGCCCATCGCCCGGCCGATCGAGTCATGCTCCTGGCGGCAGCCGATTTGCCGTTGCAAGTCCGTCTACCCCGGCCGGATATGGTGGGAATCGACCGTCTGGTCGACGCCGTGGCAGTCAATCGGTTGCGGCATCCCGGGCAGCCCGCCGTCATTGTGGACATCGGCTCGGCGATCACCGTCGATCTGGTCTCGGCCGAAGGAGTATTTCTGGGCGGTTCGATCTTGCCGGGCATCGAGATGTCCGCCCGCGCGCTGCACCACTTCACCGATCTGCTGCCGTTGGTCGATGTCTCGGACCTCGGCCCGCCTCCTCCGCCGCTGGGGACCGACACCGAATCGGCCATTCAGTCGGGACTTTACTGGGGCGCGGTCGGCGCGATCGACCGATTGGTCGAACAGTTCAATAAAGCCGCGTCCGGCGGTTCAACCGCCGCTTCCACGCAAGGCGGACAACGACCGCAAATCTTTCTCACCGGCGGGGCGGGAGCCGCCGCGGCCGATCTGCTCGGTTACGATGCCTGCTACATCCCGAACCTGACGCTGACGGGCATAGCCCTCTCGTTCAGGCAGTCTGCAAGCGGGCGGCGGTGAGCGTGTTCCGCAAGAGCATCGTAATCGTCATCGGCCCCACGCCGCCGGGCACCGGCGTGATCCGCCCGGCCACTTCCTTCACATGCTCGAAATCGACGTCGCCGGCCAGGCCCTCGGGCGTGCGGTTCATGCCCACGTCGATCACCACCGCGCCCGGCTTGACCATCTCGGCCGTGATGAACTTCGCCCGGCCGATGGCCACGATCAGAATGTCGGCCCCTCGGGTGACCTCGGCCAAATTGCGGGTGCGGCTGTGGCAAACCGTCACGGTGGCGTCGCCTTGGGCGCCGCGCTGCATCAGCAAGATCGCCATCGGCTTGCCCACGATGTCGCTGCGTCCGACCACGACGACGTTCGCCCCGGCCGTGGCGACGTCGTTCCGGTGGAGCAGTTGCAGGATGCCGTGCGGGGTGCAGGGGAGGAACCGCGGCCGGCCCTGCACGATCCGCCCCACGTTCTCCGGGTGAAAGGCGTCCACGTCCTTGACCGGATCGACCGCTTCCAGCACCCGTCGTTCGTCGATCTGATCGGGCAACGGCAGTTGGACGAGAATGCCGTGCACCTTCGGATCACGATTGAGCCGGTCGATCAGCGCGAGCAACTCCTCGGTGGCGGTGTTTGCGGGGGGCGTGTATAGTTGGCTATCGATGCCCGCCCGGCCGCAGGCCTTTTGCTTGTTCCGCACGTATACCTGACTGCCCGGATCGTCGCCGACCAGCACCGCCGCCAGGCAGGGAGTCGCGCCGGTCGCGGCGGTGAACTCGGCCGTGTCGCGGGCGATTTCCTCGCGGATTTGCCCGGCCAACGCCTTGCCGTCGATTATCGAAGCGGTCACGAAAAAACCTCCTCCTGACGCTTAGGATCGTAATATCGCAATAGCCGGGGGCTATTATGTTGGCAAAGTAGATAACGCATTTTAGCAAATCGGCGCTGATTTTTACAGGGAGTGGTCGGTTACGAGACGAATCGTCCGCGGGCCGCCGCACTGTGCCGCCGGGAGGCGATCAGATATAATCCCAAATACTTAACGCCGCGCCGCGAAGGAACCGACGATGCACTTCGACGAAACCCGGCTTATCGAACGCTTGACGATCATGGTCCCGCTCTGGCTCTCGCTGAGCGTGCACGAATGGGCCCACGCCTGGTCGGCCTGGCGGCTGGGCGACGACACGGCCGCGCTGATGGGACGCCTGACGCTCAACCCGCTGGCGCATATCGACCCGATCGGGACCGTGCTGCTGCCTCTGATGGGCGTGCCCTTCGGCTGGGCGAAGCCGGTGCCCGTCCAGCCGCTCCGCTTCCGACGCGACATCAAGATGCAGACCGGCATGATGATCACCGCCGCGGCCGGGCCGATCTCGAACCTCGTGCTGGCCGCCGGCAGCATCGTCCTGTTCGCCCTGCTGGTCCGCTTTTTTCACGCCCACATCGACAAGGCGGCCTTCCAAACCGTTTCCAGCCTGCTGGGGATGATGATTTTTCTGAACGTCGCCTTGGCGGTCTTCAATCTCCTGCCCATCCCGCCGCTGGACGGCAGCCGCGTGGCCGACGCCCTGATGCCGCGCGGCGCGCGGCCGCTGTGGGAAGACTTTTGCCGCTTCGGCCCCCTCGCCCTGGCGGCGGTGATCATCCTGCCGCTGGTCTCGGGCATCAATCTCTTCTATTGGCCGATGGCCGCCACGTCCTACGTCATCCAGCAAGCCTTGGCGCTGCTGGGCGGATTGGGGTAAGCCGAGGCAATGGCTTTGTCGGAATAATTGACGGCAGTTGTATGGTTTTTAGTAAGGGGCTCTAACAAGAACCATACCACCCTCATCCCCAGCCTTTCTCCCGCAAGCAGGCAAGGAGAGTATTGAATCAGTTTCGCGAGGCCTCGTCGAGGACGTTGATTCTTCGGCCGCCGCGGTCGAAATGGACGTAGCCGTCGATGAGGGCATAGAGCGTGTAGTCGGTCCCGCGGCCGACGCCGCGGCCGGGATGAAACTTTGTGCCGACCTGCCTGACGAGGATGTTGCCCGCGCGGACCTGTTGGCCGCCGAATCGCTTCACGCCGCGGCGCTGGGCATTGGAATCGCGTCCGTTTCGGCTGGAGCCTTGTCCTTTTTTGTGTGCCATGATGGGGGTTATGGTTCGGGGGGTCGAAGTTCAGGGAATCCCTCTTTTTACCGATAAACCCAACGATAGTCAACCCCGCCGGGAACGCCGTAGCGGATTTCTTCCTCGTGCTCGAAATACTGGTCCGAGGGACGCCAAAAATTGAGCTTTAGAACCTTTCGGTAAAGTTTGCGGCCGGCGCCGACCTCATCTCCCGCTTTGTATTCGCCCTTGGGGTCTTTCCACTTATAGGCGTTCGTCAGACCGTAAACGAAAACCGAAAAACGGACGATCCGCGGATCGACGTCCTCCCAAGTGGCAATGCCCCAGAGCGTCTCGCCAACGTCGATCTCCCGGGCCGAAATATCGACCGCGTTGTAAAACTTTCGTTCGGGGTCCTCGCGGCGGCTAATTGGCCCAATGGCCACGGGAATCACTCGATCGGGGTAAGCCTTCGTAAAGCCCGTGTCATCCTTCATGTACTGGTGGCCTTCGAGCACAAACTCGGGAATGAAGCGGATCGGCTGCTCCGTCGATTGCACTTCATAGAGCAACTCTTCTTTATTCGTATCGTAGGGTAATTCGAGCTCTTTGACCGGGTGGAGGGTTTTTCCGGTGTTCGTCACCGAATAAACCATGTACCAGAGGAGTTTCCGCTGCATGTACCCGCTCGGCTGCGGGATGTCGATCCAGATCATCCGCACCGGCTTGAACTTGAACTCGAGGGTCCAAACGTCGTGGCGGAAGGGAACGTCCTTGGCGAAATCGAGGTTCGCATCGACCGCCAGCAGCTCGATTACGTCGTGGCGGCTGGTCGTTTCGCCCAGGTCTTGACGCGGATCGACCGACTTCATTACCCCCGGGGCAAGTTTGCGATAAGGAGAATCGGTGGTGGGCGGCGCCGCCGGGTCGTCCTCGGCAAAGACGCCCTCGACGGCAGCGGTTAAACATGCGAAAGCCAACAACAAGGCGGCCAAACAGGCCCATGCGTTCCTTGGGCAATTCATCGGGAGTGCTCTTTCTTCTACGGAAACGGCGCCGCCGCGATCCGTGAACGATTTGCGCGGAAGCCGCATCTTTGTTAATCTAGTATAGTTGCGGCAACTGGCGGGCGTCAAGTCGCCCTCCCCCCCAATATGCCTATAAGATGGCGAGATTGTATTGAAATGCTTGATATTTACGCGCGCAGCTACTATCATCGATGGTTGTCGCGGGGATGGACTTTCACATGTATACGGGGGCGACTCGGACCATCGAACACGGCGCCCACGGTTCAGGCAGGAGTGCAATCTCATGTTTCGTAGTATCGTCTTAGTCGTTCTGGCCGGGGGAATGTTATCGCTGGCCGCCTCGGATGTTTCAGCCTCGGACGCCGTTTTGGATCAACAATATGGCAGCGGCGTCCACGCCTTTTTTACGGGCGACTACATCGCCGCATACGAGCGCTTGACCGCCGCGGTCGACGGCGGCTCAAAAGACCCGCGGGCCTTCTATTTCCGCGGCCTGGTCCATCTGAAACTCGGCCGCGGTCCCGAAGCGGCAATGGATTTCAGCAAAGGCGCCGAGTTGGAGAGCGAGGACTTGAATCGCTTCTACGACGTGGGCAAGTCGCTCCAACGCGTCCAAGGCGAAGCTCGGCTCGAGTTGGAACGCTACCGTGTAAAGGCCCGCATGGCCGCGCTGGAAGAGGCCGAAAGAATCCGCAAGGCCCGCTACGAAGCCATCCGCCGCGAAGAGGAACGGGTATTGCGCGAACAGGCCGAGGCCGCGCCGGATGAACCGATCGAATCGGAAGAAGCGCCCGCCGCGGAGGGCGACAATCCCTTCGAAGTGCCGGCGGAAGGCGACAATCCGTTCGCCGTCCCGGAAGCGGGCGACAATCCCTTCGCCGAAAAGCCGGCCGAAAAGAAACCGGACGAGGAGGCCGAGAAAAAAGACGAACCCAAGAAAGACGAACCTAAGGAAGAGGAAAAGCCATCCGGCGACGATCCTTTCGCCGAGGAGCCTGAGGAAAAGAAGGTCCCCGAGGAGAAGAAGCCCGATCCCGACGATCCCTTCGCCGAGGAGCCGGCCGAAAAGAAACCGGACGAGGAGGCCGAGAAAAAAGACGAACCCAAAAAAGAGGAGAAACCCTCCGGCGACGAACCCTCCACCGAGAAGCCGGAGGAGAAGAAGGCCCCCGAGGAGAAGAAGCCCGATCCCGACGATCCCTTCGCCGAGGAGCCGG
>JAFGLH010000130.1 GCA_016928165.1 Pirellulales bacterium | reverse complement strand
GGACAGGCACCGCAATCAGTAGTGGTTTTCGTTGCGAAACAATACAAGGGATTGCGGAGCCAGTCCCCGTTTTCATCACGCCACCCCACTACTCTCCATTTACAAAAAACCCATTTTGGTTGCGGCCAAAGGCCGCGCTGTGAATGGTTACAACCGATTACTGACAACTTCTTGCCAAAGAATACCGGCCGAGAGCATCGGCAACGGTCATCCTAAGCGTTGACATCGGGGCGATTCAAGTTCAAGAAATAAGCCACAGTTGGTTTCGCCGCGGCTGGCGCGCCGCCGCCGGCCGTGTAATACGAACATTTCAACGTGTTGCCGGAAAATGATGTTGCGCCCCGCCCGCTACCCCCGGCTTGCAATGATGCGGCGTCCGGCGGTAGGATACCGGCATGCGAGACTTCCGCAAAGAGAGCCTTAGCCACGATCCGATACACGGCTATATTCCCTTCACCTCGTCGGCCGGATTGCCCGAGGGGGAAACGGCCGAGGAAGAGATAATCGACCACCCCTGGTTGCAGCGGCTGCGTCAGATACACCAGTTGCAGACCGCCTGGTGGGTGTTTCCCACGGCCGAGCACACCCGCTTCCAGCACGTGCTCGGGGCCATGCACCTGGCGAGCCGCGCGGCGGAGGAACTCTACGAGAGTCTGCGGGAGTCGTGTCCCGACGTGCCCAGCCGGGGCTACGTCGAGTCGCTGCTGCGGCTGGCCGCGTTGCTGCACGACGTGGGCCACGGCCCGTTCGGCCACTTTTTCGACGAGCATTATCTGGCCGAATACGGCTTGAACCACGAGCTGCTCGGCGGCGAGATCATCCGCCGCGAGCTGGCCGAGCCGATCCGCCGGGTGCGCCGCAATCCATACTCGCAACTGGCCGACGGCGAGACGCTCGATCCCGAGCAAGTTGTGTTTCTGATAACGCGGCCGAGGCAAGAGGGACAGTTCCCTTTTCGCGGCGGTCGAGCCGAATCGCCCGATGCCGCCGCCGACGCGCCTCGCTGGCTGCGGCGCCTCCGCGCCCTGTTCAGCGGGCTGTACACGGTGGACAACATGGATTTTGTGCTCCGCGACGCCTACATGTCCGGCTACAGCGCGCGGGCCTTCGACATCGACCGGCTGCTGCACTACAGCATGTTCACCGAGCAGGGGTTGACCATCCACGAGCGGGGCCTTTCGGCGCTGGTCCGCTTCATCTCTGTCCGCGCCGAGCTTTTCCGCGCGATATACTTTCACCGCACGGTTCGGGCGCTCGACCTGGAATTGCAAGAGTTGTTCCTGGACGGCAAGCGGCGGTTGTTTCCCGGCGATCCGCGGCAACACCTCGACCAATATCAGCGGTTCACCGAGTGGTCGCTGCTGATGGAAGTCGCCCGTTGGCCGGAAAGCCCCGAGGCCGAGTTGCGGGAATTGGGCGTACGCTGGCGGGATTTTCTCGCCCGGCGTCTGCGATGGAAAATGGCCTGCGAACGGACGGTCTTTTTCGCCCCCGGCGAAGCGGAGCGCGGGAGCGTGCTGAGCGACGCCGCGTCGTTCGAGGCGGCGGTCCGAGGTCAACTGCCGAAGGAATTGAAGGACCTGCCGTTGCGGATGGACACCGCCCGGCACATCCATCGTCCCGGCGCCCATGCGGCGTCGTCTGGGCAAAATTTCCTTTTGGACCCGGCCGACGGTTCGATCCATGAGCTTGACGACCGCGTGTTGTTTCACCGCATACCGATCAGTTTTCGGATTTGCCGGATATACGCGCTCGACGATCGACACAACGCGGAATTGGCTGCCGCGCTCGATCGTCTGACCGACGGCGGAGGCGCGGACGACGCGACAAATATGTAGTTCAGGCGGCAGCAAACCTGTTTTGGGATTCGCCAAGGCCGGCAAATGACGGACTCGCCCTCGAAGGCCAATTTGTACGAACGCTTGCTGCGACAGTTACGCGCCTTGCTGGAGGGAGAAACGGACTTTATTGCCAACGCGGCCAATACCGCGGCGCTGGGATATCACAATTTGCCGGATGTGAATTGGGCCGGTTTCTACCTATGCAGAGGGGGGCAACTGGTGCTCGGCCCGTTCCAAGGAAAACCCGCCTGCCAGAGAATCGCTCTCGGCCGAGGCGTGTGCGGGGCGGCGGCGGGGCGGAAAACCACAATCCTCGTGCCGAACGTGTGCGAATTTCCCGACCATATCGCCTGCGACTCCGCTTCCAAGTCGGAAATTGCCGTTCCCTTGATCGGCGGCGGCCGGTTGTTGGGTGTTTTCGATGTGGACAGCCCCACGATCAGTCGTTTCGATGCCGCCGACCAAAGAGGGATCGAAGCAATCGTTGCTTGCTTTCTCAAAAATTCAAAGTGCGATAATTTCTTCGCTTCGGTTCCCGACTGCGATTGACAAACGCCGCTGCGATTGGTTAGAGTTCCATTATTCAGCCGTAAAAAAACTCCCGGCGCTGCATCATTACTTATCATCCATTATCATCCAAAAACGGGAAGGCCATCACAACATGCCACGGACACATCGTTCCGCTGAGTCATATTCTTGCTCCTCTTGCTGTTTTAACGACGCGCTATCCGCCGAGGCGGCTTCTTTTTCCGTCCGCGTGCTCGATTTTCCCCATGCCTTTTTCGCTCCCCTGCACTACGAGCGCGGTTACGCGTATCCCTTGCTCGTGTGGCTGCACGGCGGCGGCTGCGACGAGCGGCAATTGCAGCGAATAATGCCGCTTGTGAGCATGAGAAATTACGTTGCCGTGGCGCCGCGGGGAATAGCCCTGCCCGAGGACGGCGCCGGCCGGCGCGAATGGTGCGACTGGCTGCAAACCGAAGACCACATCCTTCACGCCGAGCAGCGCGTGTTCGAGTGCATGGAGTCGGCCGCCGGCAAGTATCACGTTTGCCCGGAGCGGGTTTTCCTGGCCGGCTTCGACCGCGGCGGGACCATGGCCATGCGGATCGCCTTGGGACATCCGCACCGTTTCGCCGGGGCTCTCTCGTTGTGCGGAGCGTTTCCCACCGGCCACGCGCCGTTCTGCAACCTGGTTTCCGCCCGGCAACTGGGATTTTTTTTGGCGACCAGCCGCGCGAGCGACAAATACCCGTCCGCCGCCGTTTGCGCCGACCTGCGGATGATTCATGCCGCCGGGCTGTCGATAACGCTGCGGCAATATCCATGCGGGCACGAGCTGACCGCGCAGATGCTCGCCGACGTCGATCGCTGGATAATCGAGCAGATCGCTCCCACCGGCGGCTCGGCGGTCGCATATGAGGCCGAATGGTCTCCGGACCTCGGTTCCGAGCGCCGCGGCTAAGCGGTTGTCCAAGAATATCTTTGGCGTTTATTTGCGGCCGCCCTTACCCCCTGCCTCTGCCCCTGGCCCGCAGGCGAGCGAGGGGAGTAGTGTTTTGACAACCGCTAAGAGACGGCGAGCGGCGCTCTACCGCAAAAGTCGTATCGTTTTTATCACGATTGGTTCGACCGGCGTTCGCTCGAATTCGGCGGTGTCGTGGAGCGGCGCGGCGTTGATTTGATCGACGACGTCCATTCCCTCGACGATCTCGCCGAACACGCAGTAGCCGTATCCCTCGGGCGTGCCGTCCTTGTAGTCGAGGGCCGGATTGTCAGACACGTTGATAAAAAACTGACAAGTAGCGCTGTCGATGGCGTCGGGATAGCGGACCATGGAAATCGTGCCGCGGAGGTTTTTCAGGCCGTTGCGAGCTTCGTTGAGGATGGGCGTGCGCGTGGCTTTTTCGCGCATCTTGACGTCGTAACCCCCGCCGACGATTCCTTGGTCTTTATAAACCTGGTGGATAATGGTCTGGTCGTAATGCGAGGCATCGACGTAGCCGAGGAAATTATCCACCGTCAGCGGCGCTTTTTCTTTGTCCAAACGGACCGTAATGTTTCCCAAAGAGGTCTCGATCAGGACCACCGGGCGGGATGGATCGGTCTTCGGCTGAGAACCTTCCTGGCCGCCGCCACCCGCCACAGAGGGGTTGTTGCCCTGGCCATCGCCGGTTGCCTCGTGAGGCGGGCTATTTTCACCCCCCTTATTGCAGCCAATCAGCGCCAAACAGAGCAATATACAGAGACTTGCGAAAATGGAAGTCGAACGATCGGCCACTGAAATCTCTCCGTAGGGAAGGCGGGTTGCGTACTATTGAAAAACAACTACTTTCCATCATCCGCGGAATAAGTGATTCGTGCAATGTCGATTATAATGGATTTTTATTGCCGGGGAGAATTAGGCAACTTAGGGGAGTTCCCCTTCTTGCAAGGTATGATAGAATGACGGACATTGCCCTCTTTTTTTAATTACGTTAGAGCCATGTATAGTCGTTGGTTTAACGTAACGGTTGTCGTCCTTTGGCTGGCAACGATGAGTTGGCTGGTCAGGACCAAGGTCTTGCCGCTTCTGGAAATCGGCGAGCCGCCTCGATTGGCGGAGATCGTCGAGTCGCAAAGAGATGATCCGCCGATCGGTTGGGAAATTTTCATCGACAAGGAGCGGCTCGGCTGGGCGTTGACCGAAACCAAGTCGCGCGACTCGGGCATGCGCGAGGTCCGCGGCCGCGTCCATTTCGACGAGCTTCCGTTGGCTAAGATCATGCCCGGTTGGCTTAAACCCATTTCCCAAGTGGCGGGTCGCTCGGTCGATGAACTGCGGATCGACGCGCGGAGCGTTTTGACCGTCGACGCGTTGGGCCACTTGCTTTGCTTTGAATCAGCGGTGAGATTGGACCCGCTCGACGAGGTGATCGGCATGAGCGGTCTTGTTGAGGAGGGGCTGTTGAAATTGTCGGTAAGCACCGCCTATGGATCGTTCAAGAAAGAGCTGTCTTTGCCTCCGAACGCCCTGCCGAGCGACTTTTTTTCGCCCCAGACGGAACTGCCCGGCCTGCGCGGCGGCCGCACTTGGACCGTTCCCATCTATAGTCCCTTGTGGCCGTCGAAGGATCCGGTGAAAATAGTCCGGGCCACCGTCGAGGGAACGGAACCGATCCTCTGGAACGGCGGCGTGGTCGACGTGTGGAAGGTGGTCTACCGCGACGATACCGGGACGGCCTCGGACGACGACGCGACGCACCAGGCAAAGACCTGGGTCCGCAAGGACGGCGCCGTGCTGCAACAGCAAGCGCGCTTCTCCGATGCAACGCTGACGTTCGTCCGCTTGGGCAAGCGGCGGGCCGAGGAACTGGTCGAATCGGCCGGCAAGCAGTGGTGGGCCCCGCAGCACGGCGCGCGGGTGGACAACCATGATTGAATTCGACAACGCCACTCGCACTTTCGCCCGCAAAGTCGCCGTCGACGGGTTGACGCTTTCCGTGCCGCCGGGAGAATTGTTCGCCCTGCTGGGACCGAACGGCGCCGGGAAAACAACGACCATCAAGATGCTGACCGGCCTGCTGCGCCCCACCAGCGGCGCCGTGAAGGTCTGCGGGATCGACCTCACGGCGGACGTTCGCCGCGCCACGCACGCGCTGGGATACGTCCCCGAGGAACCTTTCCTTTACGATAAACTTTCCGGCCGGGAGTTTCTCGAGTTCGCCGCCGAAATGCGCGGTTTGGAGCGGGCGACGGTCAAAGAACGCATTCAACGAGAAAACGGATACTTCGAACTCGGCGATTTTCTCGACGATCTGACCGAGACCTACTCGCACGGAATGAAGCAGCGGATCGTTTTCGCCTCGGCGATGCTGCACGATCCGCCCGTGTTGGTGATCGACGAGCCGATGGTCGGCTTGGACCCGCGGAGCGTGCGGATGGTGAAGGACCGGCTGCGCGAAAGGGCCGCCGCCGGCACGATCATTTTCATGTCCACGCACACGCTCGCCATCGCCGAGGAGATTGCTCATCGAATCGGCATTATGGACCACGGCCGCTTGCATTTTCTGGGAACGGTGGCCCAGTTGCAGAGGGAGTTGGCCTCCAGCCACACGCGATTGGAGCCGTTGTTCCTCGAATTGACCTCGGGCAACAACGGGCGTCCGCACAAGGAGACGGAACGCCGCCTGCAAGTTGAGAATTGAAAATCCCCGGTGTTGAATCATGCATCCGCTTGTTTCCCAGTCGCCGCCGCGCGATTTTCTCCCGCCGCAAGAAGAGGCGCGTGCATTCGGCAAGGCGCGGAATCGCATCCTCCGCACGTTGTTGCGTCAGACGTTCGCCCGCTCCCGTTTTCGCGTCACGCTGATCGTGGTCTTGACGAGCCTGCTATGGGGCGTGATGTTTTGGATGTTCGCCGATGGTTTCTGGTTCCTCAAGACGACGATCACCCAACCCGACACGCACGCCCTGGCCGTGGGCGGAGTGTTTTCCGCGTTCTTTTTTGCCTTGATGCTGATGTTGGTGTTTTCCTCGGGCATCATTCTCTACGGATCGCTGTTCCGCTCGCGGGAAATCGCTTTTTTGCTGACGATTCCCGCGCGCACGGGACGGGTGTTTCTACACAAGTTCCAGGAGGCGATCGTCTTGAGCAGTTGGGGTTTCGTGTTGCTGGGCAGCCCGATCCTGCTGGCCTACGGCGTGGTGTCGGTCGCGCCTTGGTACTACTACGCGATGCTGGTGCCGTTTATCGTTTCTTTCGTCTACATACCGGTCTCGATCGGGGCGATTATTTGCCTGTTCGTCGTGCGGCGTTTTCCCGACAACCGGACGGGTGTTTTGGCGGGCGGCTTTCTACTGCTGGCCGTCGGCGGGATTTGGACCGTCTGGGAACTGATGACCGGTCCGAGCAACGACCTGCTCACGCTAAGTTGGATTCAGGAGATACTCGGCCGGCTGCGCTTTACGGACCAGCGTTTGCTGCCGAGTTGGTGGTTGAGCGCCGGATTGCTCGACGCGGCCGCCGGCGCCTGGGCGGAAAGCATCCTCTTTTTCACGTTGATGATTTCCAACGCCCTGTTTTTTCGCCAGTTGGCCTTGTGGCGGGCCGGCAAGACCTATCGCGCCGCCTACAGCGGATTGTACGGCAAGACGGTCCGCCGCAAACGATTCCGCCCGATGCGGTTCGATCGACTGCTTTACCGGCTTCTCTCCCCGCTCGGTCCGGCGATGCGCTTGATTATCGTCAAAGACGTCCGCATATTCAGGCGCGATCCATTGCAGTGGTCGCAGTTCCTCATCTTCACCGGCTTTTTGGTCGTCTATTTCATCCTCGTCCCGTATTTTACCTACGGCGTTTCGTCGACTTCCTGGGTGAACATGGTCAGTTTTCTGAACCTGGCGGTGGTGGGCTTGCTGCTCTCGACGTTCACCACTCGTTTCGTCTACCCGATGATTAGCCTCGAAGGACGCCGATTTTGGGTGCTCGGCATGTTGGGCGTGAGCCGGCGGACGATCCTCTGGAGCAAGTTTTTCTTCGCCGCCGGCGGGGCCATCGTGCCCTGCACGCTGCTGGTGCTGATCAGCGATCTGAAGCTGGAAGTCTCCTGGCTGATCGTCGTCAGCCATCAGTTGACCTGCGTGGTGTTGTGTCTGGGACTGGCGGGCATCGCCGTGGGGTTCGGGGCCTGGCTGCCGAACTTTCGCGCCGATTCCCCCTCGCGGATCGCCGCCGGTTTCGGTGGGACGCTTACGCTGGTCGTCAGCACTCTTTACATTTTGATCGTCGTCCTGCTGACTGCCTTGCCCACCCATTTCTTCACCGCCGCCGACCTGACAAACTTCGGTTGGGACATCGACACCCAAACCGGTCTGCGTTGGTGGCTGGGGTTTTGGCTGGCCGCCGGCGCCGCCGCCAGCCTGGTCCTCAGCGCGGTCGCCACGCTGGCCCCGCTGTGGATCGGGTTCCGCACGTTCCAGCACACGGAGTTTTAGGGACTCATACAATACTCCCGTCGCCCGCAAGCGGGAAAGAGGCCGGGGGTGAGGGCGGACCTTTACTCCGCAGCCGAAACTTGATACCCTTTTTAATATCGCGCGACGTCGCTCGTTTTTCTTTCCGCAAGGACATCCCGATCATGGCCGATTTCGCCGCCGGCGCCAGCGAGTACATTGCCAAACTTCAAGACGTTCTCTCGAAGATCGACGCGGCGGAGATCGCCGCCGTGGCCGAGGTCTTCCGCGACGCCTACGACCGTGAAGCGGCCATCTTCCTGCTGGGCAACGGCGGCAGCGGCGCCGCCGCTTCCCACATGGTCTGCGACCTGAACAAGGGGGCCTGCTTCGAGAAGGAAAAAAAGTTCCGCGTCATGGCCCTCACCGACTGCGCGCCGATGATCCTCGCGCTGGGCAACGACGCGGGCTTCGAGTCGATCTTCGTCGAGCAACTGAAAAACTTCGCCCGGCCCGGCGACGTGGTGATGGGCATCTCCGGCAGCGGCAACTCGCCCAACGTGCTCCGCGCGATCGAGTACGCCAACCAACTCGGCTGCACGACCGTCGCCGCCTGCGGCTACGACGGCGGAAAACTCAAGGGAATGGTCGACCACTGCTTTCACGTCAAAGTCGACGACATGCAGATCGCCGAGGACGTGCATTTGGTCCTCGGCCATATCCTGATGCGAGTCCTGTCGTAAGGCGGGTCGAGTAGCAGCAGGGTGGGTCGAGCGCAGCGAGCCTACAATCATCAACCTGCAAAACCACACCGCCCTCACCCCCCGCCCCTCTCCCAAAGGGAGTGGGGAGTAGCAGCGCCGCCATCGTCAACTATTATTTCCCTAACTCCTTTCTCAACCGCACGGCCGCGTTGACCAGCTTGTCCGGCCCGTGTCGGATCGGGTCGCAGGCGGGCAGTCCCAAGCGGGCTTCCGTCCTCTCGCATTCGGCCGCCACGGCTTCGGCCGCGCGGCCGACGCCGTTGACCGCCACGGCGATCACCCGACAGGGATGCATCAAGCGTGCCGCCGATTCGTAAAACTCGACCACCCGCTCCAACGCCGGCATGGAGATGTGTTCCATGCCGTACAACGCTTTCCGTTCCATCGTGTAGCAGAGGACCAGTCCGTCCGGCATCAGCCCGTGCAGCAACCCGAGCGCGACGCACGAATAGCGGGGATGAAACAGGCTGCCCTGGCCCTCGACGACGATCGCTTCGTGGCGTTGATTGGCGAGGACGAGGTTTTCGACCGCGCCGGCGAGGAAGTCGGCGATTACCCGGTCCACCGCGCATCCCGCCCCGGAGACGAGCATCCCTGTCTGCCCGGTGGCGACGAACCGGGCGTCTATGCCGGCGCAGACCATTCCTCGGGCCAGTTCGACGGCGGCGACCATCTTTCCGCTGCAACAATCGTTTCCGATCGTGTGCAGGCGGAGGCATTTTTCGCGGAATCCTTTGCGTCGGGCGACGTCTCGCTCCGTGTTGTCGCGGAGATCGACCAGCCGGGCGCCGCCGCGCTCGGCCGCCCGGCAAAACTCGGCGTCGTCGCGGAGGAAGTCGTGCAGGCCGGAGACGACCGACATTCGCCGGGCGAGGGCCTCGAGTATGATCGGCCGCCAGCGTTGGGGGATTTTTCCACCCGGCGGGGCAATGCCGATCACCAGCGCGTCGGCCCCTTCCGCATCCTTCAGCGATTCGACGACGGGAATCGAGCCGCCGAGGCCGAAAACCTCTCGGCACGTTTTGCCGGCCGATTGCCGATCGAGCACGGCGGCCACGTCGTCCGCGCGGTAGCGGAGCAGGCAAAAGGCGGTTTTGGCCGTTTCGGGATCGACGTGCCCGTCGGTGAGGACAACCATGCGGCGAAATTGCTTCATGCCGAAAGCATACCAATCGCGCTGCGTCGAGACAAGGATTGCGCTAAAAGTAAAGCAGAACCAAGGGCGCCATTGCTGGCTTGCCCGGCAGTGTTTTTTTCCGCGGAGTTTTTTTAGCGCCGCTGGACAAGCCAACAGTGGCGTGCTTTGTGCAAACAATCAATCTACCGCGTCGTCCGGGATGAATTCACCGTCGTCGCGAATGAAAAGCAGACGCAGGACTTTCCGGTCGATCGACGAGCGGATAAAGAAGACCGAGCCGTCGGCCAGTCCGGCGTGAAAGCCGTCCGGCCACAGGCCGATCAGCCCTTTGATGGGATCCTTCTCGTCGTACTCGAAATCGTCCGGCTTGGTCCAAATGACCGCCTTGTCGTCGGAGACCTCGACCGTCATTATGGTGTTCGAGGTGCCGTCGCGGATTTGCGCGAAACCGGTCGGATCCTTGCCCGGGAAAATGGTCCTCTCGCCGCGGACGGTCAGGTAGTTGGTCTTGCCCTGGTCGGCGACCTTGCTGGTCGGCGATTTATAACATTCGGGCATTTTCTCGATTAGCTTCTTGTTGTGCTCGCTGTCCCACGGTTCGTCGAGATGGAACTCCGTGATGAGGTTGTTGCTTTCCAGATACGGCAGGATCAGCACCCGCCAACTCAGCAGCGGTTTGCCGTCCTTGTCGACGGTATAAGCCGGAGGAAATGCTCTATTGGCCGCGGCGTAGTTGAGCATTGCCAGGCCGATCTGCTTGACGTTGTTTTTGGAGTGCGTCATTCGGGCGGCCTGACGGGCACTCTGCACGGCCGGCAGCAACGCCGCCACGGCGGCAGGCAAGGCGGTCGAGACGCTCGGGCCGGGCATGGTCCGCCGCTCGACGATCTCGATGCCCAATGGGATGCGCCGCGACGAAACGACCGATGGCCTGATGTGCGGCCGAATCGCTTGGGCCGAGGGGAATATCGACACGTCCAACTCGACGCCCGACATCCGCAGCGCCGACATGGCGTACTTCCCGTAAATCAGGGCGATCGGATAAAAAACGTCGAACATCCGTTGCGTATTGCAATAGGCGAACCTCAACGGGCCGGCGCCGTCGGCGAACAGTTCGGCCACCTCCGGCACTTGGGCCAGCGACTTGAAGTCGCCGCCGCGAGACAGATAGCCTTTAACGCCTTGTGGATTCAGCGACGCGACAAGCTCCTTGTCGGTGAAGCACCAGGCGGGCGTGCAGGGCGGGCCGAACATGCCGCCGTCGAAGATGTAGATTTTGCGCCCCTTGAACTCCGTCGCGTAGAGCCGCGTCGTCCCGCCGGCGGAAAAGAAATCCGCGATTTCAACGTCTTCCTCTTGCGGCCGCCTCGCGTTGAGCATTGCCATTGAGATTTGGATGAGTTTTTCGTGCGCGGCGACCGCCCGCCGGGGGTCTTTCAGCCGCGAGACGAGCGTCAATCCGCTGATCGCGCCCCCTTCGCCGGGCGAATCGAACAGACACCATGTGTCGCCCAGAGGCTCAAGCACGTCTTGGCGGAGTTTCAGCCCGAGCATCATTTCCGTCTGGGCGATCTGGGCGTCCATGACCGCCTTCGCGTTGGGATCGATCCGCTCGACGGTTTGCCGGATCAGGTCGAAAAAGCCCGCCGGATCGAGCTTCAGCGCCGCCGCGCAGGTGGCGTCGGCGGGGACGAGGGCCAGGTCGTCCGGGGTTAGCGGCGCGGCGTTCGCCAGGCGAAAAACGCCTTGCGGCTCGCCGTCGATCCGCCAAAGCGACTTGGCGACGAAACCTTTTTCGTCCAAGCCGGCAACCGTTTCCAATGCCTCCACGTTGCCGAATCCCAAGACCTCGACGAATTTCGCGGCTTGCGGCCCGGCCGCCGGAAGGGCCAGCCGCAAGATGGCCTTGGCGTTGAAATATGCGACCGTGGCGACCCGCTCGACGAGGAGGTTTTCGTGGAGTTTTTGCAGCCATTTCGGCGCGGGGCCTTTGGCCCGCAGTTGCATGGCCTCGATTTCTCCCTCGCCCGCCGCGGCAAGAAGTCGATTGCCCTTGAATCCCCAAACTATTGTCGTATTCGGCGCGGCCTTGAAGCTCGTCCACTTCTCGCCGTCGATCTGTATTTCCCGGGCGATCTGCGGGGGCATGTCCTTGAAGGCGCGCTCCAACACGGCCCGGACCTTGGCCGCGTCGTCGCCGCAATTGACGGCGAGTCCTCCTCGGACGATTGGCCCGCCGGGATGCATTTGCACCTCGGAAACGTATGCGGCCGACGGACGCGTCAGTAGAATCTTGACCATGTCGACCAGGTCGTCGGCGGGTAGACTCGGCGGCAATTTGCCCTTCTCGCCGGCCTTTTGGAACCCTCGGCGGACTGCCCGCTCGATCTCGGCCGCCATGCTTCGCACTTCCGGCTCGGCGAAGAGTCGCTCGGTCTGGTTGGAGCTATCCGGATCGGCCTCGTCCATTCCGTATGAACTGAAGTAGGCGAGGCAATTTTCCGGGGCGACGTTCGCCGTGGCCGGGTCTTCCGGCAGCGGCGGCACGCCCATCGGGACGCCCACGCCGCTGAAGATAAACATCCAGGTAATAACAACCGTTTCCATGAACCCTGCCATAGGCGCTATTTGCATTGTTATACTCCTCGATATTGTGTATTTGTTGAAAAACTCACTCATAAGCTAGACTACCGAGAATCCCTAGTCAATCCCCCTCGGAAGTACCGCTCCGGGCATCGTCGTTTTAATCGCTAGTAGGTCAGGTGCGGAGTACCTGACCTACTGACTGCCGACAACCGACGATTATCGAAAAAATTGGTATTATCGACACTATGCTAGGTAGCGTGGTAGCGACAATGGCCGCAGCGCGCGATATGACGATTCGAGCGGATTCTCTTGACGTGTCGGCGAAACCACATTGTTTACGCTTTTCGGTCCGCGATGGCCGATACCGCCGAATGAGGGTGCAAAAACAAGCGGCCGACGCATCTGATATAAACGCCGAACGCTTGGCGGCCGTCGGCCGCTAAACGTGGAAGAGAGATAAATCATCCGCAAGGAACACGACCGATGAACAAAGACACCTATCGCGTAGTGACTCGGGGAACGGACGGACAGATCCGCATCCGCGACTACGACAGCAGTGAGGCGTTGCTGAAACGGCACCACCAGATCGGCGTGGACGATTGCAGCACCGACCTGGGATTGCGAGGACTGCCGGTCTTCCGCGGCCTGATCGGTCCGATACCCGAGGGAAAGAACGTCATCCGTTACGAATCGCCGGAGGTGTTCGAGACCTTGACGAAAGACTGGAGCACGGCGAAAATACCGCGTCGTCGTTCGCGGAGCAAGGCGCCGGCCGGCTAGCGCGGTTTTTTTTATGGTCGACAAGAAGCTGTTGGCGATCCTCGTCTGTCCCATCGACCGTTCCCGTTTGACCGAGGCGGAGGAAGACGTCGTGGTCCGGCTGAACCGGGCCATTGCGGCCGGCAGGGTCAAGAATCGGTCCGGTAGACCAGTGGAACGGGAAATAGAGGGGGGGCTGATTCGCGCCGACGGCGCGTTCCTCTATCCGATCGCCGACGGCATACCGATGTTGTTGGCCGAGGAAGCAATTGCGTTGGATCAGATCAAGTAATGAAGTCCCCGCCCCCAAAGGAAGAGGGGAGCTTTTCATACATGCTCGCGCTCCCTTCCGAAGCCGAATGGCGCGGCCAGTGCCAGGCCGCAGTAGTAGACCAATCCGCCGGACCAGAGCACGTCGCTGGGAAAGTGGCAGCCGACGGCCATTCGAGCCAGTCCCATCGCGCATCCGGCGGCGGCCCCCAGCAGCACGAACAGCGCGGCCAACCGGGGGCGTCGGCGATAGAGGACGAACGCCGGAGCCATCAGATAGAAGCCCATCGCCGCGTGGCCGCTGGGAAACGAGGCGTCCGACGCATTGTGGCCCAACTGTCCGACCGGAAGAAAATCTCGCGGACCGCCGAACGGCGCGGTGGCGTGGGGGCGCGGCCGCTGCCAGCACGGCTTGCAGACCGCGTTGACGAGCAATCCCGGCCCGATCAACAGCAACAAGAAGAAAAACAACCCCGCGTCGCGCCAAGGCGCCCACTTGAGCCGCAAGAAACTAACGATCCAGACAACCAATCCGCCGACGCCGAGAATCCAAGCCGGATAAACGCCGTAGTCGTAGAGCGCCCGCCAAGGCTGGGCGTCGGTGTGCGGCCATCGTCCTTCGAGAGACGTGGCCGCCGCGTCGCCGGAAAAGAACGGCCGCAGCAAGGCCACATCGAGATCGGTCGTCGAGAAGATGACCGTCCCGGCGGCCAACGCCGCGGCCGGAACCCAGACGGCCGGCCGGCGGAGGACGGAGGTCAAACTGCTCGCTATGGTCGCCGGACCCCTCACTGTTCCCTCAACACGTCGTTGAGCACGTCTTCGTTGACGAAAATCGGCAGTTTCGGTTCGCAGCGGACCGCCACCGCGATGGCGTCCGAGGGCCGGGCGTCGATCTCGATCAGCTCGCCGTCGCGGCGCACCCGCAGCCGGGCATAGAAAGTGTGGTCCTTAAGTTCCGAAATCAGCAAGTCGTGCAACTCTCCTCCCAGGCCCTCGATGACGTTGATGATCAGATCGTGCGTCATGGGGCGCTGCGGGAGGTCGCCTTTAATGCGCCGCTCGATGCTGTATGCCTCGTAAGGACCGATTACAATGGGAAACGACCTGTCGCCGTCAATCTCCTTGAGGAAGATAAACTGCTGGTCGTTGACCTCATTGAGGATAATTCGAGAAAGTTCCATGGGAACAGGCATAGCCGCACCCTCCGCGCTGACGACACTTGAGACCGACGCGCCGGCGACCGCCGGACGTTATTTATAATTATATGCCTATCCCGCGCCTTTTCGCTAGGGGTAGACCAACAACGGCAACGCCTCCGCTTCGTTCCCCCTTGTAAGTGGGGCGTGTTCTCCGTATTCTTATTTCCGAGGGTTCAAGCCATGAAATTGAATTACTACAGAGACACCGATTCGCTTTGCATCGACTTGATTTCCAATCCCAGTTCTGAAAGCAGAGAAATCTCGGAAGGCGTGGCATTGGACTACGACGCCAAAGGCAACCTGGTCGGAATCGACACCGACAACGCCAGCCGAAAGATCGATTTGAAGGAAAACATTTTGAACAAAATCCCCGCCAAAATTAAAGCATTGATAGCGTAAGAACGTGTTTTGAAATTGAAAAATTAGTCCCCTCTCCCAAAAGAGAAAGGGGGGATTTTAAATACACATTCTAAGTGAAATTGCTTTTCACCTTCTGGACGGAAAAGAGTATAAGCAATGGCTTCAAAATACCTTAGGATAGGAGTTGATATTTTTGTCGTTGTTGTAATAGGCGCCATTCTGGCGGCGCTTTTGTTGCCCGAGCCTCAATGCGCGTGGAACTCCGGATCCCATGAAAGATTGCGGAATTCTCTTCGAGCGATCTGTCAATGCCTGATCTCCGAGAATCCGCACGATAAAATCGATCCCCTCGATTTTACTCCATATTACTCCGATTCGGAAAGCCAAGGAGAAGCCCACGATGCCAAGCGGCTGATAGAGCAACACGGAGTGAGAGTAAAATGGCATCAGAGTGGGGCTTGGTCGGACGTTCTCTTTTATCCGATCGCGCTCTCCGACAAAATTGTAATTGATTCAGCAACAAGCGATTGTCCTACACCCCAGATTGTAATGGTGCCTGTGGAGCGGATGGACGAAGAAACGCTGCCGAATCTGCATGGTTGCACGGATCTGACAGCGGAAGAAAAGCGAATATGCCAGTTGCGCCGGATGAAAGCGCTTTTCTCCGCACGCGGCATCGTTGGCCTGCCCCCGTTTTCTGTACCGGGGGTTATGAGAGTATGGGTTGGGTAACGGGTAAAGGTAAACATTCAGGGTTTC
>JAFGLH010000129.1 GCA_016928165.1 Pirellulales bacterium | reverse complement strand
GCGAAAGCAGCGACTATTCCACGCTACTTTCGCGGAGCGAAAGGCGACAATCCCGCCGACCGGCCCTTTCCGCAACAGAAACTACTTTGGTTATGGATCGCGTGGCGCCCTGGGTAGGTTTATCAGTAATCGGACTTTGGAGAACGTCGTTCGGCCTCCCACTCGGACCAGTCGCAACGCCCCAGAATGTCCTCGCACAAGCGGACCGGATGATTCTCGGAAATCGCGCTTTCCAGCGTGGGCGAGAACCGCATCGCCTGCTCCCGCTTCATCGGCGCCGGCGTCCAGCAGTCCATAACCCTCAGTCCGTCCAAAACGTGATACATTCAACGACTTGACGGCCGTATATTTGACCTATTGAATCGAAAACCCCATTATCAAGCGACGTCACCCCACCGGGTGGTTAAATCGACAGGCCGCGAGCCCGGCGGGGATGATTGAAAGTTCAATAGATTGCGTGGCCGAGGAAGGTTCGATTTGGCAGGGCGTGCTGAGTCGGCACCCCCTTGCGGCAGGGCATGATTACCCTATTGCCTCAATGGTGATTGAACTCGAAAAAAGCTATATTGATAGATTCCTGGCCGAGATGCCTGGTTTACGTAATTCCAAAATACCCAACTACTCGAGTTATGCCTGCCATTACGGTTGAACAAATCGCCGCAGCCGGCGTCGTGGGCGCCGGAGGCGCGGGTTTTCCGACACACGTCAAGTTTTCGGCCCAGGCCGACACGGTTTTGTTGAATGCGGCGGAGTGCGAGCCGTTGTTTCACAAGGATAAGGAGATTCTTCGGGCCCACGCCGACGAGGTTCTCGCCGGGCTGGCCGCCGGGATGGCGTTGGTTGGGGCTCGTCGGGCGATCGTCGGCATCAAGGAAAAATACACCGAGGTAATCGGTCTGTTGCGGCCCAAGCTTCCGTCGGGCGTTGAGATCGCGCCGTTGGCCGACGCCTATCCGGCCGGGGATGAATTTGTTCTTGTTTACGATTGTCTTGGCCGGGTCATTCCGCCCGGCGGATTGCCTTTGCATGTCGGCGCGGTGGTGACCAACGTCGAGACGGCGTTGAATCTTGCGTGGGCCGGTCGACGGCCGGTGACCGAGAAGTATATTTCGATTGCCGGGGCGGTGGCCCATCCCGCGACGCTTCGCGTTCCGGTGGGGATCACGTTGGCCGAGTGCGTTGCGGCGGCGGGTGGTCCGACTGTCGCGCGGCCCAACTACATTGTCGGCGGCGTGATGATGGGCCGGCTGGAGGAAAACCACGGCGCGTTGGTCGACAAAACGACGGGCGGCGTGATTGTGTTGGACGACGGCCACACGGTGGTCCGCCGCCGCCGCCGGGACTGGTCGCAAATCGTGCGGATTGGGCGGAGCGCCTGCGACCAGTGCAGTTTTTGCACCGAGCTTTGTCCCCGCTACCTGCTTGGCCATCCGATTGAGCCGCATCGTGCCATGCGGAGTCTTGAGTTCAATCTGGTCGGCGAGGCGAACGTCGTGGGCACGGCGTTTTGTTGCGAGTGTAATTTGTGCAGTATGTATTCCTGTCCCGAGGATCTCGATCCGAAGGACGTCTGCGCGCAGAATAAAGCGCGGCTCGCGGCGGAGGGGCGGCGTTATGAAAATCCGCCGTTCAACCCGCGCCGGCCCGAGTTGCACATGAGCAATCGGCGCGCTCCGATGTCGCGGTTGATGCAGAAACTAGGCTTGACGCAATTCCGCAACGAGGGTCCGATGCGCGACGCGCTGGTTGAGACCGGCCGCGTGGGCATCGCCTTGAAGCAGCACATTGGCGCCGCGTGCGAGGCGGTTGTCGCGGTGGGCGATCGGGTCGTCAAAGGGCAGTCGGTCGGCCGCCGGCCCGAGAGCAACGGCAAGCCGGCGTTGGGCGCCCCGGTTCACGCTTCGATCGACGGCGTGGTTCGGGCGATCGAAAACGGGATTATTTGGATCGAGAAGTAGCAGGTGTCAATATGCCAGTCCATCAGGCCGTCGGGGTTCTCGAGCTATCGAGCATTGGGGTCGGATACCGGATTCAAGACGAAATGCTCAAGGCCGCCAGCATCGAGATTTTGCTGGCGCGGACCATCTGTTCGGGAAAATACTTCATTGTGGTCGGCGGCGGGGTGAGCGACGTTGAAACGGCCATTGAGACGGGACTGAAGCTGGCCGACGAGGCCATTATCGACCACTTGATGGTGGCCAACGTTCACGAGTCGGTTTTTCCGGCGTTGGGCCAATCGGTCACGCTCGAGCCCGACCAGGTCGGCGCCCTGGGGATTGTCGAGACGTTCAGCTGTGCGAGCGTTTTGGCCGGCGCCGACGCGGCGGCCAAAGCGGCGCGGGTCACCTTGTTTCGCATCCACGTCGCCATGGCCTTGGGCGGCAAGGGGCTCTGTTTGATGACCGGGACGGTGGCCGACGTCACGGCCGGGGTTCGCGCGGCGGCCGAGGAGGCCCGAAAACGCGGCCTGCTCGTTTCGGAAACGGTTATTGCGCGGCCGAGTCGGGAGTTGTTGGGGGAATATATTTGAGGACGGGGTTTGGAATTGTTGGTGGTT
>JAFGLH010000128.1 GCA_016928165.1 Pirellulales bacterium | reverse complement strand
TTTCGCCGAGAGCCGCCGGCTGACGTTTCGCGGCGGTTCGTGGCGATTGCCGGAGAATGTGGCCAACGAACAGGTAGTCGGACCATTTCTGGAGCTATGCCGCCAATACTCGATGCCCGCCAAAGCGTGCAAGACAAGCCTACTCACTACGCCATAAAGCGCTGGCATCATCCCCACGTCTTGAGAAGCTCGATCAGGGCTGCTCGCTCGTCTGGCGGCATGTCGGTGAGCACGCGGATGGCGTCGAGGAGCGAGTTTCCGCTCCGCATCTCAGCCGACTGCGAATTAGGACCGAATTCGTCTTGAAGTGCGCCGGAATTTGCGCCACCTGGCATGTCCTGATTGTCGTAAGTGTCTGGCAGTAAAGCACTTAACTGCGATGGGTTCGACTCCCCTAGGGGGTATATTGATAACCCGTTAGAGGCACATTGAGTCTTACGGAATCGCTCTAAGCCCTTGTCGCCAAGGGCTTTCTGCGTTTCTTGGGACTCAGTGCGATCTGTTAAGATGGGGTAGTACTCCGGGTGTTGTGCCACTCTTTTCGCCCGCTCGATGAACGTTGGGTCTAAACACCGCCTGCGACGGACAAAGACCGTTGTCGGTCCCGCGTCGTGCGGAGCGAATCCCGAACTGGCACGTTTCTTGAGCTTGAACATGGACTTACCGCCCAATAGTATGACAGACGCCGAGATTCTCGGCCGGTACTTTTTGACAATTTAGCGATCAGTGGCTGGTGGTCGTTGATAAGCGACCAGCGGTTGGCCGCCAGTGATATGCTTTCGTTGGGGCGGCAGTTCAACTGCCACCCCATCATTGGCTCGGAAAATAAGCCGGCAACCGTTCACGGGGGGAACTGTTCCCCTTGGCGGTGAAGGAGACCGTGGACGGTTACAAAAGCCGAAAGCCGATAGCGAAAACCGCTACGGTGGGGGCGCGGGGGGGTTAAAATGGAAATTTGAAGAGTTGCTGACCAACTGTAATAGTGGCCGGTGATCGGTGGCCAGTGGTCAGAAACAAGTGTTCTTGCTGGGGTTGGCAGTTGAACTGCCATCCCTACATCGAAGAAGTTGTGGTTATTTACCTGACGATAAGCCGCCCTCACCCCCCGCCCTTTTGCGAAATGAGAAGGGAAGTTTACACGGGAAATCTATCTCAGTGCGTTTCGCACCAACCACCAGAGCAGTACGGTCGTGCCGATCAAAGCGGCCGGCGCCAAGACGAAAACCGTCAACGGCCAGAGGATTTTCATCGGGTCGAAACCGGTGGGTATCTGCATCTCGCGCGAGGACGACTGCTCTTCTTCCAACCGCTGCGCGACAATCGGCGGCGGCGGCGGACGCCGCGAGAGCGACTCCGAGATCGGATTCAGATAAGAGGCCAGCCGCGCGACCACCTCGTCGGCCGCGGCGATCCGCTGCGAAGGCTCCTTGGCCATCATGTCGGCCATGACGTCTACGAACTCGGCGCTCAGTCGGGGATTCAAGCGCCGCGGGTCCAGCGGCCGCAGTTCGCAGTGTGCCCGGGCCTTGTCCGCCGTCGTCCCGCCCGGAAAGGGCACCTTGCCCGTGACCGCGTAATACAGCGTGCAGCCCAGCGAGTAGATGTCCCAGCCGGGCGTCGGGTTCCAGGGATCGCGGACCTGATCGGGCGAGAGGTAATCGGCCGTGCCCACGATTTTGCCGCGTCGGGGATCGTCTGCCGCCGAATCGTTCAAGGGGCTGGCGAACCCAAGATCGGAGAGTTTCGCCGATCCGTCGGGCGCGACCAACACGTTTCCCGGCTTCACGTCCCGGTGGACGATTCCCTGCTGGTGGGCATACTTCAAACCCTCGGCCACCTGCGAGATGATCGAGGCGGCCGCGGGCATCTCCAGCGGTCCCCGATCGCGGACGAGTTTTCTCAGGTCCTGGCCGGGCACGAACTCCGTCACCAGGTACAGCACGTTTCCGTCCTCTCCGGCGTCCAACGCGGCGACCAGCTTGGGATGATCCAGAGCGGCAAGCGAGCGAATTTCGCGGGTGAAGTTGGCAATTGCCTCCGGCGTGGACTTTTCGCGGGGAAGAACTTTTATGGCCACGACGCGGCCGATCTTGGCGTGCCTCGCCTTGAACACCTGGCCCGCGCCGCCCTGGCCGATCGAGTCGATTATTTGGTACGGTCCCAGGTTGAACTTGGTCCGCCCTTCGAGCAATTGCACGGCCTGCCACGGATTGAGCAGCTTCATCTCAATCAGCCGATCGGCGAGCATCCGATCGCTGGGCGGTCCGCTCGGGTCGGGTTCGTCCTCGGACGACCAGCGTACGTTGTCGCGGGCCGCCTCGATCTGCTCTTTCGTGAGCAGGCCGCTGGCAATGGCGCAGCGCTCGAAAGTGGAGCTTTCATTGTCGGCGCTCAACGGCTATTTGCCCCTTTCAGATCGATCTTTCGACGAGGGAACGTCTTTCAACGCCTTTTCGATTTCCTTACGCATGTACTCCTTGAAGGCGTTTTCGTCTTCGATCAATTCCCATATTTTCCGATGATGGTTTTTCCAAGCCCGGCCTTTCGCCGGCCTTCCGTCGACCACCACGATGGTAGGTTTCTCGATGTCGTATTCCTCGACGACGAACGAGTTGTTGGGGTGCTCATAATTAATAACGAGCCACACCAGGTTCTCGTTTTTTAGCTCCGCGGAGAATGATTTTTCGAGGACTTGATGGGTATACTCTTCAATCGTTCGACAGTATTGGTCCCGCTGGTCGTCGTGCATGCAGTAGACGACCAGCGCCTCGGGCAATTCCTCTCTCGGAGGCGGCGGTCCCGGTGGGGGCTTTTGGCCGAAATAAAGCAAGCCGCCCACGACCAAAACCGCCACAATCGTCGTTACGGCGGCGGTGATCAACAAGCGTTTAAGAATGTCCATTGTGGCGACTCCCTCGTCGAGCGTGAATAATCATCGGCGCGCCGCTGCTGCGGACGTTCGTCTTTCATCTTTAGGCGCGAACGGTTTTTTCCGGTTGCCGGCATCCGCAACAAATCGTCTTCATGCATGGCCTACTCTCTACAAATATACGGCATGTTCCGACTGTTTCGGCTTTTTCTATTCGCTCGGTTCTTTCCGCCGGGCGACGGCGTCCCGCGTCCGCTCGGCGACGGGGGGCAACGGCGGAAACGCCGCGTGAGGCTCGCTCTGATACCAATAGGCGACCGAGGCGATGTCGTCCGACTCCTTCGTCTCGCCGGCCTTGGGCGCCAGAAAGGGGCGCGTTTTCCAACCTCGGCCGAGATGGAAGGTCGATTTGGCGTGAGGCAGGTCCGGATCGTTCAATCGGGGTACGGCCATTGCTCCCTTGCCCTTCTCGCCGGTCGGGTTCTCGGGCGAGATGGATCGGGTCCGAGCGTCGGTGATCAGCGGCAGACCGCCCAGTCCAAAGTTGATCCCCGGCGGAAGCGCGGCCGAGGTCGATTCATGCACGGTGGTTTGAGCCTGGGCCGAAACATGAAAATAATGAACCGTAAAAACGGCTGCCGACAGGAGAAAGAATCGCAACACTATTTTTATTGACACGACTTTCCTCTTAACTGTTGTAAGTGCGATTTGGCAGGCGACTGTATCAATGTAACAAACGCACATGTCGGCGGCAACCATGTTGCTAAAGTGTTTGGCGTTTGCCGGAACGGCGGATGTCGAGCGTTTCTATCCACGGGGAAAAGCGATTTCGACAATCGCGGCGAACGCGTCCTGCGTCGCGGCTTTGGATATCCGGCGGCGAAACTCACAAGCGCCGCTGCGTCCCTGACCGTAACGACAAGCGCGGGACCGCATCAGCACCGTTCCTTTCAGTGGACCGTACTGCTCGACTATCATTGCGAAATGATCGAGCAGGAGCCGCCGCTGTTCATCCAAGGTCGGATCAGGTGGAACCGGTTCGCCGCGGAGCGCGGCGGCCGCCTGGGCAAACAACCACGGCCGTCCCAATGCGGCGCGGCCGATCATCGCGCCGTCGACGCCGTATCGCTCGAACGCCTCGACGACTGCCGCCGGCGTCCGCAGGTCGCCGTTGCCGATAAGCGGAATCCGCTCCAGGCGAGGCTTTACCCGGGCAATCTCTTCCCAGTCGGCCGCGCCGCGAAACATCTGGTCGGCCGTCCGGCCGTGTACGGTCACCGCCGCCCCGCCCGCCCCCTCGACCGCCTGGGCAACGTCGATCGCGTTGATCCTGTCGCGGGTCCGGCCGAGGCGGATTTTCGCCGTCACCGGGGAGGGACGACACGCCGCCGCAACGCGCTCGATGATCGCGCCGATCCGATCTGGATAATCGAGCAGGTAGGAGCCGCTTTCCGCCTTTTGCGCCACGTCGCGGACCGGGCAACCGAAGTTGATGTCCACAACGGATACGCGATATTCCTCGACCAGCCGTCGCCCTACTTCGGCCAGGACCTCAGGGTCGTTGTCCCAAATTTGAACGGCCAGCGGCCGCGGCTCGTCCTTTATACCCCAAAGCCTTTCGGATGCATCGCCCCCGGTGTACGCAAAGCTCCGCGCGCTGATCATCTCGGTCGTTGGCAGTCCCACGCCGCCGAAGCGATGGAACAGCCGACGAAAAGCGTGATTCGTAAAACCCGCCATCGGCGCCGACAGCAGCGGCGGATTGATCGTCAATGGGCCGATTTGCATCCGTGAATGTAGAACGGTTTTTTAACCGTTCCATGGAAAGACTCTCTCGGAATCGAAACGGATTGAATTCCGTTCCACTTAACTGTTGCGGGCATTTTCAATGGCGGCGAGAATCTCGTCGCGAACTTCCCGCGGGGATTCGAGTCCCCACAATACCGCTTCAGGAACACCTGTGCCAGTACTCGCCGTTTGGATGTACAGGCTCCATAAGTTCAAGCGATTGAGGATCGGACCCTGAACGAGTTTCACGTCGGTGATCTTCATCAATGGGATGCGTTGCTCTTGGCTGCGTAGCACAAAGTCCCAAAGCCGAGAGCAACTGTACACCGATAGATAATCGCCTTCCAAACGGTATTCCAACGATTTCGCCCATTCCCTAATAGCCTTGGCGAATCCTATCCGCAGCAGCACCCAACCAATAAAATATAATCCGGCAACAAAACACAATACCTCGCAGTATCTGACTAGGCGTTCTCGTTGGATGGGAAACGATTCTGTCTGCATGTAATTTTTCGGAGGAAGCAATAAATCGGCGACGGGAGCCGCCGCCCACGGTTTATTGTTCCACAACCAGCGAAACGACGAGCCTCTCGGCCGTCGTGGCGGCGGGGAGAACGGTCAGGGCGTATTCGGCTATCGAACGGTTGTACTGCAAGAGCGAATCTAAAAACACTTCGGTTTGCTTTGTCTGCGAGGCGATCGATTCGAGGACGCCGCCGATGGTTGCGCGGCCGGAACAATAATTTTTGGCCGATTCGACCCGGGCCTTTTCCGCCTCGACGACCGCCGTGGCACACTGACGGACGTTTTCATGTTGGCCGGTGACGGTGGCCGCCAGCCGGCGCACGGCCCAGGTGTTGCGCAAACCTTCGGGTTGGGCGTCGAGCTTGAGCATGTAATCGCCCGAATGCGGCACGGTCGAAGCCAACGGCCACTGCGGTTCGCCTGTTGCCCCGATCAGCAGGGCCAGATCGAATTGGGCCTCGACCAGCGCCGTCCGCTCGACGCCCAATTCCGCCTTTGCGGCCAACAGGGCGGCGTTCAACCGCAGCATGTCCGCAGCCCCGGTCGGATCGTTGCGGCGCTCGAGCGCGGCCGGCATGAGCGCCTCGTAAAACTCAACTTGCTCGGCGAGTATTTGGTACTGGGAGGCGCGACGCCGCAGGCGCCAATAGGCGTTAATCGTTTTCAATCGGTCGCCGCCGGAGTTGCGCAATAACGCTTCCTTCAACTCGATCGGCTTGCCGACGTCTTTCGGCAGATAACGGTCCCAATGAATTGCCTCGGTCAGTTGCGTTGCCCGGGCTTGCGGCGAGGCGTCTTGCAGAGCGGGATAGAGCGGCGTTGTTGCGGTCAGCGCAGAGTTGGAAAAGTTGGCGGGTTTTTCGGCGATTCTCTCAGGCAAAGGCGGCGCGGCGGCCTGCGGAGCAACTGGCTCGAGCGGCTCCACGGCCGGATTCGGATTGCCGTAACGAGGTTGATCGCGCGGCGGGGCCAGCGTCGGTTCGTTATCGCCGGCCGGCCGGAGTCCTTCGCGCGGCGGGGCCAGCGTCGGTTCGTTCGGCCGCCATTGCTCGCGCGGCGGCGCGGCTGTCGGCTCGTTAGCGCTGGCAACTCGAACCGTGTCTCCCTCGCCGGTAGAACGCGGATTGGCTGCCTGGCGGGCGGGACCGATCAGGACGGCGACCAATTCACTCGCTCCGGCCGTCGGCGAAACGACCGTCAATCCATAATCGGCGATGGCTCGATTGTAGTCGCAGACCAGCTTGACAAACGCCAGTCGGCGGTCGAAAAGTTCTCGGTTGCAGGCCACCACGGCCGCGGCGTCGACGCGTCCGCCGCGGTGATCGTCGACGACCGCCGAGAGGGCGTCCTCGGCGGCCAGAACGGCGGCGGCCAGTTGGTCGATCGCCAGGCGTTGCAGGGGAAGGATTTTTTCCGCCAGCAGCACCGACTCCGGCGCGCTCCGTCCGGCGAACAACTGATTAAAGTATGTGCGGTAAGCGCCGACGTGGGGCGGATCGGACGGCAACGGCAGCGGAGCGTCAGAGGCCATCTGTGCCAAAGCGGCCAACTCGAACTGGGAGCGGACCGTGTCGAGTTTCGCCGCTTGCAGCCGCGCGGCCGCCTCGGCGCGGGCCGCACTCAACGATGGCCCCTCGCCGCCGATTTCGCTTGCATCGATCCGCCGGATGTATTGAAGGCAGTGGTTGTACCGGGCCGTCGTCTCGAACAGCCGCCAATAGGCTCGGACGATTTCCAACTGCCGGCGGCGATCAACAGTAGAACCTAGCGATTCGAGCAACGTAAGCTGTCGCCCTTCTAGACGGCCATCGGAAGGCAGAAGGATTGCCTCGTCCACCAACTCCGGCGGACGCCGCGGTTGATGCGACGTCTCGGGCGAAGCCGAGCGGGGGGGAGCGACGGCGTCCGAAGGGTTTAGCGACTGCAACACGGCTGGCGCTTTCCGCTCGGTGCCCGACAACGGCGGCAACACGTCGTCCGGGGCCTGTCCGATCAACGCCCATCCTAGAATCAATCCTGCAACCGTCATGACCGAAACCTCCCTGCAAATGGAAAGCGGGGTTGTCGAAAGACTATAAGGTGACAGGTGGCAGCGACGGCGTCAATGTGAATCGAGCAATAGCACGTTCACTTGATGGGTAAATAGGCGGGCCGATCCTCCACCCCACGGCGGCATCGGCGGGAAGAGGCCGGAGAGGCCGCCAACTCCCTCCGGCCGATCATGGACCACGATGTGACACCAACACTTAGCGAGGTTTTCTCCGTCGCAGCACAATAGTAGGAGGCGGCGATTCCATGTCGTCCCTATCGTCAATGTGCCACAAAGGGAGCCCCTTGCGAGCCCGCTCCGCCATTGCGAACAGCTTTTCTTGCGTGCCCGGCATGGCGTCGGAGGCATCGAACTTGCTATACTCGACCTCCTGCGGCTCGAAGTCCCAAATTCCCATTTTTATCGCTTCCAGCACGGACCTCGGCACTATACCGCTCCTTCCTTTTAGCGACATGAGACAAGTAGATTTAAGTGGTTAAGTATCCATTTTTTGCGGGAATTGTCAAGCAAATAGACCAATAAGGCCACCTTATCGACGGGTTTTAACAAAAAGGATCAATTATCTAATCGAGGTCATTTTAACCATTTTCACACTTTTCCTTTCGTCTCTTTGCCAGCCCTTG
Organism: Pirellulales bacterium; assembly: GCA_016928165.1. Lineage (GTDB taxonomy): Bacteria > Planctomycetota > Planctomycetia > Pirellulales > Thermoguttaceae > JAHIKV01. The sequence continues at coordinate 81,938 of JAFGLH010000128.1, read as the reverse complement.
ATTTTTCAGTGAAAATCCCCTTTGCTAGATTGTTTCATGCCTTGGAGTCAACATCGTGAACGAGATACCCGATTCCACGACCAGCCATCGTGCTTTGCTTGTGGTGCTGATTGTTGTTCTGATCTGTTACGCTGCGGCGGCCGTATTTGACGTTCCCCAGTATGGGACCAGGTTGATCGTCGAGAATGAGAAACAACAAGCGGCCGAAAAAACGACGGATGATCATTCCGGCCACCGCGCCGTCACGCATCATCCGCCTTACTGGATGGTCGCTCCATTTGTGGTTCTTTTAGGGGCAATAGCCATATTGCCGCTGCTGCCTGCGACGATGCACTGGTGGGAAAGCAACCTGCATCGGTTTTACGTGGCTGCCGTCTTGGCGGCGCTGACGTTGGTTTACTACCTCTTTTTGCACGGTCATCCGGTCTCGGCCCATTGGCCGATCCACCATGTGGGATTTCCGTCGTCCTCTGGCGCGAATTTCTCACTGACCGGCAAAGTCCTCGCCAGCGCGATACTCGGAGAATATATTCCATTTATTGTGTTATTGTTCAGTCTGTACACGATCAGCGGCGGCATCCGCATCGAGGGAGACTTACCCGCCCATCCGCTGACCAACTGCGCTTTCCTGGCGATTGGCGGGTTGTTGGCCAGCTTCATCGGCACCACCGGGGCGGCGATGCTCTTGATTCGCCCCCTGCTGGAAACCAATCGAGAGCGAAAGCACGTCAAACATACGGTCGTTTTCTTCATTTTCATCGTCTGCAACTGTGGAGGACTGCTGTTGCCGATCGGAGATCCGCCGCTGTTTCTGGGCTATCTGATGGGCGTTCGTTTCCTGTGGACCTTGGGGTTGTGGCCGGAATGGCTGTTCGTCAACTGCGCGCTGATCGTGATCTATTGGGTGTGGGATTGCTTTTGGCATTATCCGCGCGAGGTGCCGGCCGACATCACCCGCGACGATACTCGCGTCCACAGGCTGCGCTTCAGCGGTGTGTGGCCCAATGTCTTGCTGTTAATCGGCGTCATTTTATCGGTGGGATTGCTCGACCCGTCCAAGCCGCTGCCGGGCGCCGATTGGCATCCTTGGATGTTCATGCGCGAGGCGGCGCAATTGGCCCTGGTGGTCCTCTCGCTGATAATCGGCAACCAGCACGCGCGGCAGAGCAACCGCTTCAATTTCGCCGCGATCATCGAAGTGGCCGTGCTTTTTTTCGGCATTTTCATCTGCATGCAGCCGGCGTTGCAGATTCTTTCCGTGGAAGGGGCAAATCTGGGATTGACCGAGCCGTGGCAGTATTTTTGGGCCACCGGCAGTCTCTCGTCGGTGCTGGACAACGCGCCAACTTACGTCGTTTTCTTCGAGACCGCCAAGGCGTACACTCAGCAAGTCGGCGCGGGTTCAACCGAAGCCGGCGTCGAGACCCATCTACTGATCGCCGTCAGTTTGGGAGCGGTCTTCTTGGGAGCGATGACCTACATCGGCAACGGCCCGAACTTCATGGTTAAGGCTATCGCCGAGAAGTCCAGCGTGCCGATGCCTAGCTTCTTCGGGTACATGCTATACAGCGTTATTTTTCTCATTCCTCTTTTCCTGCTGGTGACGTTTTTGTTTCTCTAGCGTTTGTAGCATAGCCTCCTTCGGCTGTGTTTGATGTGCATTTCCGTTTTTCACGGCCGATGGTGGCCGTGCTGCATGCAAATCGATATGCAATACCAATACATCGATTCGGCCGATCAATTGCGGGAGTATTGCAGTACGATTTCCGTTGCGAAGTCGATAGCCTTCGACACCGAGTTCGTTTCCGAATACACCTACCTCCCCGTGTTATGTCTGATCCAGGCGTCGGCCGACGAACAGGCGGCGGTTATCGACCCGTTGAAGATCGGCGACGTAACGCCGTTCTGGGAGACCGTCGCCGCTGCGGGGCACGAAACGGTCGTCCACGCCGCCCGGAGCGAGGTCGAGTTCTGTTTCCGAGCGATCGGCCGTCCTCCGGCGGGGTTATTTGACGTGCAGATAGCCGCTGCCTTAATCGGCGCGGAGTATCCGGCTGGACTCGGTTCGCTCATTTCCCGGTTTCTCGGCCGCCGCCCGTGCAAGCATGAGACCCGCACCGATTGGCGCCGTCGCCCGCTGAGCAGAAGGCAGATTGAATACGCTTTGGAAGACGCTCGATGCCTGCCGCCGCTCCGCGACGCGATCCATTCGCAACTCGCCGAACTGGGGCGATTGGACTGGTTGGCCGAGGAAATGGAATCCGTGGTCGAAGAAATACAAAGGTCGATGTCCGCCGAGCGATGGCGGCGCATCTCGGGCGGCAACGCCTTGGACGTCCGCGGATTGGCTGTCGTCCGCGAGTTGTTCCACTGGCGCGAGGCCGAGGCCCGCCGACGCGACCAGCCGCCGCGGCGCGTGTTGCGCGACGATTTGATCGTCGAGCTTGCCAGACGCGGGTCCTCCGATCCGAATCGGATTCGAGCCGTGCGCGGATTACAGCGGGGTGACTTGCAACGCCGACTGGGCGAGATCGCCGCCGCCGTCAAGCGCGGTATCGAGACGCCGGAGGACGAGCTTCCGTCGCAACCTCCCCGTCAGCGCGGACCGGAACTTTCCGTCTTGGGCCAATTTCTCTTCGCCGCCCTGGGCAGCCGGTGCCGAGAGGCGCAGCTGGCGCCTAACCTGGTCGGAACTCCCGGCGATATCCGACAGTGGATGGCATATCAGCGTCGAAAGGACGACGGCGCGCCGCCCAAACTTGTCCGCGGCTGGAGGGAAGAGTTCGTTGGTCGGCTGTTCGACGAGTTGCTCTCCGGAAAAATATCCGTCCGCGTCGGCGACGCCGAGTTGGACCACCCGCTGCTGTTTGAGCCGACCGAAAAGCGTCAGTAAGTCACTGCGTCCTTTTCTTCGATCCAACCCTCGCCGCCGCCGGGCAGACGAACGAACAACCAGTTGCCCCGACGACGAAGCACTTCGAACTCCGTGCCCTCGGGCAGTTCGTTTTTGAAGGCCGGTTCGTAGCTGGCGGCGTATCCGGTCCGGGCAACCGTTTGCGGGACGATAACCACTCCGTGCAGCGTGTTGTCGAAGCGGTTCCAATCGTAGGCGGCTGAGAAAACCAGCACGCCGGTTATGATTATCCCTACCCAAGTTATCCGTTTCATTGGGCGCCGCGCGGCGAACAGCCCGGCCGCGGCGACGACGAAAGTGGCCAGGGCGGCCGCGGCGGCGAAATAGAATTTTTCGGGGTAACTAAGCCAGTTTTGCCAGAAGAGGACCGTTTCGATTATCGGCCGACTCGCGGTTGGGGCGTCCAAACCCCGGGCGACGGCGAGATTGTTCTCCAAATATGGATTTCGGGGCAGGTATCGCGCCGCCTGGCGATAGGCAGCGACGGCCCGGCCAGGCTGTTCGGCGCGCATCCAGGCGTTTCCCAGGTTGTACAGCGCCGCGCCCGAGGGGCATTGGCGGTCGATGATCTCCTGGAACATCGCGGCCGACTTGGCATAATCTTCAGGAGATTGCGCTTGGTCGAAGACCTGCTGCGCAGCCTGGACCTTTAGAGCGGTCTCCGTATCTACCGTTCCCCGGCAGCCGTGGCAGCATATTAACGACACGGCGACGCACGCGCCAGCGATCGAGAGAACGATTCGTGTTTTACGGCTATTTTTCATCGCATCATTTGATTTTTAACTTTTTCAGCGCCGTGGCCAACGGGCGCAGCAGGTGTTGTGCGTCCCTGCCGATCGAGGCGGACGCTCCACCGGCGCCGCCGTAGCGGACGCCCTCGCAAGTTTCCAGCAGGTCCTTGAACCGCCGGACGAGGTCCGCCTCAACACCCAGCGATTCGAGCCGGCGGCATGCCTCCGCGGGCGTCAGGCCGGCGGAGAGTAGATCGAACGTGTCGGCTATCAATCCGAGTAACGCGGCGCGGACCAGGTCGGCTCCTTCGGCGGCGCGGCCGGCGGTGAACTCTGCCGATGCTCGCCGCAGCACATTTCTCGCGTTTCCGGCCGCCATGCGGCGCCGCAACAAGGCCGTGTTTCCGCTTACCCGCCTCCAACCGCCCAACGTTAGCGCGAAGAGGACGTAAACGCCGACCAGCCCGCCTAGGAACGCCAACCATAATCGCGGCCGGACCGATTGGTCGGCGAATTGAGAGGAATCGGTGATATTGGCAAAAATCCCCTCGCGGCTCATTTCCAGCTCTCGATGGTTTCCGTTGCTGGTCAATCCCGGAGCGACGATATCGCGATCTTTCAGCTTGACGGCCTTGGTCACTTCGATCGGGATCGGCTCCGAATGGATCGTCACGTATCGGTTCGTTTCCACGTTGAAATAGGCGACCGGAATGGCGGGAAATACGGAAATGCCGGCCTCCAGCGGCCGCAGGCTGTAGGTGAACTCACGACGATTGCCTTTGGTCTCTTCGGTGGCCTCATAAATCTTGAAATGATCGGTAATCTCGGGAATATCTTGCAACTTCGGCGGCGCGACGCCGTCCCACGCTCCGCGGCCGGTCAGGACGAGGGTCAACGTCATCGGGTCTCCCGTCTTGACCTTTTTCGGCGTCAGCCGGGCAGCCAACTCGAATTGGCCGATTGCGCCGATGTAGCAATCCGGCCGACCCTCCTCGGGCACGTCCTTCACCGCGACCGTCAGCGGCTTGGCCACGGCGTAAATGTCTTCTCCAACCGGGCGTCCGTCCGCGACTCCAACGGCGAATGCCCCCTTGAGGGTAGCCGGTCCGAAAGTGTAGTCGCCGATCCGTTCGGCGGTGAAGGTGCGGCGGAAATCGAAGCGATAGTAGTCAGTCTCTTTGCCCGAATGGTCGGCCAGGTGGACCTTTTCCGGCTCCGGCTGAAAGGAATAATTCCGCTCTTCAAACAAGGCGATAACCGATCTGGGGCGGAGGTTGTTGACGCTGAATCCGACACCGCGGACGTTTTCCATTCCGCCGAGCCACTGCTGATCGGAGAGCTTCGGCACAAGCCCTTGGGGCAATCCGTCGTCTACTGCCCAGGGTATTTGCAACGCCGGCGGAGTGGACTGGACGCCGACCGGATTTTTATTCTCGTAAGGCGGCGGCAGGGCTTTAACCGCGATTGAAAGCGTCACCGTGAACGGCTGCATCGGATAGACCGAGTCTCGGTCCGAGGTGATTTTCATCCGCACCACGCCCTGTTGGTCCGGTGCGAGGACGGTCAGCGATACCTCCCGCCCGGTGAGCCGCCGGCCGTCAACCTTGACGGTGGGAGAGGGAATCGTTAGTTTTCCGCTCCGCAGAGGCATGAGTCGATAGTTGTATTGGCGGCCGTAGCGGACTACTTCCGATCTTTGACCGTTGATGATGGTTATCGAACGCGAATTGAGCGATTGCTGACCGAGAGACGTCACGTGGAAATCCGCCCTCAACGCCGTCATATCAGGTTCGACGGGATTTTCGACGTGATTGAGCGTAACGCGATAGACCAACGACTCGCCTTCGTAGAGCCGGGTGCGATCGACCTCGACGATCAACTCCGGTCCGGCGGCCGCGGCCGAAGGCAACCAAATGAACGCGGCGATAAATAATATACAGAGTCGTTGCATGTGCTTTACCAATCCTTGTCTACCTTCTCGCTGCGGCGGATTATCGCTTGCAACTCCTTCTCGGTTTCTTTCCGCTGCCGTCTGCGCTCGCGGGCCCTTCGCTTGATGGCCTCCGCCTCCTGCTTGGAAAGCTCCTTTTGTTTTCCCTGCTGGGGTTGAGCCTTGGCTTGATCCTTTTTCTGTTGTTCCTGTTTTTGCCGGTCAATTTTCTGCTGATTTTTGTCTTTCTCGTCTTTATTTTTTTGATCCTGCTTGTTTCGGTCTTTGTTTTTTTGCTCTTGCCGGTTCTGTTGATCCTGTTGTCGCCGGTCGTTTTTGTTTTGCTCGTCCTTGGGCAACATTTCATTCAATAGCTTAAGGATTTCCTCTTGTAGAGGCAATGCGTTGTCGCCGCGGCCCTCTTCAAGCAGGCCGGTCGCTTCCTTGCTGAGATTCCCAGCCTTTGGTGACAACTCGACGCCGGCGGTCAGGGCGCGTTTCATTTCTTCGCGTTGTTTCTTCTGCGTTTCGGCCGCACGGGCAGCGTCTTCCAGTTTGCCGTCTTGTGGTGCGGGCAGGACGGGTTGTGCCTCGGCCGGCGTCTTTTCCAATTGTTTCAGTTCACGTTGCGCCTTGGCCGGCAAAATCCGGCAGTATCCGGTCACGAACTTCTGTTCCCACGCCGCCTCTTCCAAATCACCCTTCACACCCTCTTGCGTCTTTATCGCCTTTTTTACCAAATCGACGAACGGAGCCACGGCCATGTAGAGCTGATCGAGATTTTCCACGGCGTCGGCCTGGGCGGCCGCCGCCTCGGACAGGTCGCCGGCGTCGAGCAAATCGGCGGCGGCATCCATAGAGCCGTGGGCTGTATCGGCCAGATTGTTCAACAGCGTCAGAACCTTTTCCGCGTCTGCGCCAATCTGAGCCGTCGCGGCGCCGTCTGGTTGCTGGTTCCCGTTCAAGGCTGCGGCAATCTTTTCCTTTAATGGCTCGATCTCGTCAGCGAGATAGCGTTGTCGTTTTTTGATCGCGCGAATACTCTCGCGCCGCAGTGGCGAGGGGGCTTGCTCAGCCAGCGCGCGGCTGCCGGTCCGCATTTCGCGCTGTCGGCCTTCGAGCATTTCCAAGAATTTAAGCAGGTCCAATTCCTTGCGCAATTTGTCCCGATCCCGCCGCCGCCAGGCCTCTTCGATATATTTGGTCCAAAGTCGGACGGATTCCAAGTTGCAACGGGCGTTTTCGTGTTGAGGATCGACCTTCAATGCATCGCGGAAATCAATCGCCGCTTGGTTGACCGCGATGAGTGCCTCTCCTCGAGCCACGCCGACGGCCTCTTCGGGCTTTTCGCCGAGCGCGGCCTTCGCTTTTGATAATGCGAGGCATCCGAGGTTGTAGTGGGCCGCGGCTGCCAGCTTCGCGTCAGATGATAGGGCCGCCGTGCGAAACTGCCCGGCCGCTTCTTCATATTTTTCTTCCGCGGCATAAGCGCAACCGAGGTTGAAGGCGATCAGCGATTGCTTCGGCATGGCCTGGTCGGCGGCGGTGAAGGCATCGGCCGCCGCCTGGAAATCGCCGCCCCGAAAGGCGTCCAGCCCTTGATTTACCTTGCTGGCGGCCTCCGACACGGATGCCAACGCCTGCGACGGCATTAACAATAAGGCGGCCAGCACACATGCCTTTGCGGAAGGTGGCACAGCCGCCCTCGGCTGTGTGTGTTGCTCGTCACGGCCAAGAGTGGCCGCGCTGCATTTATTCGAGTGCGCCGGTATTGCCATGTCGGTCGCCAGCAATAAAACACCCAGCATCAGAAATATCTGATAGCGGTCATGATGTCGTTTGCGATTTTGCCCCAACTCTTCGTCGCTGCGGGCAAGGTTTGCCAGGTGGTTTTCATAGACTTCGCCCATGTCGTATGCCTTCGTGCCGGCCGGTACGTGCACTCCCTTGGCGGCTTTGGCGATTTTGGCGAGGATGTCGTGATTGGTTTTCGACCAATGTTCCTGTCCGTTTTCTTTGAGGTAGACGAGGTTTCCCTCGCCGTCCCGCATCGGGATTCGCGCCCCTTCGGCAGAGTCGCCCAGACCGACGGTGAAGATTTTCACGCCCCGCTCGGCGGCCTGGCCGGCGGCCTCATCGGCGAAAGAATCCTGGTCTTCTCCGTCGGTGAAGATGACCAGCACCTGGTCGCGGTCCGATTGGGGTTTCATGTACTCGAGCGCTTTGCGGATTGCATCGCCGATCAATGTCCCGCCGCGCGGCGCGCTGTGCGGATCAACGTCGTCCAGTACAGAGAGAAAAAATTCCTTGTCGGTCGTCAACGGGGCCTTTAACACCGGCTTGCCGGCGAAGACGATCAGGCCCACACGGTCGCCGCCGAGTTTTTTCAGCAGGTCGCGGATGTCGGACTTCGCCCGTTCCAAACGGTTGGGGGCGACGTCCTCGGCCAACATTGAGCGGGAAACGTCCAGCATTATGAAGCAATCGACTCCGCGTCGAACGACCTTCTCGAAATAGACGCCGAACCTCGGCCGCGCGGCCGCCGCGATCAGCATCGCCAACGCCAGCACGAGCAGCGATCCTTTGAGCCACGGCCGCGCGCCGCCCAGCCGGGGAATCAACCGCGGCGTCATCGCGGAGCCGACGAACCGCCGCGCGGCGGCCGTTCGCTTCCGTTCGGCGCGGATCAGCAGCCACGCCACGACCGGGAGAACCCACAGCAGCGACAGTATTGTCGGATATTGGAAGAACATAGTGGGTAGTGGATAGTGATTATAAAAACCGCTTGCGGTTTCACATCAATTGCCAAGCAGAAATATTCCTTTCACGGCAACGACCGGAACCGGGTCGACACGAGCACCACATGCGACAATATCAGCACCAGTCCGGGAACCAAAGCATATTCAAACAACTCTCGATATTCGCTGTAAATTCTCCCTCTGGAGGCTGTTTTTTCCAGGTTGTCTATGTCCGTGTATACATCTTTGAGCGCGTCGGTGTTTTGGGCGCTGTAGTATTTTCCGCCAGTCACGTCGGCGATCATCCGCAGCGTCCGTTCGTCGAGTTCCACGTTTGCCCATTGAACGACCTCCCGGCCGATGGGATCGGTGACCAGGAAAGGCGCGCGGCCCGTGGCGCCGATTCCAATGGCGTAGACCTTGATGCCGAGCGACTTGGCCAGTTGGGCCGCTGCGGCGGGATCGACCGCGCCGGCGTTGTTTTCGCCGTCGGAAAGGAGAATAATGATTTTACTTTTCGCCTTGACCTTCTCCAGCCGCTCGACCGAGAGCGTCAATGCGTCGCCGATGGCCGTCATGTTTTCCAATTGCAACAGTCTCATGTTAATCACCCGGCCTTGCGAATCCTTGATCGGCTGCGGTATTTTTACCGTTTTCAGCAACTCCAGCAGCGCCTCGTGGTCAAGGGTCAAGGGGCACTTTGCTTCGGCGAAACCGCCGAAATCGACTAGCCCGATCATGTCGTCCGTTCGGCCCGGCAACTTGTCATCGCCGGCGACGAACTTGTGAAACACGTCCTTGACCACCGCCAGCCGGTTTACCCGCTTGCCGTCAAGCTCGAAGTCCATCGCCTCCATTGAGCCGGAGCGGTCGATGCACATCTCGATGGCGATTCCCTCGGCGCGGATGCGGTACTCCTCCCGTCCGTGCTGGGGCCGGGCTAAGGCGACGATCAGCAGCGCCATCCCGGCCGCCGACAGCCAGGGCAACATCCGCCGCACGCGTTGCGCCGCGGTCCGGGGCAACGAACGGAGGATGTCCACACTCGAGTAGGTTACGGCCGAGCGCCGGCGCCGCGCGATCAGCCACGCCAACGCCGCCAGCGGCAAGAGCATCAACAGCCACAAGGGGTCTTGGAAACGAAATCCCATTATTCGGCCACCTCCTTCGTTTCCGGCTTAAAGGCCCCGATTTGACGCAACCACCTCATGCCGATGAATAGCCGAGCGCGGCGGACGCTCTCGTTGATGTCCTCGCCGCGGGGACGGTGGGCGGCAAACTTGACCAGATCGGCCGCCTCGAGGAAGTTGCGCAGCCGCAAACCGTCGTCGCGGTCGAACGCCTTCATAAGGGATATTTCCCGCAAAAACTCCTCGGTCGTTTGCTCCGGGGCGCGGATGGCGGTGGTCCGCTCGATATAGTGGCGGACGATGCCCGTCAGCTCAACGTAAAACTGCTTGACGTCCCGCTCGGCCAGGCCGGAAGCGGCCAATTCGTCCAATTCGCGATTGGCAATTTCCTCGGGCGTCAGCACTATCGCGGCGGCGGCCCTGCGGCGACGGCGGCGGCGCGTCAGTCGCCAGCCGACGACCGCCGCGGCCGCAATCGCCAGGGCGGCAGGCCAAACCCAAAACGGAATCGGCGCGTTCATCCCCAGCGGCTCGGCCGCCCCGCGCATATCGCCCAGCGACGGCTGGCCGTCGATTTCGGTGGTGATTACGACCGAGATCGGCTCGGTCTCGATGATGTGCGGTTTGCCGTCTCCGTCGGAACTGAGATCGGTGAACGAAATATTGATCGGATCGATTGTAAATCTTCCCGGGCACGTCGGCTCGAGGGTCAATATCTTTTCGATGATTTCCCGACTGTCTCTGATTTTCGGCAGCGGCTCGCGGGATTCGCGGATGATAAAATCCCCCAGGGTTTCACCGAAGGGCGGCATTTCCACCTTTACGCCCTTGATGGATTCTAATGAAAGCGTAAGAGTTAATTCACCAGAAAGCGCGGCCGACGCCGGGATGGCTTCGATCGTCGCCCGGACGGGACCGCGCTCGACAGTGCTCTTTGCGATGCGGGGTATGGATTTATCACCCAATGCGTCGTTCTTCGACGAGCAGCCTGTGAAAAGAAGAACCAACACGGCCAACAACGCAAACAGACAATAGCCGGGGGCTAACAGTTTCCGGGCTGGCGACCCGTGCATTCTGCAATTACCATTCAAACCGGAGGTTGTTGAGTTCCGGCTATGGGAAAATCGATCGTCGACGTGTTTATGAGAATACGTTTGCATTATCTAAACCGTCTTTCTCGCATACGGAAAAAACGGCGGAGGCACTTCTGATAATCTTCGTCGGCGTTGATTGCCAGTTGATCGACGCCGGCTTTTTTCAACCGCTGGGCAAGGGCGGCGTCGCGTCCGGTGGCCGAGTCGCGGAACAACTGCCGCACCCGTGGATGATGGGTGTCTACTTCCACGACCTCGCCGGTCTCGGCGTCGCGGAGCGAGACGAATCCCACGTCGGGCAATACCTGCTCGCGCGGGTCGGCGATGGTTACCGCCACCAGGTCGTGGCGTCGGTTGGCGGCGGCCATCGCATGCCGCGCCTCGGGCGCCTGGAAGTCGCTGATTAAAAACACCACCGCGCGGCGCTTCTGCACGCGGTTCAAATAGTCCAAGGGAGCGGACAGATCTGTTGCCCTCGCGATCGGTTCGGCGGCGACCAGTTGCCGGATCAGACGAAGCACGTTCGCCTTTCCCTTTCGCGGCGGGAGATAATCGACGACCTCGTCGCAAAAAGTAAGCAACCCGATTTTGTCGTTGTTTTTCAAGGCGGAAAACATCAGCATCGCCGCCATCTCGATCACCAGGTCGAGCTTCGACCGCTCGGTCGAGCCGAACGCGCCGGAGGCCGATACGTCCACCAGAAGCATCACGGTCAGTTCGCGCTCCTCGCAGAATCGTTTTATGAACGGCGCGCCGGCCCGGGCGGTGACGTTCCAATCGATCGTGCGGACGTCATCGCCGGGTTGGTACTCGCGGACCTCGTCGAATTCCATGCCGCGGCCGCGAAAGACGCTCTTATATTGCCCGGCCAACAGGTCGTTGACCGTGCGGTTGGCAACGATTTGGATCCGCTGCACCTTTTTCAGGATGTCGAGGACGTCTTGCATTTTAGGGGGCAGGGATCAGGGACCAGGGGGCAGGGGTCAGATATGTTTTTTTCTCAGACCTCTGATCCCTGACCTCTGGTCCCTTTCATTATGGGACCGGAACGGTTTGGAGAATCGTTTTAATCAAATCTTCGCTGGTGACTTGCTCGGCCTCGGCCTCGTAGCTGAGGATCAAGCGATGGCGGAGCACGTCGTATGCGATGTCTTTCACGTCCTGCGGAGTGACGTATCCGCGTCCTTGCAGGAAGGCGACGGCCCTGGCGCCCGTGCCCAGATAGATCGAAGCCCGCGGCGAGGCGCCGTATTCGATCAGCGGGGCGAGGTCTTTCATGCCATCGGCGGCCGGATCGCGCGTCGCGCGGACCAGGTTGAGAATGTATCGCTTAATCTGTTCGTCGACGTAAATCATCTTTACCACGTCCTGCATGGCGCTAATGTCCTTGGGATTCAGCACTGGCTTGATCGTCCGGGCGGATTCGTCCAAGGCCATGTCCAGCACGCGCTGCTCCTCCTCGGCTTCGGGATAAGTGATCTTCACCTTGAGCATGAAGCGGTCTACCTGGGCCTCGGGCAGCGGGTACGTTCCTTCCTGCTCGATCGGGTTTTGCGTGGCCATCACCAAAAATAGCCCTTCGAGCGGATATGTGTTTTCACCGATCGTGACCTGCCGTTCCTGCATAGCTTCCAACAGCGCCGACTGGACCTTCGATGGAGCGCGGTTGATTTCGTCGGCGAGAATGAAGTTGGCGAAGATCGGCCCCTTGCGGGTGCGGAAAGTAGCCTCGCTGGGCACGTAGATCATCGTGCCGATCAGATCGGCCGGCAATAGGTCCGGTGTGAACTGAATGCGGCGGAACTGCGTGTCCAGGGCCTGGGCCAACGACTTGATCGCCGTCGTCTTGGCCAGTCCAGGCACGCCCTCGAGAAGGATGTGGCCGTCGGTCAGCAAACCGACAAGGAGCCGGGAAATCATCTCATTCTGGCCGACGATGGTCTTGCCCAACTCTGCCTGCAATTGATGGATCGCTTCGGACTGTTGGGCAACGCGGTCCTTGATTTGATGAACGTCGATTTGCATGGAATGTCTCCGAGAGTTGGATGCAGAACGGGTTTCAATCCGTTCGGGCAGATATGATTTCCGGTTCGTCTAAACGGAATGAATTCCGCTCAATAAAACTAATCAACCGCACACTTGATGGTTGCCGTTATGGACGGTTTCTTGCATGTGAAATTCGCCTGCGTCAGCGGCGCAAATGCGGAATATCCATTATTATCGCCACAAATGCAACATCAGAAACGAATGAAGCACAGCCGTCCTCGGCTGTACATTAAAGAGGTTTTCCACGAGACGCCGCCGAGAGCGGTTGCGATACATTCACGCCCTCGCCACGACTGCCACGGCGACCGTCGCCGCGCCGGCCCGCTTAAGCGTTTTGGCCGCCTCGCTGCATGTGGCGCCGGTGGTCAACACGTCGTCGACCAGCAAGATTCGCATGTCGCGGACCCTTTCGGGCCGTTTGACTTGAAAAGCCCCGCGCACGTTGCGAAACCGTTGGGCGCGACTCAAGCCCGAATGAAGTTGCGTGTTGCGACGCCGTGTTAACACGTTCCAACACACGGGGACGCCGAGCGATTTCGCCAGGCATCGGGCAAGCGTCTCGGAATGGTTCTTCCCCCGTTTTAGCCGCCTTCGCCAATACATGGGAACCGGCACAATCGCGTCGGCTTGCACGCGGGCCAACTCGGCGCGGCGACGTTTCCAAAGGAGCCAGCCCATCGCGACGGAAAGGGGATCATGCCAGGGACGCTTCATCTTCAGCACGGCGTCGCGCAATTCGGCGTGGTAGTTTCCCAACGCGACCACCGAATCGAACCATAATTGCAGGTTTTGGCAGCTCGGGCAATCATCGATCGAATAATCGGCATTGCGGGGGGCGCCGCAGCGCGGACAGCCGATCCATTCCTCCGGTCCGAAGCGAATCTCACAATCAGGACATAGGTCGAAGTCCGGGGGCGGATCGATGAGTTCCACGTGGCAAAATGCACAACGCGGCGGGAAGAGCAGATCAAAGCCGGCCCGACGCAGGGCGCGGACGCCGTTCTGCAAGTCGCGAAGCAATCCGATCATGCGGCCAATATATATGTTTAGGGGAGTAGATGCCAGCAGTAGCGGAAAGAAGATTAAATTGAAGTGACGTTTCAGCCTTCAGGAGTAATTTCCAACCCTGGTTTCCACGCTCGGAGCGTGGAAACTAGGGTTTTGGGACAATTTGCCTTGACCGACGCGCCATAAATACCGTATCTTGCCGCCATGTGCATCATGGACCGGTACCTGCTGCGACAGTTTTTCAAGACGTTCGTTATCTGTTTCTTGAGTCTGACCGGTTTGTACGTGGTTTTCGACCTTTTTACGAATTTGGAGGAGTTCGTCCGCTGCGGTCGGAAGGTCGGCGGCGTGTTGCCCTTTATCGCACATTATTATTCCCATCAAACGATCCTCTTTTTCGATCGCACGAGCGGTTTGCTGGTGTTGGTATCGGCCATGTTCACGGTCGCCTGGATTCAGCGGTACAACGAGATGACGGCTTTGCTCTCGGCCGGCGTGTCGCGGGTCCGCGTGCTGGCGCCGATCATCGTCGCGGTAATTGCGATTGGCTTGCTCACGGCGGTCAATCGAGAGCTGGTTATTCCGCACTTTCGCGACGAGCTATCGCGACACCCGCAAAATCCGTTGGGAGACCAGGCGCGGCCGCTCGAACCGCGCTACGATGGTCAGACCGAAGTGCTGCTGAGTGGCGAACACACTTTTTCCGATCGGAAACGGATCGAAAACCCAGATTTTATTATGCCCGCTGCTTTGCGCCGATATGGAAATCACCTCCGCGCCGAAAACGCGTATTACCAAAAGGCCGAGGGGAATCGTCCCGCCGGCTACCTGCTCGACGGCGTCCGTGAGCCGAAACACCTCGACCAGCGGCCGTCGTTGGAATTAGACGACCGGACGGTTCTGATCACGCCGCACGATGCACCCGAATGGCTCGAGCCGGACCAGTGTTTTTTGGTCAGCAACGTCGATTTCGAACTGCTGCTCGGCGGCGACGATTACACGCAACTATCCTCGACGGCCGAGTTGATCCGCGGCTTGCGCAATCCGAGTCTGGGATTCGGTCCCGACGTGAGGGTGGCCATCCACTCGCGGATCGTGCAGCCGCTGATGGACCTCACCTTGCTTTTTCTGGGGCTTCCCTTGATTGTCAGCCGGGAAAACCGAAACGTATTCATCGCCATGGGCGTTTGCATGGCAGTAACGACCTTGTTTTCCCTGACGGCTATCGGCTCGCAGCACCTGGGGGAGATGCTTCTGATCGATCCCGCGCTGGCCGCCTGGCTGCCGCTAATAATCTTCATTCCCGTTGCGGCCGGTCTGTTGGAGTGTTTTTGGAAATAGCCCGATGGGGCGGGGTGCATTATGCCCCGTGGTGGTTGAATGGCGATTTTTTCCAGTGTCCCGAACAACTTTTGGGGTCGTCGCGTAAAATGTGAGTTGGATTGTATACTTGAAGTGACAACGGAACGAAAACGCTCCGCAACCATAGTCTCGGGGCGTTTAAGCGTTATTGGCACTCTTAAATCCGCCATTTTCAATCATTCCATACAATGCTTCTCCTGAAAGACCTTGTAAAAACCTTTACTCAGCCGGACGGCAGCATTTTGCCGGTGCTGGACATCCCGGAGTATCGAGTCGAGGCGGGCGAGCAAGTGGCGCTGGTAGGACAGAGCGGTTGCGGCAAGACCACGCTGCTGCACATGATCGCCGGGATCGGCCGTCCCGATTCGGGCAAGGTGCGGATCGACGATTGGGACATCACGTTGATGCCCGAAGCCGAGGTCGACCGTTTCCGCGCCGATCGGATCGGCTACGTCTTCCAGACGTTCAATCTCCTGGCCGGATTTTCGGCCTTGGAGAACGTGCTGCTTTCCATGCGCTTCGCCCACGGCCGGCCGGACCGGGCCAGGGCAAGGCATCTCCTGGACCGGGTCGGTATGAGCCACCGTACCACGCACCGACCGGCGCAGCTCTCGGTCGGAGAGAAGCAGCGGGTGGCGGTGGCCCGGGCGCTGGCCAATAAACCGCAACTCCTGCTGGCCGACGAGCCGACGGCCAACGTCGACGCCGGCCACCAGCAGCAAATACTCGATCTAATCCGGGGAACGTGCGAGGAGGAAAACGTGGCCCTGATTATGGTGACGCACTCGGACGAGGTGGCCCGACAGTTCCAACGCGTCGATCACCTAAACGAGTTCAACCGCTCGGCGGTGGGATACGTGCAGGTTGGAAATAAAAGAATATAAGTTGAAGAACAATAAACCGCGAAACCGCGAGCGGAATTTCCCTCGCCCCTAACCCCTCAGCCCTTGCCCCTCACACATGAGTCTCTGGAAAGTAGCCTGGCGAAGCATTCAGCAAAGGTTGTTCGTCTCCGCGCTGACGGTGTTGTCGATGGGCCTGGGCGTGGCGCTGGTGGTGGCCGTGTTGGTCGTCTACGGCGTCGTCTCGCAGTCGTTCCACCGCGGCGGAGAGGGATACGACCTGATCGTCGGCGCCAAAGGGGGCCGGGAACAACTGGTGTTGAACACGGTCTTCTATCTTAGCCAGCCGGTGGGCAATATCCCCTACAGTTACTTTGAGGAGTTGACCATCGGAAAGTTCGCTCCCGCCGTGGAGGCCGCCATTCCGGTATGCATGGGTCACAATTACCAGGGATTCCGCGTCGTGGGCACCGTACCGGAGATGTTTACCGAGTTGAAATACCGCGGCGATAAGTCTTACGAGTTCGCCGCAGGGAAAAATTTCCAGGTAGAAAACCATTTCGAGGGCGTGTTGGGGTCCGTGGCCGCTGCACGCACTAAACTGCACGTCGGCGAACCGTTCAAGGCGGTCCACGGCTCGGGCATCGGCGGCCACACACACAAACAACCGTTTACCGTTGTGGGAATACTCAAACCCACCGGCACGCCGGTCGATCGCGCCGTGTTCGTCAATATGTACGGCTTCCACGATATCCACCGCGCAGAAGCGATAATCTCGGGCGATCGCGAAGGGAACGCAGACCACGATCGAATAAAGGAAATCACCGCCGCGTTGGTATGCACCAATTCGGCGGCCGAGACGGACGTAATCAAACGAGCAATCAACAGAGACAAGGTGGCCCAAGCGGTTTCGCCCGTCCGCGTCATCGCCGACCTGTTTGAGGGGATCGTGGGAAAGCTGCAATGGATTCTGCTGGGCATGGGAATCCTGACCACCGTCGTGGCGGGAATCGGTATTATGGTCAGCATTTACAACTCAATGAGCGACCGGCGGCACGAAATCGCCGTCATGCGCGCCCTGGGCGCGAGCCGGACGACCGTGATGCTTGTCATCATGATGGAGTCGGTCCTGCTGGCGCTGATGGGCGGGGCGCTCGGATTGCTGATCGGACACGGCGCGATCTGGCTCTGCTCGCCCTGGATCGCCGAACAGACCGGCGTGATCGTCGGGCTGTTGCAGTTCCAGTTGATCGAGTTGATATTGGTTCCCGGATTGATAATTTTGGCGGCGGCGGTTGGCTATCTGCCCGCCATGGCCGCCTACCGCACCGACGTGTCGCAATCGCTGATTACCACACCGTAATGAGGGGCGAGGGACGAGGGTGAGAAACGAGGGACGAGAGATTATTTAGTTGGGGTGGCAGTTAAACATTGGTTGGGGTGGCAGTTGAACTGCCACATCATCCCACGTTTTGCCCCGGTTTCCAGACCGGGTAGCATCAAATATGGCACTGTTTCAAGAATCCGCGACTATCACCGAGAAACCGCCGCCGACCTACTATCGGGCGATCGATCCGCTGGCGGTCTTTAGCGTTGTCTTCGGCGGACTGTCGATACTGACGGCCCTAAACGTGTGGCTGTCGGCGATTCCGCTGGTCGGGGTCGCGTTGGGGTTGCTGTCGAGGCGGCGAATTTCCCGCGCCCCCGATACGCTGACCGGCCGAGGCATGGCAAAGCTGGGTATCTCACTCTCTCTGGCATTATGGCTGGCCGGCTGCGGATTATTGTTGTATCGAGGACAGAGCGAAATTCCTTATGGATACACCGAAATCGACTACGACGTGCTCCAGCCTGACCCGGCGCACCCGACAATGTCGGTCCCCCAAGTGGCGTTGGACATGAGGGACAAGAAGGTGTTCATTCGTGGTTATATTCAGGCGCGCCGTCAACAAATGCACATCAAGGAGTTCATTCTTTGCCCAATTCAAGGCTCTTGCCCCTTCTGCACGCCGAATCCGAAACCGACGGAAATGATCAGAGTGACGCTAGTAGGCGACCTGGAGACGAATTATACTACTCATCTGATCGGCGTGGCGGGCCGGTTCCAGGTCCAACCCGACGACATTAGCGGGATTCCCTACGCCATCGAGGCGGAGATTCTACGGTAGTGTTCCGTCAGGTTTTAATTTGGGGCAAGCCGTTTACCGTGGCTGCATACGGCCACTTTAAACAGACAAGCTCAATTTTTACTTTGACAGCGTACTTATCTACTCTAACCACAAAATCAACACCGTGATAACCAAGATTACCGGCCGACTCGCCGCGCTGTACGAAAACACCCTTACGCTCGCCGTCGACGCCTGCGAGTACGAAATACTGATTCCCGAGTTTACCCGACGGCAGTTGCAGGGGGAGCTCGACCGGACGATTAGCCTGCACACGATCGAATACCTCGAGGGCAACCCGATGCAGGGGCGAATGACGCCGCGGATGATCGGTTTCCTCAGCGAAGTCGAGCGGGAGTTTTTCGAACTCTTCTGCGAGGTGGATGGAGTAGGCGTGAAAAAGGCGCTCCGTGCGATGGTCCGGCCGGTGAAAGAAGTTGCCACGGCAATCGAGGAACAGGACGCCAAAGCACTCTCCAGCCTGCCGGGCATCGGACCGGCGATGGCCGAGCGGATCGTGGCCAAGTTGCGCCGCAAGGTGCCCAAGTTCGCCCTCATGGTCGATCGCGGCCAAAAACACGAGTCGCAAGTCGAGCCAGACGTGGTCTCCGAGACGTTCCAGTTGCTCCGCGGCCTAGGCCATTCGGAGAGCGACGCCCGACGGTTGCTCGACGCGGCGCTGGCCACGAAGAAAAAGTTCAAGGACGTGCAGGGGCTTGTCGAGGCGATTTACCAACAGAGCCAGAAATAAGTAGGCGGGGGAAAATCACTCCGCCTCTTTGCTCAACGTGAAGCCTTTCAGGAACCAGCCGTCCTTCTCGCTGGTGATCTGCATTCCTGCCGGGCCTAGATAACGGCGCACCACTTGGTAGTCGGGTAATTGGCTGCCGTCGATCTTCTGTGCGCGGGGCGTCCCTTTCTTGCCCTCGCCGAACAGCACGTTCAACATTCTGGCGAGCATGGTCTCGCTCTCGGGCATCTTGTTCTGGCGGATCAACTCGTAAGTAGAGCGATATTCCTCGTCGGTCCGCGAAAAGAAGCGGAAGCATTTTTCATCCGGCTTGAACTTGTCAATCTCTGCCGCGACCAATTGATAATCGACGTCGTCCCGGAGCAAGTCCGGCTCCTCTTCCGGGGCGATGATCTTCAACAGGAAGTCGATGTGCGAGGCAACAAACAGATGGCCCTTGCACACGGTCACGGCCGCGTGAGGAAGCAGCGGTTTGCGTTCTTCTTCTTCATCTTCCCAGGGATCGTCCTCTTCCGGCGGTCGAATGGGCGCAATGTGCGGCACGCCGCCGAAATCAAGCTCCATTTTCGGCGGTTCCGCCTTTTCGCCGACTATTTCCCAAATGACATGTCCGGCCTTTTCGCGCCGCTTTACGGTGGGATCGGTCTTGAGTAGTTTTTCTATCGCTTTCGCAACCGCCTCGGCGTCATTAACCTCGATGGCGAACAAAAGCCGCTCGCTGGTGGTGCTGATCGGCAAGCGATAGTCGGTTAACATGCTTACCCGATAACCAAGGTGTTTGACCAAGTCCTCACGGAGATCGACCTGGGGGCCTTTGGGGTCCAGCTTAAGTCCGTCCACCGCCTCTTTCCAAGCATCCTTGGTGCCTTGACCGACCAACTCGTCGAACAACGGTCCGAAATTGTCGAAGGCGTTGAGGATGTCGAAGTAAAAGGTGGTGTAGGTGGCGATGTCGCGCGGCACCCAGTCCTGAGGCACAAAATCTTCCCGGTTGAGAAAGACCAACATCTTCATCGACTGCACGTAGGGCCGCGGCGCGTAGACCGTCGTGCGGTGAATCAATTCGTATCCCTCCGAGGAGAAGTCGGCCAATCCGCCCATCCCTTGAACGGCCTCGACCCCTTGGTTCTTCATCACTTCGAGGATGCTCTTTCCTTTGCGACGGCGGTGTTCAGGCGTGGCGGCTCGGGCAGCCTCGGCGTAGCCCAGCGGACTGAGAAACCAACGCATCTGCGGCGGCGACTCTCCGTAATCCTCGGCACAACGCTTCATCACGATCTGGAACGGTTTGCTGTCGGCCAGACTGTCGTCGCCTTCACCCGACTTCCGCCCCAATATCCCTTTGAGAACGCTCAGGTCGTCGGTAATAATCAGCAGGTTGTCCGTAAGACAATAGAATGACTGCCGGGAAGGTGGTTTTTTTGGAGGGGGAGCGGGTTGAAAGACTTCCTCCTTGTCGCCTGGGACAACCGGTTTCTCCTCGACTTCGAGCGCATCTTTGATCTTGATTTCTTTGGTCACAGCGATCGTATCGTCGCCTTCGGCGGCCGGGGGGGCGATCGGCGGGGCCTCGTCGGCTGATTCTTTTTCGACTGGCAGACCATTCTCTTCCTTTTGCGAGCCGCTCTTTTTCGCTTCGCATTCTTCCACCGATTCGGGCATATCGAAAATGATCACCACGTCCGGGTAGTTTTCGAGCTTCATTTCGCTCCGTTTGGCCCCACGTTTCAATTGGGCCTTGCTGACCTTATCAATCATCTCTCGTGCCTGAGGCAACTTGCCCGTAACGTCCATTACTATGGCCAAGGCGGCCTTGTCCGCCTCGCAGGCGATAAGGCCGATGCCCACGTCGCCGCTAGACACCCCCGCCATGTCCTTCAATGTCAGCCCTAATCGCTCGTGAACGCTCGACCATCGACTCTCGAACTGTCGCTGCACGTCCTTGGTGAACGGTTCCATCACCGGATCGGCCATCAGGTGGCCGAGTTGGGTCTTCTCCCAGTGCTCGTTCAGCTTTTCCACGCTTGAGACGGCGAAAAATCCCTGCGTGCTATCCGGCAGCAGCCTTTCGCTAAAACGGATTTCCTCGGCAAGCAGCCCCATCTCGCCAGAAGTCAGCAAAAAACAGCCAAGCCAGCAATATGCGAACGTCCGAAATCGGGGCACAACATCGCTCCTTGTGTATATCTCAGTTACCCAGCGCTATGTACACAATCTTCCTAATCGGAAAAGTCGAGCACGGACATCAGAGTTTAGTCTCAACGGACGAATTACGCTAGGGGAGTTGTCAAAAAAGGCGATATGGGTGGCTTGAGAGAGAAATTGCCCTTGTTTCGTTCCCGCGATTTGCGCGGGAACGCACTGTTCAAACGCGTCACATTCGCCTCCGTTTACTTGCTAATAAGGAGCATCGAGGTCAAGAGGTTCACACGCGGAGTGAGGGAAACAGAATTAAGCCTTTCCTCAACAAGCGGAACATCAAATTTAGTGTAATTGTTGTCCGGTGGACGTTCCCGAACGCGTTGCGTTGAGGACTTGACTCGAGTAGACTTCCGGCTTCTCGGCGAATCTGGCCAGCGACTCCTCGCTGGAAAACAGATAAACTCGATTGCCGTAAAACACTCCGTGTTCTCGGCGGCCGGACACGGCTCGCCCTTGCTCGGCGGCCAGCACTATGTCGTTTCCAGATCCAACCGGGGCGAAACGGTCGGGATCGCCAAAGAAGCGGCGTTGTTCCTCCGGCCCGCTGAAAAGGTAAGTGCGACCGCGGTGGATCGCCCCCCAACGAAGGTCGCCAGGAATCCATTGTTGCTTCTCGCACAGGGAAACCGGGCAGTATCCATCCAGGCACAATGGCGGATTGAAAGACGGAGCCGGCGCGTCGGTCGGAGCCGCCGGATGCCGAGCCGCCATGGCCGGCGGAGACTGATTGCTGGGTGCGATCGGCTGTTGTTGAGGCATGGTAGCAGGGGCTGCCTGCGAGCCATAAGCAGAATCTGCCGGCCGTTGCGGAGGTGCTGTGGTTTGGGGCACTTGAGCACCGTAAGCAGGCCCCGACGGCGCTTGTGACGATGGCTCGCCTATCGCCGGAGGTGGATTGCCATATCGGGGGTTTTGAGTTTCCGGTACATTGCTATTAACCGCCGGTGGTGAAAAAAACTCGTGAGAGGGCGCGTATCTCGATTGTGAATGGTTGCGGGGATCAGGCATATTTGGAGCTGGCTCATCCGGCGGCTGCGAGGCTGTATATCGGTTGGTGGGTACCGAAGCGGATTGCGATGATTCGGCGGTCGAAGAGACATTCGGCTGAACGGTTGCCGCCGCTTCACCGGTGGGTATCCGAGCGCTTGTCATTGCCCTGCGTTGTTCCGCCTCGGCGGCAACACGGTTCAAGACCGCCAGATATGCGGCTGTTTCCAGACGACCTCGGATCGTTTTCAACAATTTGCCATCTGGACTGATTATTACCGTAGTGGGCAAAGCGGTAATTCCGTAGCGATGCGCCGTGGCCGGAAAGTGGTCGGCATTGATCTTCACAGGCACATACTTTTGGTTGAGCACCGCCGCCACTTCCGGTTGGCTGAATACCTCCGCGTCCATCCGCCCGCATACTACGCACCATTGGGCCCAAAACTGGATCATAACAAGCCGGTTCGATTGCCCGGCAAGGCGTTGGGCGATTTCAAGCGTCGGTTCCAACTGAATCTGTTGTTGCGACAATCCCACCTTTGGAGGGATTGATGTGGCAAGCAGCAGACAAAAAATGCCGACTTTTTTGTTCATATTACCTATCCTCACGCATATAAATGCCTATCTAAACCCGATCTCGTCGTCTATTTATCGGAACGGATCGGGGTGGAAGTGATGATAAATAGTCGGGTTTATGTCGAAATTGCCGATTCTTTGCTACTATAACGTCTGAGAATGACTAAATGGCTTGCCGAATCAATGACGATAAGTTAAAATACAACAGTTGGGTTTCTTATTTAGAAACCTTCGAAATATCGCTTGACACGAGCCTACGTGCGGTTAAGATAACCATTGTTTGAGTTCTGCTTGGCAGTAGGCGTTCTGGGCCCCTTGATATGAAATCATGGGCTGCTTTGCGTAACGGGTTGTTTCCCGCGAATGATTGAGGACGCCTCTCGATCCAAGGCTTTCTGCCGTAAGCCGATAAATACTTTTTCGGTGTTTCGCCTGAAAGCAATCTGCTCAGCAGCAGGGCGCGGGTATTTCGCCGCATGGGGAATTACTTCTTGACGTTGATGCCCGGTCGTCCAGACCGGTGTCAAACCTAGCAAACTGGGTTTTTGTGGTAGGTCGCAACAACTCCACGTCCCAGCAGAAAGACCGGCATCGAACTTGGTTGGTATGGGGGCTTATTCTATTCGCGCCACTGCCCGAAATGGGCCGTTGCGCTAAGGAGAACGTTACTAGGTACAATGAAAATGGGCAAAAGGAAAAAGGGTCGTCCGCGAGGAAGAACCACCTCCGCTTACGGGCCTCGCGGTGGATATCGCCAACAGACCAAACGGCCGTATAGATCGTCGCCCATCAACGGCGACAATCAAGACGCCGAACAGACCGAAAACGGCGAGCCGGGACCGGTTGAACCCGGCGGCGGCGTTCTGGAACTCCACCCCAACGGATACGGTTTTCTCCGCGATCCGACGAACAACTATATGAGGGAAATGACCGATCCCTTCGTGCCGGGGAGCATGATCGACAAATTCGGACTCCGCGAGGGGGTCCACATCAACGGCATGGTCCAGCCAGGTAGACGCCAGCAGGGGCCGCGGCTGCGGGAAATCACCGACGTCGACGGCATGAATCCCGAGAACTATATAAACGTCAAAACCTTCGACGAACTGACTCCTATCAATCCCGAGTCCTGGCTGAAACTCGAGGTCGGTCCCGAGCCGCTGACCACCCGCGTAATGGACCTGCTTACACCACTGGGCAAAGGACAGCGGGCATTGATCGTCGCCCCGCCGCGGACCGGAAAAACCATCCTCCTCCAACACATCAGCCGCGGCGTCTCCACCAACTTTCCCGACGTCAAGCTGATCGTCCTGCTGATCGACGAGCGGCCCGAGGAAGTGACCGACATGAAGCGTGCGGTCAACGGCGAGGTCGTCGCCAGCAGCCTCGACCGCGACATCGAAAGCCACGTCCGCCTTTCCCAACTGGTGGTCGAACGCTGCAAGCGGTTAGCCGAGATGGGCAAGGACGTCGTTCTGCTGATGGATTCGATCACCCGTCTGGCTCGCGCCTTCAACAAATGGGTCGGCAACACCGGCCGGACGATGAGCGGCGGGGTGGACATCAAGGCCATGGACATCCCCAAAAAGCTCTTTGCCACCGCCCGACTGTTCGAGGAAGGCGGTTCGCTGACCGTCGTCGGCACCGCCCTGATCGACACCGGCAGCCGCATGGACGAGCTGATCTTTCAGGAGTTCAAGGGGACCGGCAACATGGAATTGGTGCTCGACCGCAAGTTGGCCGACCGCCGCATCTGGCCGGCGATCGACATCAGCCAGTCGGGCACACGCCGCGAGGAAAAGCTCCTTTCGCCGGAAACGCTACGCGCCGTGACGATGCTCCGCCGCACATTATCGACCATGCACCCGGTGGACGCAATGGAGCAGTTGACCGCCAAGCTGGCGAAGTTCGACTCCAACGAGGAGTTCATCAAGCTGATCAGCGGCGCGAAGGTGGCCGAGTATTGATCGTTTGCGGCGCAATCGACCACGGCCCCTTCGCCGACTGAGACGTCGCAAGCGTGCCGTGTACTTCTTGGCCGAGTTGCGGTTTAATGATCGAGGCCCGAAATGATCTCGCCGCTGGCGATGGTGCTTAGCGCCTGGTAGACGTCGAAATTGATCGAGTCGTTGATGAAGCTCACGTGTCCGTCGGCGAAGGCGAAATGGGCGCCGCCGCTGTGATAGCTGCTGAAAGGAACGTCATTGGCCGTCTGACTTGTTAAAGCAATATTTTCCATAGGGGCGTTGAGCGCCAGTAAGGTTGTGCGGCACACTCTTGCCAGGTGCTGGTCGGGGATGGCGCAATCATCATTGGTTGCATTCGGATTGCATGAGCAACCGTTGTACCAACCGACCGGCGCTCCCCTCGAAGTCCCGTAATTTGGGCTGAAAGAGGGCCAACCGCCGCCGCCCGAATAGCACGTGGCATTGCCCCAAAAAGTCGGATGCATGCTTTCGCCGAAAACCAAAGTAGTGGAAGTGCCGTCGCTGACGTCGGCGAAACGATACCAGACGTTGATTCGGAACAGGCCGTCGATGCAAACTTCACCGAAATCTCCTCCTCCATGCTGGTTATAAACGGTTTTCCCCCCGGCGACGCCGAAATAGGCGCGCATATTCGGACAATCCGTCGGAGTGTCGTCGCTGGGACACTGGAAGAGATCAAGCCGCTCCTGGGCCAATATATTGTTATTCGAGGCCCACTGCATCCATCCGCGCATGACGCTGAAATCGTACAATTCCGAGAGATTTGCCTGTTCAAAATACGGCAGCAACGCGATGAACAGCGGCGTGCCGCGACAGTCCGTGCCGCATTGCTCCGGTACGGTAATCGCCTCGGCGGCCGGGAAATGGCTGTGTGATTCGTGATAATTATGCAACGCCAGCCCGAGTTGCTTAAGATTGTTCGTGCAATGCAATCGACGCGCCGCCTCGCGAGCCGCCTGCACCGCCGGCAACAACAGGGCGATCAAAATGCCGATTATCGTAATCACGACCAAAAGCTCGACCAACGTGAAACCATGTAGGGGCGAGGATTCCGGGATTCGGGGATTCGGGGATTCGGGCAACGCCCCGCGACCGCAGTCGCGGGGAATTATGTTTAGCCGCCGTCGGCACGACGGCGTGTTGCAATCGTTTAGCCGCCGCGTCTTCACGGCGCCAGGGGTTGGTCGGATGGTATTCATGCCGTGAATTCCTGAAGTATCGTTGTTGGGGCGGCGGTTGAACCGCCGTCCCAACAGGTATGTGGCGACAGGTTTACATGCTCTCCTACTTGCGTTTCTTCCAAGCGTAGGCCAGCAGGCCGATCAGACCGCAACCGAGCAGTACCAGCGTGGACGGCTCAGGGACGTTTGTCGTTACGGAAACGTTATCGATCAGGAAATCATAATCGGACCTGGTGTGCGCAATGCAGAGGCCGTCGAAGGTCGATAGAAATCCGAATGGATCAGAGCCTGATCCACCCAACGTTCCATCGTCGGTGTTGTCGGCCAACAGGGCCCCGTCGATTGAGTATATGACCCTCACACCGGCGTTGTTAGCACCGGTGTCTGTGCGGACCAGCTTTAAGCTGATTGCGTGTTTGTTTGTGTCTAATGAAGCGGTTCCCGTCGGGGCGTCGAAATTATTTTTGTCGGCCGTGGTGGCAGTGAGAATAGTGGAAGTTACGGCATCGTCCGTTTCCCTTCGGGTGTACAGCGACGTCGCACTCGTCGTATTCGTACCCGTGTAGATCACGTATCCATCCATGTCGTTGAGGTAAATGACGTCATCAGTTTTGTCGGCCGAGGGCATCCCCGCTGCGCCGGACGCCGAGGAATAAAGCCCTACCCGAAACGCAAGGTTCTGTGCCGTGAGGGCACCGGTTAACCGCAAATCGAAATTCAACTCCACCCAGTCTCCGGTGTTATTCAGCGTAACGGCGGGGAAACCTGCCCAAACGTAACCGAATGTATTGTTGGCGTTCACCATCAAGGCATTTCCGCTGTTGATTCCGCCCGCTCCGTAGTCCGTGGTCAAATACATATCGGTCGCCGGATCGTCGAAGGACGTTCCCACGGCCCACCAATCCGTGTCCCGCGGATCGTTTGCGTCGTTGCCCCTCGTCGCTCCAGATGAATCGAATGTGTCGTTAAGCAGAATTGTGTCGGCATATGCCGCTGAACTACCCAGTAGGCCAACCATGAATACGGCCAAAACCAGAATTGATGGATACTTTTTGAACATAGCTGTGGTCTCCTTGAAAGAAGTGAAAAACGGAAATTGCTTCAGCGATATGACGGCTGAAACAAAACAAACGGTTTTCGAGTCTATTTCATAGGCGCGCCCTCCGTCGATTTCATCTGAGTCTGTTTTCTTCGTCGGTAGGTTTCATTTCCAAAACGGGGTCGCCGAAAATCGCCCAATCGAAAGTGGCCAAGGTGTTGAAGTCGGTCACAACAATAGTAAGGAACCGGTCTCCTGCTTCAAGTTTGACATTGATATCGACCGGTTTGTCTTGCGGTCCCAACCCTTGACGTTGCATTTTCAAAAGGCCGTCCACAAAGAGCCATAGATCGACCATGCCGTGAGGATTTTTATCAGGCATGACGAGCGCGGCATCGGCAAGTGCGGCGACGGAGCGAAATCGCGCCGGGCGTGATCCGTCGAAAAGTTTTCGCATGGCCGCCAGATCGAAGGTTATTCCCGCATTGGCGTGTATGCAAAGCAATCCTCGACCGTCGGGCATGTACTGTCCGCCGCGACCTATGGAATACACCCACTGCCAGCGGTCCTTTTTCTGATCGCTTGTGCTTATTTCAGCCGCGCGTACCCAGATACTGCTGCCCGACGTGCCCGACGTGCGTGTAAATCCGTCGAAATAATGTCCGGACGAATCCAGTTGCGCCGGATGCTTGCCGCCTTTAGGAAGAAATACTCCGTCAATCAATCCGTTTGTCGCTACCGTATGGTACTGGCCGTCGCCTTTCCGTTGTATAACTAGCAACATGGGATCCGTCATGCCGGTGGTGGGGTCGATTCCTCGTTCTCTTCTGTTGCCCAAACCGTTTCCGCCGGCGACGATGTCCAACAGATCAAGCATTTTTGGCGGTTCGTACAAGCGGCGGACGAACTTCGGCGGGGTCGCAGGGTGTGTGAAACGCACAGTTTCGGCCGCGGAGTCATGGTGCGTGCCAGCACGCACCCTACTTACTTGAATGGATTCCCCAGCCTTGAGTTGTCGCTGAGTGCCACTGGCTAAACCAGTGTCACCCACTGCAGTCATGGGGCGTTTTTCCGAATTCCGAATCCCCGCCTTAACCACAATCTTACCCTCGAACACGTGAGAAGTGGTGTCGCCGTTCTCATCGACTTCGACGCCGAACTCCGTGCCGAGGTCGGTGACGACGGCGGTGGGAGTGCGGACAGAGAAGAGGGGAGAGAGAAACGGGGAGAAGGCAAAGAGTTCCGAGCTTTGAGCTTTGGGCTTTGAGCTTTGAGTTCTGATTTTAGCCGTCAGCTTTCCGCGCGCTAAAAAGCCGCCGGCGGACGATTCAATATTGTACGTACAGGGGCCTTCGAGGATCACTTTCGCGCCGCCGGCGTAGGTAATTTCCATCAGGCCGGAGGCCAATGCGTATTCGCGATCCAGCGGGACCGACGCTCCGACTATCGTATAGGTGTCGGGGTCGGACCAGCGGCAGTCTTTCATGCCGGTGATCCGGCCGACAAAGACCAATTCCGGTTGCTCCGACGGACCGGAGGCAGTTTGCCTCCGGCTATTGTCGACGTAATGCTGATCGCGAACGTGTGAAATCTTATAAGCCCAGGCCCCGAGCAACATCAAACACAAGACCACTGTGGCGACCATGTAGGAGAAGAGCGGACCGCCGACGGCGAGAGGTGAGAGAGGAGAAGGGAGTGGGGAAAGGGTGGAAATCTCTAGCGGCGAAACCGCAGTTTCCAAGTCTCCATGTTTTCCGGCTTCCACGGTCCGTTCCGCGCTTTCCCATTCCAACAACGCGAATTGGTCCATCAATTCGAGATAGACGCGACGATTGGCGGCGTCCGATTCGAGCAGCCGTTGCAAACTCGCTCCGCCCTCGGCGTCGAGCCTGTCGTTGGACAGTGCCCAAACCAGGTCGGCCAGCTCATCGAATTGCGGCGTCGAGTGGGTCACTTCGGTTCGTCCCCGTGGATCGCGTCATCTATGCATTGGTAGAGTTCGCCATGGATGCGCCGCAGCGCTTTGTAGACAAAGTCGATGGATCGGCCGGTTTGAGTCGCCACGTTGGGTACCGTCGCCGCTTCGGTATAGCGGAGGTCAAGCAGTTCGCGGTCCTCCAAGCGGAGTCGTTGGTAGCAGTCGGCCAACGCCCGCGAGCGGCACTCGAGCGAGTCGTCCAACAACAGCCGATCGTCGGCAAGTTTGCCGATCAAATCGTCGCTGAACAATCGCGGCATGCGCGTCCGCCTCCGACGGAAGTTGAGCACCTTGTAATGGGCGATCTGGAACGCCCAAGCCCGAAAATCGCTCCCCTTGCAAAACGTGTCATACTTTTCCCACAGGGTGGTGCTGACCTCTTGAAAGAGGTCTTCTGCGTCGGTCTGATTGGGCACCAACGAGCGGATGAACGAATAGATGCGCCGCGAATGGCGGGTCAACAACGCGACGAACTCTTTCGTGTCGATGTCTCGATTGCGCATCGGTTGATCCAATTTGACGAGACGTGCGGAAAGGAGCGCCGGATTCATACTACGGGACCGGCACCGCCTTCTTATAGTGTATTTGCAATGAGCGTTATTTTGTGCGAAAGTGCGTCGGCCAGGCGGGCCAAGAGATGCGGCGCGATGCCGTAAGGCTTTATGCGACAATGAGATAAGGCGAGTTTCGCGGCGGGCCGCTTATGAGACTTCAGCAGTTGGTGCGGCAGTAATTCGTAGGTCAGGCACTCCGTGCCTGACAGCAGTTGAGGTAACGGTTATACAACCACCCCATACATGACCCAAATCGTGGTAATAGAATGTCAGGTACAGAGTACCTGACCTACCTAAGAGACTTCGTAGCTGGCGGGCTTCTTCTTGCGGAAGAACATCCCTCCGCCCGACTTCAGCGAGGCAATGGCCGCTTCCGCGTCGGAATGGATCTCGAACAGCTTGTCCATGCCGGTGATCTTGAACACCTCGCGGATTTCCGAGGCGATGCCGCTGAGTTTAAGCGATACCTTGTACTCCTTGCACCGCTTGTTTACCCGTACCAACATCCCCAGCGCCATCGAGGACATGAAGCCGACCCGGCTAAAGTTCAACACGACGTGGTTTTCCTCGCATTTGTCCAGCGCGGCGGCGATTTCGCGGTAGCACTGGTCGATAGTTTCCGAGTCAACTAATCGAGCGGGTTCGATCGTAAGGACGCGGACTTCACCTTTAAGTTCTTGTTTAATGACTGACATCGGTTCGATCCAATATTTTTTGCGTTGGAAAGGATAAGTGGGCAGAACAATCCGCCGTCGGGCGAATCCGCGGTCCGCTCCGGCCCAATTCATGTTTATGCCCCGCACGAAGAGCCGCGCCGCGGCGGAGAGCATCGTCCGCCGGTCCGGTTGCCCCGGTTTGAGGCTCGGCAACCACAACCCTTCCCATTGCCGCATTGAGCGGCGGCCAAGCCCCAACAATAACGGCCGGGGACCGATCTCAACGAAAACGCGGTGGTCAGATTGATCGAGCGTTGCTACGCACTCGGCGAAACGGATCAGTTTGCAAAGATGCCTGTGCCAGTAATCCGCCGTGGCGATCTCCGCGCCGGCCTGGCTCCCGGAAAGACCCGAGATTATCTCAATCCGCGGTTTGTGGAACGTTACTTTCTCGCAAACGCAGCGGAATCGTTCGACGATCGGCTCGACCAACGGGCAGTACAATGCTCTTTTGCCCGGCAGCAGCCGGCAGCGAAGCCCTTCGGCGGTCAAATGGTCGGTAAGTGATTCAATCGCCTCAGCGCGGCCCGAAACGACCGTTTGCCGCGGACTATTGACGGCCGCGAGATAAATGTCGTCGTAGGACTTCAACATTTCAGCCACTCGGGCCGGCTCGGCCAACACAACCGCCATTCTGCCCTCGTTTAGAAGCGAGTTGATCAGTTTTTCCCTGGCGGAGACCAATCGCAGGGCGTCTTCGAGCGAGAACACGCCAGCGACGGTGGCGGCCGCGTACTCGCCCAACCCGTGACCGATGACCGCCGCCGGCTCTACGCCCCACGATTTCCACAAGCAGGCCAGAGAGTATTCCAAGGCAAACAGGGCCGTCTGGAAATCCGCTTCGCCCTCCAATGGAGAGGATTTAAGGATTGTTCCGCAGCGGTCGATGTTTTCGCGGAAGACGGGTTCGGACTCGTATAGTCCCCGTCCCATGCCGGCGTATTGCGAACCTTCGCCGGGGAACAGGAACGTGACAGGCGGATTTATCACATCGACGATTCCATGGACGCAGCCCGGGGCGGACTTGTCTTGCCGCCAAGCGTCCAGGAATTTGCGGGCTTCGTTCGTCGACCGGACGACGGCGGATAAACGATGTTGGAAGCGTCCCCGACCAGTGTTAGTCGTAAAGCAGACGTCGCCCAGGTTGGAATTGGGATTAGCGTCGAAGTATTCAACGTATCGGCCGGCCAGTTCGTTCAACGCCGTCGGCGTCTGGGCGGAAATGGCGAGAGCGTGGGAATGTAATGTGGAAATCGTTTTGAGTTCAGCCGCCCTCACTCCCGGCCCCTCTCCCGCTTGCGGGAGAGGGGAAAATAACTTTTCTTCCAAAATCACGTGCGCGTTCGTGCCGCCGATCCCCAGGGAATTGACCGCCGCTCGGCGCGGTTGGCCGTTCGAGGGCCAATCGCGGCACTCCGTAATGACGAAAAAGGGCGACTCGGGGAAATTGATCGCCGGATTAGACTCGTGGTAATTGATGCTCGGCGGCAACTTTTTGTGTTCCAGGGCCAGCGCGGCCTTTATCAGGCTGGCAATTCCGGCGGCGGCCTCCAGGTGTCCGAAGTTGCTTTTGACCGAGCCGATGGCGCAGAACTGCTTATCCTTCGTTCCACGGCGGAAGGCTTTGTTCAATCCGAAGATTTCCACCGGATCGCCCATGGCGGTGGCGGTCCCGTGTGCTTCGACTAATCCGATCGAGCGCGGCTCGACCTCGGCCACGGCCATTGCGTCGGCGCAAGCGGCTGCCTGGCCCTCGGCGTTGGTGGCCCAATAGCTCAGCTTGGCGGCGCCGTCGTTGTTTACGGCCGAGCCGCGGATGACTGCGTGAACGTGGTCGCCGTCTTTGATCGCCTGGGCCAGCGGCTTGAGCAACACCAGACCGGCGCCGCTGCCGAAGACGGTACCGTTGGCGCCGGCGTCGAAGGGGCGACAATGGCCGTCGGGCGAGAGCAACGCCTGGCCCGTGTGGATGTAGCCGATCCGGTGCGGAACGCGGACCGTCACGCCGCCTGCCAGGGCCATGTCGCACTCGCCGGCCAGTAGGCTTTGACAAGCCAGATGCACCGTCACCAGCGAGGTCGAGCAGGCCGATTGAACGGTAAAGCTCGGCCCGCGGAGGTTCAGCTTGTAGGAAATCCGCGTGCTCAAATAATCCTTGTCGTTGCCCGCGCAGTGCATGCTGCCAGTCGAGCCGATCAACCGCGAGTAAAAGTGCATGGGCGAAAGCAGATAGCTGCTCATCAATCCGCCTGCGCCGGTGAAGACGCCAACCAAGCCGGGTGGATCGCCGGCGTATCCGGCCCGCTCCATCGTCTCCCAGGCCAGTTCGAGCAGGATCCGCTGCTGCGGGTCCATGATCTCCGCTTCGCGGCGGGAAATTTTGAAGAACTTCGGATCGAACTTGTCGAAATCGTCGATCACCGGGGCCGCCTTGACGAAGTCGGGCCGGTTTAGCCACGACGGATCGGCCCCGGATTGCAGCATTTCTTCGTTCGTCAGCGACGTGATCGACTCGACTCCCGCGACAACATTCGACCAAAACTGATCGACGTTCCGGGCGCCCGGAAAACGTCCGGCCATGCCGATAATGGCGATCGAGTTGGATATAATTGAGTCGTTCATGCGGTTGGTCTCGTCGATTATTCTCCGCGCGATTGTTTTCTTAAATCACGTTGAGAGGCCAGTCCGCTCCTTTGACGCGGAGCGGACGCGCCTTCGGATTCCGACTCCGACCCCTCGGCCGATTCCCCTTCGCCGGTAAAACACTTCGAGTACGCATCAATAAGGTCGCCCGGCGTGCGGATGCTCGTCACCGCCACCAATTCGGCGAACGGGTCGACGCCCAGGACCATTTCCAGCTTGGCGACGATCCGGGCCAGATCGAGCGATCGCAGACCGAGGTCTTCGACCAGCATTTGGTCGGGGCGAACGGCCTCTAGTTGCGGCGAGTTTTCTTGCGCCACGTCGAGGACCACGCCGAGGATTTTTTCTTTGAGGTTTTCCATGGTAGGTTTTACGTTGTGTAGGTCAGGTACCCCGTACCTGACGTGCATTTTGATTTATTTCCGGTTCAATGTCAGGTACGGGGTACCTGACCTACATTTAATTTATCCCACAAATCCTCCGTCCACGGCGATTACCTGCGCGGTGATGAAGGACGACTCGGGCGAAAGGAGGAACCAAACCGCCTTGGCGATGTCCTCGACCGTGCCGAGCCTCTTCAACGGCGTGCGCCGGGCAATCCGCGCCCGTTGCTCGTCGGTGAATGCGGCGGTCATGTCGCTGGAGAAATAGCCCGGGGCCACGCAGTTGACGCGGATGCCGGCCGGCCCGACCTCGACGGCCAGGCTCTTGGTCAGCCCGATCAAGGCGGCCTTCGTGGCGCTGTAGATCGACACGCCTTTATGCCCCCGCAGCGCGTTGACCGACGATATGTTAACGATCGAACCGGATCCTTGCGGCAACATTCCTTTCAGGCAGGCGCGCGTGAGAAATATCGCCGACTCGAGGTTCATGCTAACTTGGCGGTGGATGTCGGCGTCGCGCATCATCGTCAACAGTCCGTCGCCGAGCGTTGCCATATTGTTCACCAAGGCGTCGATCCGGCCGTAACGTTGCAGCACTCCGCGGGCGAAGCCGGCCAACGCCTGAGCGTCGGCCCCGTCGAGCGATTCCCAGCGGAAACGTTTGGCCTGCGGGTCGGCCGCGGTTTGTTCATCCACGAACGGCGTCTTAGAGCGGCTGAACGTGGCCACGGTCAAGCCGTGCAGCATCAACTCGGTTACTATCGCCTGCCCCAGTCCCCGGCTGCCGCCGCTGACGACGGCCACGGGTCGAGCGGTTTGGATTTCGTTTTTCATCAATGCAGTATTTGCTTTCGATGGACGCCACTGCTAAACAAGCCAGCAGTGGCGCCCTATTGAAACACATTTTTACATTCCAACTTTTCTCTTTTTCTTGAAACGTTCTCCGCAAAGCGCCTCCGAGGTCACCACGACCATCGCCGGAACTTTGAACGGGGCCAACCGCGCGCGGCAGGCGGCGCGGATTCGCTTCTCCAACGCGGAGTGATCCTCCGGCCGGTGTAACTCGACCGTGGCAACCACCACTCCGCCGGTGATCGGGTTCGAGCGGCCGCGGACAGTCACCTCCTTGATATTGTCCAGTTGCAGGATCACGTTTTCAACTTCGGCGGGAAAGACCTTCTCGCCGCCGATGTTGATGATCTCCGACTTGCGGCCGAGGAAGCGGATATAATCGCCCTGTCGCTCGACCAGGTCGCCGGTGTTCATCCAGCCCTCGGCGTCGAACGGCGAGGAGGCATTGAGGTAGCCGAGCATCGCGGTTTTCGAGCGGATCCAAAGAACTCCGTCAACAATTTTCGTCTCGAATCCCTTGCCGCCGACGGCCAACCATAGCGAATCGTTTCTCTCGGACTTCGTCGGCAGTATGCCCACTTCTGTCAGCCCATAAGTCTGCTTCAACCTCACGCCGGGCAAGGCGGCATGAAGCTCTTTCAGCGTCGCCTCGGGCATCGGCTCGGTGCCGTAGGTTATTACCTCCAATGAACTGAGGTCATACTTCTTGTGGGATTCGGAAATCAGCAACATCCGCAGGAAGGTGGGCGTGGTAGGCAGCAGTTGCACTCGATGGCGCTCGATCCCTTTGCAGATGGCCTCGGGCGACCGCTCGGCAATGGTAATAATCGTTCCGCCGCCGATGAGAATATGAAACAGCGTGTTGATACCTCCGACGTGATCGAGCATCAGGAAAGCGAGCGTCCGCAGCGGCGTCGCCCGGCGGTTGCGGTAGCCGTCCAACATCCGCGTAAAACTCAGCAGCGACGCCTTTATCTCTCCGGTCGAACCGGAGGAAAAGACGATCAACCCAGCTTCTCCCGCTTCGCGGAGTTCCCACAGCAGAGGCGGATCGAGTATCGGTTCGAGCGGCGTGATTTCCCACCCGTCGTCGCGATCGAATTCGACGAACCATCTGACGGCGGCTATTTTTAGGGCCTTCTCGCGCTCCTCGCGCACTCTAGTCGTCAAAGGAACCGCGACGTTCCGATTGACGGCCAACGCAGTCATCAAGGCGGCCGTGGCGGGCGAAAAACCGCCCCGCAAGGCGACGCACTGTCCCGGTGCAATTCCCCGCCCGGAAAGCTCATCACGCCATCCATCGACGCGAGCGAGGAAATCGTCGTAACCGTATTGTTTTTCCCTCCATACCAAAGCGGTACGGCCGCTATACTCGGACAGACGTTTCAAATACCAATCGTCGCTCATGCAGAGGCTCCCTGGGAATGGATCGGAGCCATTATAGCAGAATCTCTATAGCCACATCAGAATCGCGGCGGTCATTGTGAAAGGTGGGGGTTTTATCCGTCAAATTCGGCGGGTTCGCCATTTTGACTTTGCCGACTATTCAACTTCAGCCGTTTTTCATTACAATAACAGCCCCATTGAAAATAAGCTGAGCTAATGGTAGTATCAGGTTCTTATGAATGTTGCCACGATACGAGTTTTTTGTGACGTTGTTCGGAACCAGAGCTTTTCGCGCGGCGCCAAGCTCAACGAGGTTAGTCAATCGGCGGCCACGCAGTCGGTCCACCGGGTCGAAGAGCATTTCGGCGTCCAGTTGATCGACCGCTCGAAACGCCCCTTTGTACTCACGCCCGAAGGGCAAGCCTGCTACGAAGGCTTCCGCGAGGTGCTTGAACTGTACGATTCGGTCGAGGCGCAAGTACACTCGCTGCGGAGCGAGATCAGCGGTTTGGTTCGGGTGGCCGCGATCTACTCGGTAGGGTTGCACGACATGCGCAGTTGCATGCAGCAATTCATGCGAGATTATCCCAAGGCCAAAGTCCGACTCGAATATTTGAGACCAAACAAGGTCTACGACGCCGTGCTTGGCGCGGAGGTCGATTTGGGCATCATTTCCTATCCCTCGCCAACTCCCGAACTGAGCGTCATTCCCTTGCGTTCCGAACGGATGGTGGTCGTTTGCAACCCCGAACATCCCTTGACCAGGCACCAAGCGGTCACTGCGGAACACTTGCAGGGGATAGATTTTATTGCTTTCGACCAAGACTTGAGCATCCGTAAGGAAATCGACCGATACTTTCGCCAGCGCTCGATCAACGTCCACATCGCGATGGAATTCGACAACATCGAAACCATTAAGGAGGCGGTTGAAATTGGTGCGGGCGTGAGCATTCTGCCCGAGCCTACCGTCTGCGACGACGTCGAAAAAGGCTCGTTATCCATCGTTCGCCTGATAGCTCCCGAGTTGCACAGGCCGCTAGGTATAATTCATCGACAACGCAGGGTGTTTACCCCCACCATCGCCAAGTTCGTCGAAATGTTGCAGCACATGCACAGTCAAGCCGTGGAGAAGCAATGACGCGAGATCGAGAAGTATCGGTACGTTTTCGGCCGTCCGGTCGAGAGGCTTTCGTATTGCCCGGAACACGGTTGGTTGAAGCGGCGGCCGAGGCGGGGCTGATGATCGACTTGCCTTGCGGCGGAGAGGGCACTTGCGGAAAATGCCGGCTGATCGTGGCCTCGGGCGCCTCCGATCCGACCGCAGTTGAACGCAAGTGGTTTTCCGATGAGGAACTCCGCTCTGGCTGGCGGTTGGCTTGTCAATCGACCGTCCAACGTCCGCTGGAGATTGAAATCCCCTCGGCTTCGCATGCCACGCTCGATCAGAAAATACTCGTCAGCTATCAAGGAAGAGGGGGAAAAAAGGGTTTGGAACCGTTTACTAGGGACGATCCGCTCGTGCGGAAAAAATACGTCGAACTTGCTCCTCCCACGCGCGGCGACGACGTGCCCGATGCGCTCCGTTTGGAGAGTGCATTGGGCGTCGGGCCGCTGACTATGAGCTTATCGCTGCTGCGGGAAATTTCCGCCCGGCTCAGAGAGGCCGACTTTCGCGGCACCGCCGTCTTCGACGATGAGCGGTTGCTCGACTTCGAGATCGGCAACACCGAGGACGATGCCTTTGCCGTGGCTGTGGATCTAGGCACCACGACTCTAGCCGGTCAGTTGACCGACCTGGCCACCGGCAGCGAGTGGGCGACGACCGCCCGGCTAAACCCTCAAACCCAGGTCGGCGACGACGTCCTCTCGCGAATCCTCTTTGCCCGTGAAAAAATGGACGGACTCGCTCGTCTGCGTCAGTCGGTCGTATCGGCAGTCGACGAGATGATCGGCGACTTGTGCGGCGAGGCCGGGGTGCCGCGTCAAAGGGTCTACGAGTTGTCCCTCGCCGGCAACACAACCATGCAGCAATTGTTCTGCGGCGTCGATCCCAGACCGTTGGGGGAGGTCCCTTTCGTGCCGGCCGGCGGCCGGGGCGTTTCTTGCCCCGCGGAGAAACTCGGACTGCACATTCATCCCCGTGGAAGCGCTTACGTAATGCCTGTGATCGGCGGGTTTGTCGGCGGCGACACCGTTGCCGGAATGCTTGCCACCGATTTGGCCAATGTCGAGGGGGCCGCTTTGTTCGTCGACATCGGCACTAACGGCGAGATCGTGTTGCTGGCCGATGGCAAGCTGACGGCCGCTTCGACCGCCGCCGGCCCCGCTTTCGAGGGGGCGAGAATCTCGCGTGGAATGCGCGGCGGGGCGGGCGCCATCGAAAAAGTCGTCTTCAACGGCCGCCTTATGATCAACGTCATCGGCGACGTCCCGCCAATGGGAATCTGCGGCTCGGGTCTAATCGACGCGGCGGCCGAAATGCTCCGCCACGGGGCACTCGATTGCGCCGGCAGGCTGCGAACTCCCGATCAATTGCCATCGAACGTTTTGCCCGACATGGCCCGAAGAATCGTTATGCATCAAGGCCAGGTTTCGTTCCTGCTTGTCGATGAAGGAGAGTCGGCCGACCAACGGCCGATCACGCTGACGCAACGGGACATACGAGAATTGCAGCTCGCCGCCGGGGCGATCCGCGCCGGAATTTCGATTCTGCTGCGCCGCGCCGGTTTGAGACCGGAAGATTTACAGCTGGTGCTGCTCGGTGGGGGGTTTGGCAATTTCATCCGCCGACGGAATGCGCAGAGGATCGGGTTGCTGCCGCTGGAAGTCGAGCGGAGTCGCATCCGCTTCATGGGCAACACCTCGCTTTCCGGGGCGCGGCTTGCGGCGCTTTCGCGACGCGCCCGCGACGCGGCCGAGGAGCTTGCCCGACGGGCTGAGCACGTCGACCTTTCCACCGACGCGGATTTCGCCCGCGAGTTCGCCGAGGCGATGATTTTCCCCGACACAGAATGCTGACAATTCCGACGTTGGAGTGGCAGTTGCCCTGCCACCCCGATACGATGGTGTGGCAGTACAACTGCCGCACAAATATGTTGGAGCGGAAATATTCTTGGAGCCATACGTGCCCCAACCTAAAATCATACGTCTCGAATCACTCGACGACTTATTAAAATTGTTTGAAGATTGGGACGACCTCTGGCGGCGCAGCGACGTTACGCTCCCTTTGCTCCGCGCCGAGATCCTAGTCCAGTGGGTGGAACAATTCTCCCGGCCGGAGAATTTTATCGCCGTCGCCGTGGAAGCGGGCGGGCGGTTGGCGGCGGCGCTGCCATTGGTGCGACGTAAAATCGGTCGGTTTTTTCCCGCCGCCGCGCTCCCCTGCAATGAATGGGCGGACAGCGGCGACCTGCTGCTGGACGACAACACTGATATAAAGGAGGTTCTGGACGTCTTGGCGGCGGGAATTCGCAATCTGAACGTCCCGCTGCTGTGGCTCGGCGAGGCCGCTTTGGACGCCAATCGTTGGAGACTGTTATGCCAAGCCCTGCGCCGCAATGGAATGACCGTTGCGGAGCGTCGGAGGTGGCGAGTCGGGCGGGTCGAGATCGATCACGATTGGCCGGCCTTCAAGGCCCGATGGTCGCGCAAACACCGACAGCAAATGACCCGGGCGGCAAGGCGAATGGAAGCTTTGGGCGACGTCCGGTTGGACCTCCGCCGCCAATTGATGCCCGACGAGGTTGAAACGGCGATGCGTGAGTGTTTCCAGATCGAGAATCTCGGTTGGAAGGGTGTGAAGGGCACGTCAGTCCTGCGCACGCCGAAAATGGCCGAATTTTACATCCGTCAGGCGGAATCGGCCGCCTGCTGGGGCCAACTGGAAATTGCCGTCCTTCGTTGCGGTGGTCAGCCGGCGGCCTTTTCGTACGGCCTATCGGCCAAGGGTGTTTTCCACTCGATCAAGACCGGCTACGACCCCGAGTTTTCCGAATTCCATCCGGGCCAATTGCTGCGATACCACTTGCTGGAACGATTCTTCGCCGACCACGAGCGCAAGGCGTTGGACTTTCAAGGACCGATCAACGAGGCCCACGCGGCTTGGCGGCCCAGCCGTTACGCCGTCGGCCGGGTGGCGGCGGCGCGAGGCGCGTTCGGCCGAACGGCAGTATGGGCCTACAAACACGTCTGGCCGCGCGTGCGGAGAGATTGACGGATCGGACAAACTCATCTTTCGACCGGGTGCAGCAAAGGCAGCTCGACGCGAATGTGCGCCCCTTGCCCGGGAACTGATTCGATCGTGGCCGAGCCGCCTAGCAGACGGACGCGCTCTCGGATGCCCCTCAGGCCATGATGGCCGTTGCCGATCTTTTCCAACTCGAAGCCGACGCCCCAGTCACGCACGTCAATTACAACTCTTTCGGCGCTGATGCCCAATTCGACGCGCACCCTTTCGCTCCTACTATAGCGAGAAGCGTTGGTCAGCGATTCCTGAACGATGCGAAAGATTGCGCTTTCCAAGGGCGGGGCGAATCGCCGCGGGCCTAGATTATCGATAAATTCGATTTGCGGCGAGTCGTCTTTCCGATACCCGGAAATTAAAACCTCGACGGCGGCGGCGACGCCCGATTCGTCGAGGACCGGCGGCCGCAATCCGCCGATCAGCCTGCGGGTTTCGGCCACGGCGTCCTTGAGCAAATGAATGGATTCGTGAAGCACCTCCTGAGCGCCGGTGGGATTTCGGGCGATCATGTGTTCGATGGACTGGAACTTCATTAACGCGCCGGTTAATTGCTGCGCGAGTCCGTCGTGAATGTCATACGAGATCAGCTTCCGGTCCTGTTCCTGAAGGTCGAGCATTTCCCGCAGTAGACGTTGCTCGTTGCGAAGTTTTAATTCCGCTTGCTTTCGGTCGGTAATGTCGCGCGCCAAACCGATCATCAATCTTTCACCGCCCATGATCATCGGAACCAGCCGAATTTCCACGGGAAAGGTGCTGCCATCCTTGCGGCGATGGGTTCCCTCGAATGTTACCGGATATTCGTCGTCCGGAAGGCTCCAAAAACGAAGTTGATTACCAGAAATCAATTCGATGTCCAGATCGGAGATGTACATTGTCAACAACTCGTCCCGAGAGTAGCCTAGCGTGTTGGACGCCCGCTTGTTGGCGTCGATGATTCTTCCGTTTGAATCGTGAAGGATGATTGTGTCCCCGGCGTATTCCACCAACCGGCGGAAGCGTTGTTCGCTGGCCTGCAATTCTTGGGTCCGCTGTGTCACCAACCGCCTGACGCGGGCCGTCCGACCGATGAGCAAAAATAGATATCCGACCGATAGAGCGGTGATTGTAATTCCCGTTATCAGCACCAACGTCGGTCCCCATGTCAGATGTTGAACCAAGTAACATTTCAAGGGGACGCATTCGATTTCCCCTTGGCGGTCCAAGGCGTCAATCACGGAAACGACGGGTGTTGGGGACGTGGCTGGATCGGATGCATCGACGCCCGAAAAGCTTGTGTCTTCACCGTCGCCGAGTGGAGAACGTCTAGAATAGATTATTTCTCCTCGGCCCGTTTTCAAATGCTCGCGAATGTTCAAGTCGATTCCCACGGACGTAAACGGTTGGAGGGCGTCCTCGACAACCGAGTCGATGTCGTAGACCCCAAAAGCAAAACCAATCGTTTGGGGACGATCCGAATCCGTGCCCGAACCGCTGATTGGAGTTATGACGTACATTACCCTGTTGTGCATCGAGTCTGTTCCCGATGGCAAACAAAAGGCTGCGGCCTGACGACCGGTGGCTATTGCCCTATCGATGGCGGAGCGGCGAGCCGGGTCAGAGCGAATATCGAAGCCCAACAGCAACTTGAATTTATCAAAAGGCTCGATAAACAGAATGGGGCAATATATTTCGCGTTTGCCGGCGGGAACATAACTCTCGTTATTGTCCAGCTCCGTGATTTCGTAGCCGGAGAAGCCCTCTTCCCGGACGGCCCGTTCGTACGATTCGCGGTTCGACTGCTCGACCAAAGGCGCCCACCCTAAAAATTGAACGCCTTGAAATTTTTTCAGTAGCGGCCTGCAAAAGGCGCTAAACTCATTCCGCTCCACTAACTTGGAGCCGGAGTAAAAGGCTTCAATAATGTCGGCGACGCTTAGACGGTCGATCGCCGCTTGTTGTATGGCCTCGATGCGCCGTTCGGCGTCGTGCTGGAACTGTACCGCGGCAAGTCGCTGTTCCTGCTTGCGCAACATTTGCGCCAACAGGATTGAGATGGCAATGCCCGCCACTGCAACCAGCAAACACAAAAACAACCTTTGCCGTTCCGAACGGAACAGTTTCTCTTCGGCTGCTTGGAGGCCGTTGCGAGACTGGCTGCTTTTTATTGAGGACACCTTAATGCCCTTTCACAGGGGGTCATCATTATCTACTGATGTACTATTTTACCTTGCGTACAGAGTAAGTCAATATACCCCATGAGTGTTATTGAGCGTGCGCTTTGCGAAGCATTGCATGGTAATAACCGTAATTGCCATAAGTTATGTCTAATAAATATCATATGACCTTCGCT
Organism: Pirellulales bacterium; assembly: GCA_016928165.1. GTDB lineage: Bacteria > Planctomycetota > Planctomycetia > Pirellulales > Thermoguttaceae > JAHIKV01. The sequence goes on along the minus strand of JAFGLH010000128.1, from coordinate 40,173 downwards.
TGCTTGCAACTGGATTGGGCAATAGCCGACCGTAATTGCCGCATTTTGGAAGGGCCGACGTTACGCCCCGCGGAACGGAACCGGCACGATGCCGACGAATCATTACATGGCCTAACTACAGCCGTATCGCGCGCGAAAAGAACGGATCGGCGCGATGGAGATAAGCCAAGTAATTGACACGGGCGCGGAACCGCGTCTGCTCATAAGACCCGTGGCGCTCGATCAAACCCAGGTCGTAAGCCAAGTGATCGGAGTAGCCGGGCAATAACACGCGGTAATCGTAGGGGACACGATCCGGAGTAAGATTGTTGATGTGGTCGCGGATGTTCGTGGTGCAGTTGTTCGTCAAGGTATCGTAGAACTCCGGCTTCTCGTATAGCTCGTTAACCCTCCGCATTACGTCGAGGAACAGGTCGCGAACCTGCCCGCGCGTGGCCGTGGAACGATACAGGTAGACGTTGCATAGATCGCAAATGACGCGTTTCTGGATCAAGTCGCGTTCGCTGGCAACCACGTACATTAACTCATATTGTTGAAAAAAGCCTTTAATCGGGCTGAAGGCTTCTCCACGTTCGCGGCGTATTTCCACTGACACGGCCAGATGTTCACCATCCTCGAATCCGAAACTGATCATCGTGTGTCCGAGGCTGGGGGTCTCGTTGAACGGCACGACGATGAAATCGACCGATTCGATTTTGTTCAGGTCGAAACTCTTGTCGTAGTAGTCGATTACGACATCGTCGTAGGCCGACCAACGGCAGTCGCGGATGTCGTAGACCGTTATGTGGTCTCCGTCGATTGAGGCGTGTGCCGGGGCCGATTGTTCGGATATCCAATTTCTGTGATTGGAGGGTTTGAGCGATTTTACAAGGTCTTCGTTGAGCTTTAACGATGGGAACACGGCCTCTTCGGCCGGTTTCCGCTCGTTTCGGGTGGGAATCGCACGGCAACCGATCGGCGGAATGACGATCAGGCAGAGGAGCATCGTCCACCCGCATCTACAACGAACGGTGCGCGGTATTGGTGCAGGGAACTGGAACATTATAGGCTAGACCGTCCGTGATCGATCTAGTAATCGTACCAGAGGCCGACGCCGATCTGTTCCTCGAAGGTGTCGTAGAACTGGCCCTGGTCGCTGAAACCGTTGAAGTACTGCATGCCCACGCGGCAGAGGTGGCCGCTGTAACCGCGCCACATCCAACCGGTTTGCACGGTCATATTTCCGCCGTAATCGTTTGCCTCGCGGAGATGTCCATTGATGGCGAAGAACGGCGCGCCCCAACCTCCGGTCGGTTCGGCCGAGGCCCAGTCGATGCCGAACTGGAACTCCCAGGGCTTTGCGCCGCCGTCGGTGTTGAAGGCCCAATCCGCCTCCGAATAGAGCCGCAAGTTTGGACCGAAATAAATGGCCATGCCGAGGACAACCGCATCGCGGACGTAGTTCAGCCGTCGATAGCCCGGATGGCGGATCATGTACTCGTCGCCCAAATGCGAGCTGAGATGATAGTAAGCGAGTTTCATTTCCCAGCAGCCGCGTCGAGTGGTCAGGGGAATGCCGAAGCGGTAATCGGCCGAAACCAGGTCGCGATCGTTCTCCAGGTCCAAACGAGGGAACGCGGCCCCTTCGATGTCCAACTGCCAGCCTTCCGGCCAGAGAGGGTTATCGGTGCCGTATCGCAGCATGCCCACGCGCCCGCCGAGCGTTGCGTCCCAAACCCAATCTCCGGTCTGCAACTGCACCCACTGGCTGGCGAAGCGCGGCTCGCGCCCGCCGGCCATGTACGATTTGTACATCAGGCCGTCCGGCAGTACCTGCCAGGTCCACGGGTCGGCGCCGACCAGCGCGCGATCGACATAAGTGTTGGTTTCCAAGGTCTGGGCGGCGTTGCTCATCGCGTCGGGGCCGCCGTAGGGCGCGTACATCGGCCCCGGGTCGTCGTAGGACGCCTGCACGGCGCCGCCGCCGGGCGAATTCGATATGCCTGGCAGCACCTCGTCATACGGAGATAGCGGCGGCGAGGAGGCCGTTGTCGGAGATGAATAGACCGATGCATTCGTCGACGGGTAAGCGGACGAAGTGGATGGATAGGTGGAAGGATATACGGCCGGGGCGACGCTGGGCGGCATCCGTTGCGGAGGCGCGGGGTAGACTGGGATTTGTTGTCCCCAGGCCGGGGCATCGAATCCCAACGGCACTGCCCCGCAAAACAATCCCAACAACACCAGAATCAAGGTTAAGCGACCAGGAGACATGGCGATAATCCTCCGAAGCGGATTTTAGAAAAGGAAGTGAAAAGGGGCGACAGTGTAGCGATTTTCCCGGGCTGAGGGGAGTCCGATTCCGGATTGTCGCAATCTCTTGATACACAAGGGGTTGTGTCATTTGGGCCTTCTCCGGCCCCTTTTCTGCCGTTGACAACTACTATACTCAAGGTAGGATGGCCACACCTACACGAGCAATTGTCCCGCTTATCGAACTCGGGAATGGGGGCTTGTGAGCCGGTTTTCGGCCGCGAACAGAGACCGGTTTCTAACCCGGGAGCAGTTTGACTATTTCCGAGGAAAGGGTGTAACAATGATCGAACACCGAATTACGGACAAAGGGATTGTGGTTATCGAGCCGATCTCGTCGCTGTCGTCCGAGGATTTTCGGAACCTGAGCGAAACGGTGGACGCCTACCTGGCCGAACATCCCACGGTCCGCGGCCTGCTGATTCATTCCAAGGAGTTCCCCGGCTGGGAAAGTTTCGCCGGACTTACCGCCCACATACGCTTCATCCGCGACCACCATCAACAGGTCGAGCGCGTGGCGCTAGTGACCGACAGCTCTTTAGGATCGATCGCCAAAACCTTGGCGAAACATTTTGTCGCGGCCGAAATCCGTCACTATCCTTATGCCGACCTTGATGATGCCGAGGACTGGCTTGAGTCCGAATGACCCGCGACCAAATATGAAATCGGCATGCTCCAGCGACAGCAGCACCCCCGAAGCGTTGCGGTCATCGGCGGCGGCATCGCCGGATTGGCCGCCGCCCATCGGCTGACCGAACTCGATCGGAAATGCTCGACGACTTTGTTCGAGGCCGGCCCGCGCGCCGGCGGCGTCCTCTCCACGCTTCACGAAGACGGTTTTCAGGTCGAACAGAGCGCCGACAACTTTATCACGACCATCCCGTGGGGATTGGAACTTTGCCGGCGGCTCGGGCTGGAAGACCGTCTCGCGCGCACCAATCCGGCAAATCGACGCACGTTTGTCGTACGGCGTGGGCGGATGCATCCGTTGCCCGACGGCTTTTTGATGATGGCCCCCGCCCGCCTTTGGCCGCTGGCCGTTACCGGCATACTCGGTCCGTGGGGAAAAATCCGCGCGGCCTGCGAGTATTTCATCCCTCCGCGCGGCGACCAGTCCGACGAGAGCATGGCCGCCTTCGTCCGCCGCCGGCTGGGGCGCGAGGCTTATGAGCGGTTGGTTGAGCCGTTAGTCGGCGCGGTATACGCGGCCGACCTGGAAAAGCTCAGCGTTTTGGCAACACTCCCCCGTTTCCGGGACATGGAGCGGGAGCACGGCAGCCTGATCCGCGCCATGCGCCGGGCAATGCACGGCCGCGCCAACGCCGGCCGCGAGAGCGGCGCCAGATACGGCATGTTTGTCACGCTCCGCGACGGATTGTCGAGTTTGGTCGAGGCTCTCGTCTCCAGGCTGCCGGATAATGCGATGAAACTGAATTGCCCCGTAATCCGGATCGAACGCCATGCAGACAACTGGCGGGTGACAAGCCAACCGTCTGTTAAAGCGGACCATACTCCGCACCGAAATTTCGATGCGATTATTCTCGCTACCCCCTCGCACGTGACGGCGAAGCTGCTCGAACCGCTCGATGCTTTGCTGGCCGAGCGGTTGGCCTCGATTGCCCACTCCGGCACGGCCGTCGTCTCGCTAGGCTACGATTCCAACCGCATTGGACATCCACTCGACGGGATGGGCGTAGTCGTGCCGGCCGTCGAAAGGAGTCCGATTCTCGCTTGCAGCTTCAGCAGTCGAAAATATCCGCACCGTGCTCCGGCAGGAAAGGAATTGCTGCGGGTGTTCGTCGGCGGCGCCCGGCGGCCGGAGTTGGTCGATATGAACGACGATCGGTTATTGTCGATGGTTCTGGACGACGTGTCGCGGTTGTTGCAGATTCGCGGCGGGCCGTGTTTTTGCCGTATCGCTCGTTGGCCGGCGACGATGCCGCAGTATCGCGTAGGCCATCGGGAACTGGTCGCGGAGATCGAGTCTCGCGCGGCGGCGTGGCCCAACCTGCAACTGGCTGGCAACGCCTATCGCGGCGTCGGCATTCCCGACTGCATCCACGGCGGCAAGTTGGCCGCGGAGAGAATTATCAATTTATCCGAATAAAGGCTTTTTTCCCGGCTGGTTTGATTGACGCGCTTATGCTAAAGTGGAAACTGATAATCGGTTAAGCAAATACTTTTGCCAAACCGTAAAAATATTTTCCAATATGTGTTCGGCCGACATACGAGACGTTGTTCTGGACTCGATCAACGACGGCGTGTTCACCGTCGATGACCAGTGGCGGATTACGTCTTTCAACCGCGCCGCCGAGCGGATCACCGGCGTCGGACGCGACGAAGCCATCGGCAAACCTTGCTGCGAGGTCTTCCGGGCGAACATCTGCGAATCGGCCTGCGCGCTCCGCGAAACGTTGCGGACCGGCCGACCGATCGTCAATCGAGCCATTTATATCCTCGGCGCCCAAAACAACCGCGTCCCGATCAGCATTTCCACAGCCGTCTTCCGCGACGCCGAAGGAAACGTCGTCGGTGGCGTCGAGACCTTCCGCGACCTGAGCCTCGTCGAAGAGCTGCGCAAGGAACTCGACGCCGGACTCGGCTTCGCCGACATCGTCGGACGCAGCCGGGCAATGCGCCAAGTGTTCGAGTTGATCCCGCGAATCGCCGAAAGCGACAGCTCGGTGTTGATCGAAGGGGCCAGCGGCACGGGCAAGGAGCTTTTCGCTCGGGCGATACACAATCTATCGCCCAGACGGAAAAAAAGGTTCGTGGCCGTCAACTGCGCCGCCTTGCCCGACACGCTTTTGGAATCGGAGCTGTTCGGCTACAAGGCCGGGGCGTTCACCGACGCCAGGAAGGATAAGCCGGGGCGCTTCGCCTTGGCCGACGGCGGCACGATATTCCTCGATGAGATCGGCGACATCTCCCCGGCGATGCAGGCCCGCTTGCTCCGCGTCTTGCAGGAGCGGACTTACGAGCCGCTCGGCGGCGTCGAGCCGATCGAGACTGACATTCGGCTGATCGCCGCCACAAACAAGGACCTGGCAAAACTCGTCAAGAAAGGAACGTTTCGCGAGGACTTCTTCTATAGGATAAACGTTGTCCGGCTAAAGCTGCCCGCCTTGCGCGACCGCCGCGAAGACATCCCCCTGCTGGCCGAGCACTTCATCGCCAAGTTCAACCGTCTACAGGGCAAGGACGTGGCCGGAATGTCGGACGAGGTGCTCGCACGATTGATGGAACACGATTTTCCAGGCAACGTCCGCGAGTTGGAAAATGTCATCGAGCACGCCTTCGTGCTCTGCCGCGGGGCGATGATCGAGATCGAACACCTGCCGCCGCAGCTTCGCGGCGCGGCGGACGAACGGTCGCCGAATCTCGCCGGCATGACGTTGCGGGCGATCGAGCGACTGATGATCGTCGACGCCCTGCGCCGCAACGAAGGCAATCGCACGGCCGCCGCGCGGCAGTTGGACATCAATCCCAGCACGCTCTTCCGAAAAATCAAGTCGCTGGAGATCGAAACATAGGTCGGGCCGCGTCTGACAAACGACAGCGGATGGGACGAGGGTTAGATTGCCGCCCCAACATAAATTGCCGTTCTCATTCGTGGACGTACGTCTCCAGGAACCGCGCCAGGCGGTGGAAGTCGCTTCCCGGCTCGATGTAGCGAATCAACGTAAGCAACGTGTTCGGGTCGACCAATTCGGCGAACGGCACGTAGTTCAGTTCCAACTGGCCGGAGACGGAGACCATCACGCCATCGAGCCCTTTTTCGACCAACGCCCGGTAGGCCCCCACGCCCAACTGGCTGCCGAGCATCACGTCGAAGGCTTGCGGTCGGGCACAGCGACACTCGTAGCCGAGTTGCAGGCCGGTCACCTTCCTCGTCTTGCCGGTCTGGGCCGTGTATTCCTTGGAAACCAGATCGGAGATCAAGCGGCTGAGATTGAACTTCGAGACGGCGATGTGTCCGTGCGGGTCGCGGGGTACGCCCTCGATGTGGATGTTGGGCAGGTACTCGACCAACCCTTCGGCGATCACGATTACGCCGAAATCCTTGCCCTCGGCTTCCTCGCGGACCCGCATCGTGGCCACGATCCGCTTGGCCACCTCGGCAAGTTTCATTACCTTGCGAGTAATCTTCTCGCCCGTAAACGGATCGGTCGATTCCTCGGTCGCGGCGTACTTGCCGGTGATGTCCTCGACGCTGATCACCAAACTGGCCTCGCCGGCGATGGCCACGCCGTAGGCCAGCCATCCGGCCCGGCGGCCCATCGTCTCGGCGATGAAGTAGCTGCGGGTCGATTCGGCGTCGGCCAGCAGGTTGCGGACCTCGCCGGCCAGCACCTCGACGGCCGTGAAGTAGCCGAACGTAAAATCGATGCCCGAGTAGTCGTTGTCGATCGTCTTCGGCAAATGTACGACCGGGATCCGCTTGCTTCCGGCGGGCAACTGCTCCTGATAGAGCTTGAACTTGTTGGCCGTTTTCAGGGTGTCGTCGCCGCCGATCGAGATCAGCGCGTCGATTTCTAGCGACATCAGCCCATCGTAGACCGCCTTCAGCGGCGCTGTCCGTTCGGGGTCTTTCAGGTGCTCGGGGCTGGAAACGTCCTTGCCCGGATTGCTCCGCGACGTACCCACAAGGATGCCCTGGCTGTTTCGCGTGCGGCGGAGCAGGGTATGGTTGAGTATGATATAGTCGCGGCGCTGGACCATCGGGTGGTTGGGGCCGTATTCGACCAGGTGGGCGTAGCCGTGCAGCAGCCCGTAGACTTCGATGTTGTTTCTCAAGAAAGAAGCGGCGGCGGTCGAGATCACGGCGTTGGCCGCGGGCGCGGGACCGCCGGCGAACAGTATTCCCACCCGGCGGATCGGCGATTCCATCAAGGGGGGTCTGGAGAGGGTGCTGTGCATGGTGTGAAGTTTTCAGTTTTTACAATTATAGCATCGTGTGGCGGATGCGATATTTTCGATGATTTCCGAAGATTTCCGTTTAGCGGCCGACGGCACGTCGGCCACCCTTGGACGAAAGCCGCCAACTTGTTGGGGTGGCAGTTTTTACGGGGTGGTTGGGGTGGCAGTTTAACTGCCACTCCAACTATAGCCGCCGGGCCGGCGGCTGCAATACGTTGTTGCCCATTCAATCCTTATCACCCGTCTTCGGTTTCCAGGGCATCTCGAAGTGGTAGGTCCCGGACCCGACAAATATGTCCGGGGTATCGGGGGTCATTATCAAATCCGGCTCCGCAACCGGTTTTCCGTTCTCTGTGACTTGATCGAGAGACGAAACGGGGAAAGCCAAACATACCTCTGTATTCGCTGGAATCGTCACGTCCATTTTCAGAATATCATTCTCGATTTTCCACGCGCTTTTTACCAGGCCGTGGATTGAACGATAATCGGCCTTCGCCCAAGTGAGTCCTGGGCCGGGTTTAGGACCTATGTGCATGATATAATAACCTGGTGACGTGGTATCGATGCCCGCTACGTTCTTGAACAACCAGCGGCCGACCGATCCGAACGGATAGTGGGCGAAGGAGTTCATCCCCGGACTCTGAAAACCATGCTCCGGCGTCCAGCCGTCCCATCGCTCCCAGATGGTCGTCGCCCCGTGCTTGATAGTGAAGCCCCAGGAAGGAAATGTGTCGTTGAGCAGCAATTTGTAAGCCAGGTCGTTGTGGCCGTATTCCGAAAGGACCGACAGCAACTCGCTGGTGCCGAGGAAGCCGGTCGAGAGATGGTTGTCGCGGGCCTTGATGTCGGCCACCAACCGCTCGACCGCAATCGTCTGTTTATCCTCGGGCAACAAATCGAACGCCAAGGCCAACACGTAACAGGTTTGCGTGTCGCCTTTGATTTTGCCGTCTTCCGAGACAAACTCGCGATTAAAAGCCGCTTTAATCTCGTTAAATAATGTGCAGTATTTGTCCACATCGTCTTTTTTGCCCAACACCATTGCTGCCCGACACGTTAAAGACGCACTTCGGGCGAAGTATGCCGTGGCGATCACGTCCTTGGGCGTGTAAACCATCGCCACCCAGTCGCCAAAACCAGCATCGGGTCTAATAAGATCGGTGCTGTTTTTGCGGCAATATTCCACCCATCGGACCATCGAATCATAAGATTGTTCGAGCATACGTCGGTCGTTGTAGTAATAATAGACCATCAGCGGGCAGATCACCCCGGCGTCGCCCCAGCCGGCCACGCCGCCGGCCATGTGGGCGATCCGCGGCGAGACGTTCGAGAACTCGCCGTCCGGCTTCTGCGCGTCGCGGACATCGACCATCCACTTGGTCATAAACGACTCGACGTCGGCGTTGTAGGCCGCCGTGGAGACGAACGTCTGGATGTCGCCCATCCAACCCAATCGCTCGTCCCGCTGGGGACAATCGGTCGGCACGGATATAAAATTCGCCCGCTGCGTCCAGACGATGTTTTGGTACAACCGATTGATCATCGGGTTGGAACACTCGAACCGGCCGACCAACGGCGTGGCCGAATTGAGCGCAATGCCGGTTAGAGTATCAAGGGTCGGCTTGCCGGGGAAACCTGTTATTTCGACGTATTGATAGCCTCTGAAGGTGAAATGCGGCTGCCAAACCTCTTCGCCTTCGCCCTTGAGGACGTAGGCGTCGGTGCATCTGGCGCCGCGGAGATTGGTCCGATAAACTGTCCCGTCGGGATTGAGCCGCTCGGCGAAACGGAGAGTGACCTTCGTGCCGCGCGGTCCTTTGACCTTCAACCGGGCGACGCCGGCGAACTCCTGGCCCATGTTGACCACGTACACGCCCGGCTTCGGCTCGGTGATCTCGACCGGTCGAATCTCGCCGGTCTCCTGTGTCGTGACGCTGGGGAATGACTGGAGTTTCGCCGGGATCGATTCAGTGACCCTTGCCGGCTGCCACGTCGAGTCGTCCAGTCCCGGCTCGGTCCAACCGGGTATTTCCTTGGTGGCGTCGTAGGTCTCGCCCCCTTGCATTTCCGCCTCGATCCAGGGGCCGTAGGTCAGCCGCCAGGTTTCGTCGGTGGCGACGGTCTGGATCGTGCCGTCGGCCAACTCAATTTCCAGTTGGGCAAGCAGCCGCGGCTCCTTTCCGTAATGAAAATGGTTTTGTCCGCCGCCGACCACTCCGGCGTACCATCCGGCCGCCAGGACGCCGCCGATGGCGTTCGGGCCGTCGGCGCGGACTAGTTCGGTCACGTCGTAGGTGTTGCAGTAGATTCGTTTTTTGTAGTCGGACCAGCCGGGTGTAAAGTAATCGTTTCCGACCGGCTTTCCGTTGACGTACAGGCGGTAGTTGCCCAAGGCGCTGGCGTAAACAGTCGCACGTTTGATTTGCCCTTTCACGTCGAACTCCTTGCGGAGCATGGAGGCAGGCAGGACTTGCAACCGCCCATCGACGGCCACGCAGAACCAAGGTCGTCCGCCCATGCCGGTCACGCGCATGGCGACGGGCCACCGAGAATCGTCGAAGCCGATCGTCTTCCAGCCCGGGGCGGCGGTCCTCGACGCCTTCCAGGTATTGTCGGTCTTCAAATTGAGCGGCTCGCCCTGATCGAATTCGATTTCCAGCTTGGCGGCTACTCCGGCGGCGGGTATGTTTACATTCTCCGCGGCCACGGCCAAACAGTTAACGCCGGGCTTGAGCAGCTTTGTCAAATCGAACATTTTCGGCTTCTGCCAGTCGTCGCCCGATCCGACCGATTCGCCGTTGACGAACAGTTCGTACTTGTCGTCGGCGGTGATGGAGATTCTCGCCCGGGTGATTTTTCGATCCTTGGGCATGGTGAACGTCTTGCGGAAGAAGCGCCGGCCCGGCTCGGCGGCGACGCGCAAATCGAGCCCCTCTTTATCGAGCCAAATCCAAATGCTGCCGTCGAACAGCGGCGGCAACGGTTCGACGGACGGATGGGCCGGAACGCCGTCCGTGCCGATCCATTTGGCTTTTACGTCCTGCGGTTCGAGCAGGCCCATCGTCCACAAAGCGGGGCGGCTAAACTCGCTCGGTTTGCCGTCGGCGTCCCAGAGCCGCACCTTCCAATGGCAGCGGGTCCGCGAGGCAAGCGGCTTGCCGGCGTAAACGATATGGACCGTGTCGGAGGATTCGACTCTCCCGGTGTCCCAGAGGTTGCCCTCGCCGGCGGTAAGCTTTTCGGGCGTGGAGGCGACGAGGATTTGATAGGCGGTCTGTTTCGCGCCGCGGCGAGAGTCGTGCATTTCCCAGGAGAGCCGGGGGTTGACCACGTCGGTTCCCAACGGCTCGACGCGGAACTCGCAGCGCAGATACTCGGCCGTGGCGGGACTCTCGGCCGCGTGCAATGGAACGGTTAAGCAAAAAACGATTAGAGTGAGGAGGCAAATTCGCATGATGACATCTCCAAAAATTTCCAAAAATCTCCAAAAAGTTATTGTTTCAAATAACCGCTCCACCCGGAAATGACCGCCGTGGCCACAAGGAGCAAGATTCCGAGGGTCAGCAGCCAACGTGTGCGAGCGCTGGTTTTCCGCCATTCGCCCAGGAAGATGCCCAGCAGGGTGCTGAACAGGATTGCGCTGGCCATCAGCACGGCCCAGCCGACGTAGGAAAGTTTGCCCATCGCCGGCTCTCCGGTCTTGAAGCAGACGAACTGCGAGCACCAGATCGCCCCGGCCAGTCCGGCGAATAAAAAGTTCGAAGCTAACGGCGAAGTCGATTTCAAGTAATCACCGGTGGTGCCATTCTTGACATTCAGGAAAAGGCACCACACCCCATTGACGGCAAACCCGCCAAGCAGCACGACAACGAGCACGGGCATCCCTCGCCACGTTAGAGTGGTGATGTCTTGATCGAGGACCGCGAGTTGTGGAGTCTTGACCTTAATGATTTCTGGATATTCCTTTTCCAACAGATAGCGATTCATCCTCAATGTGGCGTTGCGGTCGTTTTTGGCCATCGCGATCCTTTTCTCGATATCGGGCCGGAGATCGGAAATATCTGTGCCGTGGAAGATGTTGCCCGATTGAACAATTCGATTCAATTCTGCCACAAGGTCCACCTGATTGATCTTTTCTTCAAACGACGTTGACAGCTTCTCCTCCCCCGTCAGGCCGAAGTCGAGATCAATCTTGCGCAGCTTTTCCGGGAGGTCTGCGAAATACCGCTCGTCAATTTGGGACGGGGTGAACAAAGGACAAGCGGTTGCCTCTAACACTGCCCCGCCTTGCAGGCCGAAGCTCATCGCCGCGCTCATCAGGCCGGAAAACACGGCGATGAGCATTCCCTTCTTGAAATTGAATTCGGCGACGGCCTTTTTCTTTTCCTCCTCGGGCAGCTCGCTTTCCTTGCTCATGCCGGCCGCGCCGACCAGTATAATGCCGATCAAGGAGACTACCACGCCGCCGAGCGACACCACGCCGGCATGGTTAAGGTTTCCGGCATTGTCGCGGATCAACTGTATGAACTCGCCTTTGATTATCGGCGGGATCAGCGTGCCGGCGGCCGAGCACAGCCCGCATCCGATGGCCAGCCCGAGTCCGACGCCGAGGTAGCGTATCATCAATCCCCAGGTCAAACCGCCGACGCCCCACGCCGCCCCGCAGAGAAAACAGTACAGGGTTTCCTTGGTCGGGGCAGCCTTGATGACGGAAAAGACATTCGGCGACGTGCAGATTGCCAGCACCCACGGAACGACCACCAGCCCGACCACGGCGTAGATCATCCAGTAGCTTTCCCAGGCCCAATTTTTGACCTTTTTGAAGGGCAGGTAGAAGATCGCCCCGGCCAGACCGCCGAGAACGAAAATCAACACTCCCAGCGCCGGGTTCGGTACGGCGTCGACCGCTTGGGCAAACAACGGCATGACTGTTTCTCCAAAATAGGGGGCGTGATAAGCACGCACCGTTTGTTTGATCGTTGCGTAATTGGATGGTGTGTGCGAGCACGCACTCTACAAATGATTACTGACGCTTGGCCAACACGTCCTTTTCGTATCGTTTGACCTCGACGAGCCAATCCTCGCCGACCGGCACGCCCTGCTTGTGGCAATAATAATCCCAAACGGCGCCGAACGGCAGCGTTTTCAACTCTTCGAGCATTACGAGCCGTGAGGTAAAATCGCCCTCGATCTCCAATTCGCGGAGATCGGAGGTCGGCTCCAGCAGGGCCAGCAACAGGGCCTTGAGCATCGCCCGGACGCCCGTCACCCAGGCGGCCACGCGGTTGATGCTGGCGTCGAAGAAGTCCAGACCGATATGGACCCGCCGGAGGAACCCGCCGCGGACGATCTCTTCGGCGATGGCCCGCAGGTCGTCGTTGAGAATCACCACGTGGTCGCTGTCCCAGCGGACGCCGCGGCTGACGTGCAGGAGGATTTCGTCGAGGAACTGCATGACCGAGGAGATTTTGTCGGCGATCGTCTCGGTCGGATGGAAGTGGCCGGCGTCGAGGCAGAGCAACTTCTTGTTCGCAACGGCGTAGCCCAGATAGAACTCGTGCGAGCCGACCACATAGGTCTCCGAACCGATGCCGAATAGTTTGCTCTCGACCGCGTCGAGGTTGTAGGCCGGGTCTATTTTCTCCGCGAACAGGTCGTCGAGCGATTTTCGCAGTATTTCGCGGGGCCCCTTGCGGTCGATCGTCAGGTCTTTCATGCCGTCGGGTATCCAGACGTTTGTCACGCACGGCGTTTTTTGGCGGCGTCCGAAGGCCGCGCCGATCTTGCGGCAGGCGATGCCGTGCTCGATCCAGAAGCGTCGTATGCCCTCGTCCCGGGCGGCCAGCGTGAATCCACCGGCGGCCTTAGGGTGGGAAAAAAACGTGGGGTTGAAGTCCAGTCCGATCCCCAACTCGGCCGCCCAATCCATCCAGCCGGCGAAATGTTCCGGGCCGATCGCGTTCCGCTCGATCTTCTGGCCGCCGTGTTCGAGATAGATGGCGTGCAGGCTGAAACGGTGTTTGCCGGGGATGAGGCTCATGGCCTGGGCGGCGTCGGCGCGGAGTTCCTCGGGAGTTCGCGCCCGGCCGGGGTAGTTGCCCGTGGCCATGATTCCCCCGTCGGTCAGCCCTCCGGCGCTTTCAAACCCCCCCACGTCGTCCCCTTGCCAGCACTGGATTGAGATGGGAATTTCCTCGAGCAGTTTTAGTACCGAATCGACGTCCACGCCCAACTCGGCGTAACGCTGCTTGGCCAACGAATATGATTGTTCCACGGACGAATTACTCACGATTAGACCTCCGAAAAAAAGTGAATGAAACTTACTCGGGTGTGAGTCTACCGCGATTTTCGCAGTAAAACAAGCGACCGGGCAGCGCGGCGCGAGAGACACATTGTAGGGTATGTGTTTGCACGCGCCACGATTAATGGGTCTGTCAAATCTTAGGGACTCTAACAATACTCCCCTCTCCCGCAAGTAGGAGAGGGGTCGGAGGTGAGGGCGGTATGGTTTTGTTGGAGTCTCTTAAATTTTGGTGTTAAACCGTTTAGCTGGGCCGCTTGCAGCCTGTGTTTATCAGCGGAAATACACGGCCGCGAGCAGGCCCGCCATACAGACATCCCCCAATTTCGACGTTGACATGCGAAAATTTGCCCTGTTGACGCCAAAACAACGGTAAGATATATTTTCAATATGTGGACGGACCAGTCCGTCCATTAGCTGCCATATACCCCCCCGCGGAACAGAAGTAATGGCTGGACCAAACGGCTCTTTGTCCGAAGACCCCGGCAAGCGGCAGGCGATTCTCGAACAGTCTATCCGCTGCTTTGCCGAACTGGGTTTCCGCGGCACCGACGTGCAGCAGATCGCCGATCGGGCCGGCGTGGGCAAGGGGACCGTCTACCGCTATTTTCACAGCAAGGAAGACCTGTTCTGGGCAACGACGTTGGATGTTTTTTGGCGCTTGGAAAAGGTTACAAACGAGGCGCAAGAGAGAGTGGAAGGGGCTTGCGCGAAGATTCGCGCCGCGGCACTCGCCTACGCGGAGTTTTTCGAGAGCAATCCGCTATGTCTGGAAGTATTTATCCAAGAGCGAGCGGAGTTTCGCGGCGACGCGCCCGAGTTGCACCGCGAATATCATAAAAAACTTATCGCCCGATTCGAGCAAGTGCTCCAAGACGGCATCGCAAGCGGCGAACTACGTTCGGTGGACACGTACAAAACCGTCCACGCAATCGGCAGTTTGCTGTACGGCACGGTGGTTTTCGGAGGTCACTTAACAGAGCTTTCTCCGATAGAGATGGCGAAGCACAACATAGACACATTTTTACGCGGTATTCGCTCGAAAGAATCACTTGCGGCGGAAACCGAGTTTGTAACTGGGAGTCGCGAACAATGAATCGGAGTATCTGGAAACCGTTGGTATTGACGGTGCTGGCGGCGGGCCTATCCGCGGCGGGCTGCCGTCCCCAACAACAAATGCCGCCTTCGTCAATTCCGGAGGTGGCGGTAATAACGGTAGTGCCTGAGATGGTGACGTTGACTTCGGAGTTGCCGGGGCGCACGTCTCCGTTCCGTGTCGCGGAAATCCGACCCCAGGTCAACGGGCTGCTTCAGAAACGGCTCTTTACGGAAGGTTCCGACGTGAAGGCCGGCGAGGTCCTATATCAAATCGACACCGCACCGTATCAAGCGGCTTACGACAACGCGGTCGCGAATCTTGAATCCGCTCGGGAGGGTGTCGATCGGGCGGAGGCTATGTTGCAGGCGAGCATTGCCAACCTGAAGCGGCATCAGGCGACTTTGCATTTGGCCCAAACGACTCTCCAGCGGTATAAAAAACTGGAAAAAACGCGGGCGGTCACGGCCATGCAGCTCGACCAGGCCATAGCCGACGTCGAGGTGGCGGAATCCGCCTTGAAGGCGGCCGAGGCCCAGGTGGAAAGCGATCGACAATCGGTCGATGTGGCGCGCGCCGCCATTAAACAGGCCGAGGCGGCGGTGGAAACGGCCAAAATCAACCTCGACTACACCAAAATCACGGCCCCGATCTCCGGCCGCATCGGACGATCGAACATCACCGAAGGCGCTATCGTTACAGCCTATCAAGCCGTACCCTTGGCGACCATTCAGCAACTCGATCCCATCTTTATCGACGTTCCACAGTCGACCGCGGAACTGATCAGGCTGCGGCGCAACCTGGCGCACGGACGACTCAAGGACAACGGCACCGACAGGGTGAAAATCGTCCTCGAAGACAGCACGGTCTATTCTCAAGAGGGGTCGCTAAAGTTCCGCGACGTGACGGTGGACCCGACCACCGGCTCGGTCATTTTACGCGTCGTTGTTCCAAATCCCGACATGATTCTTCTGCCCCACATGTTCATTCGGGCGGTCATTGACGAGGGCGTCAACGACAAAGCAATTTTAATACCGCAGCAGGCCGTATTTCGCGATCACAAGGGAAATCCTCTCGTTCTGGTCGTGGATGCGGAAGGCAAAGTGCAGTATCGCGGACTGACGACCGATCGCGCCATCGGCGATAAATGGCTGGTTTCCTCGGGTCTTGCGCCGGGCGACCGCGTGATTGTCGAGGGCATACAAAAGGCGCAAATGCGCGCAAGGCAAGGATTTCCCGTCAAGGCCGTCCCGCTTGCAGCCGGCGGAGCGCCGACGCCGAAAAACGATGGCAAGCCCCAAGCCGCGTCATCGAAACATAAGAAATAGTAAGCCGACAGAGATTCCCCAATGCTTTCAAGATTCTTCCTCGACCGTCCGGTTTTTGCGTGGGTTATCGCCATCATGATGATGGTTTTGGGTGTGTTGGCCATCTATAACTTGCCGATCTCCCAGTATCCCCTGATTGCTCCTCCGTCGATAGCCATCGAATGCAATTATCCCGGCGCATCGGCCGAGACGGTGGAAAACAGCGTCACCCAAATCATCGAGCAGAAGATGACGGGCTTCGACGACTTGCTGTATCTGTCGGGAACGAGCGATTCGTCCGGTTCCTCTCGCATCGAATTGACCTTCAAGGCGGGGACGGACCCGGACCTGGCTTGGGCTCAGGTGCAAAACAAGCTGCAATTGGCCATGACGAGCTTGCCCGAAGTGGTGCAGCGGACAGGAGTGAAAGTCAGCAAGTCCACGCGCAACTATTTGGTTATCGTGGCCTTGGTGTCGGAAGACGGCAGCATGGACGGAAGCGATCTGCGCGACTACGCCGTTTCCAACCTGGAAAAGGTTCTGGCGAGGGTCCCCGGCGTGGGCGAGGTCAATGCCTTCGGCGGACAATACGCGATGCGCGTTTGGCTCAATCCCGACAAGCTAACCGAATATCAGTTGACAATCGAGGACGTGATTGGGGCCTTGCAGACTTACAATGTGGAAGTCTCAGCCGGACAGTTCGGCGGCGCGCCGGCCATGAAGGGGCAGCGATTGAACGCTTCCATAGTCGTGCAGAACCTGCTCGAAACCCCGGAGGAGTTCGCCGCCATTCCCATACGAATCAACACGGACGGCTCGGTGGTCCGCGTGGGGGACGTGGGATGGACGGAACTTGGGACCGAGCTGTACGATATCGAGGCCTTCTACAACGGCAAACCCACCGCCGGGCTGGCCATCCGTCAAGCGCCCGGCGCCAACGCGCTGGATACGGCCGACGCGGTCAAGGCTAAGATGGAGGAAATGAGCTGTTACTTCCCGCCGGGAATGAAGGTCGTCTACCCCTTCGACACGACTCCCTTCATCGAAGTGGCCATCAACGAAGTGGTGAAGACCCTGATCGAGGCTGTCGTATTGGTCTTCCTGGTCATGTACCTTTTCATGGGGAACATCCGCGCCACGTTGATCCCCACCATCGCGGTGCCCGTGGTTTTGTTGGGTACTTTCGCCGTTTTGATGTTTTTTGGCTTTTCGATCAATATGCTGACCATGTTCGCCATGGTGCTGGCCATCGGTCTGTTGGTCGACGACGCCATCGTGGTGGTGGAAAACGTGGAACGGATCATGGCCGAGGAAGGTCTTTCGCCCCGCGCGGCCACGGCCAAATCGATGGACCAGATCACCAGCGCCTTGATCGGCATCGGCTTGGTCCTCTCGGCGGTCTTCGGTCCGATGATCTTCTTCCCCGGTTCGACCGGCGTCATCTACCGCCAGTTTTCCGTTACGATTATCTCCTCGATGTTGCTGTCGGTGGTGGTGGCTCTGATCCTGACGCCCGTCCTTTGCGCGTCGTTTCTCCGTCCCGTGCCGAAAGGTCACGAGCCGGCCGAAAACGCGCTTTGGCTGTTCCGCCCGTTCTTCCGGCGGTTCGATCGGGTGTTTTTCTGGATTCGAGACCGCTACGTGGGATTGGTTAAACATTCCATCGCCAAAAAGCTTCGCTACCTCCTCATTTATGTTCTGCTGGTATCGGCGGTGGGCTATTTGTTCATGCGGTTGCCCAGCGCTTATCTGCCGGACGAGGACCAAGGCATTCTTATGTGCCAAGTAATCATGCCGACCGGCGCCACGCTCGAACAGACCCAGGAGGTCGTGGACCAAGTCGTGAAATATTTTCGGGAGCGTGAAAAAGAAGCCGTCGAATCGTGCATGAGCGTCGCCGGCATGAGCTTTGCGGGAAGATCGCAGAGCAGCGCCATGTTGTTCGTGAAGTTGAAGGATTGGGACTTGCGAGATCGGCCGGACTTGAAGGCCACTGCCGTTGCCGGACGAGCCATGGGGGCGTTTACCTCGATCCGCAACGCCATGGTCTACGCCTTTCCGCCGCCGGCCGTCGTCGAATTGGGGACGGCTAGGGGCGTGGATTTCGAGTTGATCGATCGCGGCAATCTGGGCCACGAGGCCCTAATGGCGGCCCGCAATCTATTCTTGGGAATGGCCATGCAAGACCCGCGATTGACCGGCGTCCGTCCAAACGGATTGGACGACGTGCCCGAGTATCGCATCGACATAGATTGGGACTCGGCCGGCGCGCTGGGCGTGCCCATCAATTCGATCCACAACACCCTTTCCGCCGCTTTCGGCAGCGCCTATGTCAACAACTTTATCCAAGGCGGCCGAGTCAAGAGAGTCTTTGTCCAAAACGACGCTCCACACCGAATGTTGCCGAAGGACTTGGAAAAACTTTATGTCCGAAACAAAGCCGGGAAGATGGTTCCCTATACCTCCTTCGCATCGAGCCGTTGGACCTCGAACTCTCCCCGACTTGAACGCTACAACGGTTTTCCGTCGTTGAACATCCTAGGCGAACCGGCGCCGGGCTTGAGCACCGGCGAAGCCATGAAGGCCATGGAAGAGATCGTAGGCCGGCTGCCCGCCGGAATCGGATACGACTACACCGGCCTGTCTTACCAGGAGCGGATGGCGACCGCTCAGGGGCCGGTGCTCTACGCCTTTTCCGTACTAGTGATATTTCTCTGCGTCGCCGCGCTGTATGAAAGCTGGACCATCCCCTTCGTCAACCTGCTCATGTTGCCGCTGGGCGTTTTGGGCGCCTTGGCGGCCACTTACTTCCGCGGACTCTCGAACGACGTCTACTTCCAAATCGGCTTTTTGACTACGCTCGGACTTTCCACGAAAAACGCCATCCTCATCATTCAGTTCATCAAGGGACAACTCGAAAAAGGAGAAGGACTGATCGACGCAACCCTGGCGGCGGTGAGAATCCGGTTCCGACCGGTCATCATGACCTCGCTGGCCTTCTTTTTCGGCACGCTGCCGCTGGCCATCGCCACCGGCGCTGGCGCCGGCGCGATGAACGCCATCGGGACCGCCGTGACCGGAGGTATGCTCTCGGCCACATTCATCGACCTGATCTTCATCCCCTTGTTCTTTGTCTTGATATCGGCAGTCTTTGCTAAAAAGAAACGTTTGCAGCCGGTCGCCGTGCCGTCGAACGGTCTCGCCGAGGTTGCCGCCCGCGGCAGCGGCGACACGTTCGTCACGGAGCCGGTTGATGAGACAATCGTCGTTCGCGGCGAAAAGGTTTCTTCGCGATCGGAGGAAGAGCCGGATCGGTATCCACATTAAATTGTAGGAGGCGACTCCCATCGCCGATTTTTCGTCCGTTGTGGTGACAGTTAAACTGCCACCCCATCGTGGAATTATCCCAACCCGTGCTTGACCAGTTTGTCGCGGAAGGTGGAGAGTTTCATACCCAGCGCGGCGGCGGCTGCCGACTTGTTGCCCTGGGACTCTTCCAATGCGCTTTGCAGCAGCTCCCGCTCGGTTTTTTCGATTGTTTCCTGGAAGTGGCCGGAGCGGACGCGGCGTTTTTTCGCCGCCGCGCGTAGCTCCTTCAACAGCAAATCGCCGCCGACAACGCCGCCGCCGATCAGGTAGGCGCGTTGCAGCAAGTGCGCCAACTCGCGGACATTGCCCGGCCAGTCGTGGCGCTTGAGTATCTCGACGGCCGACGGCTCGAGCTGCCCCGGTCCGTCCTTGGCAAACCGCTTGAGCAAGTGCTCGGACAGCATGGGCACGTCGTCGAGCCGTTCTCGGAGCGGAGGGACATCTATTCTGAGAACCTCCAATCGGTAATAAAGATCCTGCCGGAACTCCCCGGCGGCGATTTTCTGCAGGAGGTCTTTTTTCGTCGATGCGACAATACGCACGTCGGCCTTCCGTTCGTCAGCGGCGCCGACCCGCTCGAAAGTTTTTTCCTCGATAGCGCGAAGCAGTTTGGTCTGTTGTTCGAGGGGGATGTCGTCCACGTCGTCCAAATAGAGGGTCCCCCCCTCGGCCAGCTCGAAACGACCCAGGCGTCGCTGCTCGGCGCCGGTAAAGGCACCTTTTTCGTGTCCGTACAGTTCGCTTTCTATCAACTGGCTGGGAAATAGAGTGCAGCCAACCTTGACGAAGGGGGCGGCGCGGCGGTGTGAGTTGCGATGTATAGTCAGCGCAATCAAGTCCTTGCCTACTCCCGTTTCGCCGCAAAGCAAGACGTTGGCATCGGAGCGGGCGCATATCTCGACCAGACGCCGCACCGAACGCATCGGCGTCGATTGACCGACAACCGCCTGGTCGATTTTATCGATCGTCTTTTCGGCCGCTTCCCCGCTCGCGGGTTCCTTGCCGCGACGGGCGGATGCGATCCGATCCAACAACGGGAAAATGTCCTCGTTATTGAACGGCTTGGTCAAGAAGTCGAAGGCTCCGAGCTTGCCCGCCTCGACCGCCAGGGGGATGCTTCCATAGGCCGTCATAATTATTACCTCGGCGTCGGCGCGCGGGTCCTGCTTGATTCGCTTGAGCAGTTCGATGCCGTCGATTTTGGGCATCTTCAGATCGGTCACCACGACGTCGAAGCTGCCGGAAGTGAATTTATCCAGCGCCTCGGCGCCGTCGCCGGCTGTATCCACCTCGTGCCCCCGGGCGGCAAGGTCGTTGGCCAGCGTGACCAATTTGATTCGTTCGTCGTCGGCGACAAGGATTCTCATTGTAGATCAAATTCTTTTGGAATGTAAACGCACTCTCGGTTGGAGAAACAGTCGTACCGCCATCCCGGTTTTCCCGTACGGCGGTGCAACTGCCGCATCAACGGCGGGGACGCAAACGCGCGAAAATCAATCGTTTTCCTTTTCCATTGGATTAAGCGTCACGGTGAATACCGTTCCTTGGCTCAGTGCGGTTCGGACTTCGATCCGTCCTCCCATTTCGCTGATCAACATGCGGCAAAGCCCCAATCCTAAACCGGTGCCCCCTTCCTCGGCTCGGGTGGTGAAAAACGGCTCGAAAATCTTTTCCAAATGCGTTCGCGGGATGCCCTCGCCCGTGTCGGCCACCTCGATCGCCACCGAATCCATCTGATCGTCGTCGCTGCCGCCGAGGGTCCGAGTGCGAAGGGTTAATGTTCCCCCGTGGGGCATGGCGGCGAAGGCGTTCGTGCAGAGGTTGAAAATCACCTCTTGCAGCGCGTAGGGGTCGCCCTTGACGGGCGGCACGCGGCCCAACTCGGTGCGCACGATTACGTTTCCGCCGCGGGCGTTTTCCAACAACGGCAGGATCGCCTTCACCACCGAGTTAACGTCGGTGTTCGTCAGCGTGATTCCTCCCGGCAAGGCGAACGATTGCACTCGTTTGGCCGTCCGCTCGATCCGCTCCAAGGCATCGGTCATCATCTCCACGTATTCGGTGGATTGCGGATCGCTCCCGACGGCTTCTCCGATCTTGCGCAGACAGTTCTGCGCCCCGTCGAGCGGATTGGCTATTTGATGTGCGATGCCGGCCACCAACTGGCCGATGCCAAGAAGTTTTTCTTTCTGGCGCAGTTCGGCGTGGGCGCGGTCGACGTAGCGGCGGATGGCCGTGCTGAAATAGACGGCGATCCACAACGTGCTGCCGAGCGCCGCGAAGACGCTGAACGCGTACAGGCCGTCGATTGTCCACAACCCGGTCGGATCGCCCGAAAACCGCAACGGAAAACGCGGAATCAGCTCCAGGTATTCCAGCAGCATTACGCCGCCGACCAGCGAGGTGGCCACGGCCGCCACCACGTATGGCAAATTACCGCGAAGGTACATCCCCGCGATTATCATGTGAAAAACGTAATATGAAATGAACGGGTTTCTCGGCAAGTCGGCGAAGTACAACAACGCGGTCAATGCGGCCAGATCGAAGATGATTTGAAGAAAGATAATCCTATCTACGCCGCGCCCGCTGACGGACCAATCGCGCTGGCTGAACGTGAATAAGAGGTTGTAAACGAACACAACCGCGCCGACCCCATACAAAGGCAGGGGGTGCGGCAACACGTCCAGCGCCCAGGCGACGGTTGTCGCCGTGAATATCGCCGCACAGGCCCAAAAACGGAGCGTAACGAGCCAGCGCGCACCTTCGGGGGGGAGTCTCATGGTCGCGTCTTCAAATACCGGCAAATGACAAACTATGTATTATAACAAATTAGCATGCGTAGGTCAGGCTGATCCCTAACGATTTATGTCATGTGTAGCGGGGCCGTTTGCGGCCCATGCAATAAGATGCGCACCGTATTTTTTAAACACGGGCCTAAACACGGGCCGCAAGCGGCCCCGCTAAACGGTTCACCCGACATTGAACCTTGGACGGACCACTACGGTGCGAGCCGCCGTGCCGGTGGCTGCTGAACGGACGAGATTACTCCACGCCCGGCGAGTGGAAGTCGGCGTTGGATAGAAAATCCATCACCGCCATGGAATCTTGCCACACGGGCTGCATAAAATGCTTTTTTATCTCAGTGCGAACGGCGTTCTTTTGATCTCTGTTCAAGCAGCCCGGCCCAGTGATTTTCTCGGTGATCGTATCGTCCCCTTGTTCCAAGACGGTCAAAGCCCAACGCGAACCAAGCTCGTAGCAGGCGACGCCCGATAGACGCTTTCCTTCGGGTGTCATGGTGAATTTCAACTCGACGAGTTGGTATGTGCCGGTGGTGGGGATATTGTCGCGGTTTCGTTTGACAGGGATTTCTCCAACGCCGGTTATCAGCATCCACCCGCTGCCGTTGTTGTCCCAGAGGGCCACCAAACGCGACTTATCGCAAATTAAGTAGCGGCTCTCACGGTTAAGCCTGTTTGGCGCGCTGTACGTGGGAAGACGCTCTTCATTTGGCGGCTGTAATTGTTGGACCTCCTGAACGTCATCCGTGGTTTCGTCCGGGGCCTCGGCGGCGATCCGGATCGGCTGACCGCAGTTGGGACACTTGCCCATCCGGCCGGCCAGTTCGGACTTGGCGCGGAGCTTTCGGTTGCAACTTGGGCAGGTAATCTCGATCATGATCCGACCCCCCTAAAATGTATGCTTGGTGCCCGTCCCCCCGAAGCACGGTAAAACCTTTTCTTTCCCGTGTCAACATGCAATTCGTTTTTCGGCGGCCATAATTTGAGTAAGGGGGACAATTGCGGACGAAGGGAGAAAACCATACAATCAAGGGTTCTCCGGGACAGGTGGAGTTAGATCGGAGCGAGGAGTATTCCTATCGTGCATCTGGATTCTTTGCCTGGGACGTTTTTCGGCCCTTCCAACCTAGTGGAACTGTTGCTGCATCGCGCGCGGTGCCAGCCGACTGACATCGCCTTCACGTACCTGGTCGACGGCGAGAACGAAGAAATCTCTCTGACTTACAGGGAACTCGACCGTCAGGCACGGGCGATCGGCGCATGGCTCGAATCGCACGATCTGGTGGGGCAACGGGCCTTGTTGCTCTATCCGGCCGGTCTGGAGTTCATCGCCGCCTTTTTTGGGTGCCTTTACGCGGGCGTGATCGCCGTGCCCGTCTACCCCCCCCGCCGAAACCGATCGCTGAATCGCATACAGGCGATCGCCGACGACGCCGAGGCACGGGTGGCGCTGACGACCGATTCAGTATTGAGCCGGGTTATGCCCCTAATTGACCAAACCCCCCATCTCAAGCAGCTTGCCTGGCTGCCCACTTGTCGGGTTTCGGCCGAGACGGCCGTCGATTGGACAATGCCCGACGTCCACGGCGATACGTTGGCTTTCTTACAATATACCTCCGGCTCGACCGGCACGCCGAAGGGGGTAGTGCTAAACCATGCCAACCTCGTCCACAACTCTGCGCTGATTTCATACTCCTTTGAGCATACCCGCTCGGGCACGGGCGTGTTTTGGTTGCCCAGCTACCACGACATGGGGTTGATTGGGGGCATCCTTCAGCCGCTGTACGTCGGCCGGCCGAACGTGCTGATTTCCCCGATGAGTTTTTTGCAGAAGCCGTATCGTTGGCTCGCGGCGATTACCAAATATCGCGGCAGCACCAGCGGAGGACCGAACTTCGCCTACGAGCACTGCATCCGCAAGGTCACGTCTGAACAACGAAAAAAACTTGACTTGAGCAGTTGGCGTGTGGCCTTCAACGGGGCGGAGCCGGTGCGGGCGGAAACGCTCGAAACTTTCGCCGAGGTGTTTGCCCCTTGCGGTTTTCGCCGGGAAGCGTTCTATCCATGCTTCGGACTGGCCGAGGCAACATTGATCGTCTCCGGCGGGTTCGTCCACAAGCAACCGATAATCAATTCCTTCGAAGCCGAGGGGCTCTCCCGAAACGAAGCGGTCCCCGTCGAACCGGACGATCCGGCCGGCAGGGAATTAGTCGGTTGCGGTGAAAACCTTCCCGACCAGCGAATCGAAATCGTCGATCCAGAGACTCGAATCCCCTGTTCGCCCGGTCGGATCGGTGAGATTTGGGTCCAAGGTCCGAGCGTCGCGCAGGGATATTGGATGCAAGAAAAAGCCACCGAGCAGGTTTTCCGTGCCAGGTTGGCCGACAGTGGCGAGGGGCCTTTTCTGCGGACAGGCGACTTGGGATTCATTAGAGACGGGGAACTTTACGTAACCGGCCGGCTAAAAGACCTGCTTATCGTCCGCGGAGTGAACTACTATCCGCAAGACATCGAGCTTTCCGTACAGCAGAGCCACCCCCGGCTGCGCCTCGACGGCGGAGCGGCCTTCGTCGTGGAAATGAACAGCATCGAGCGGCTTATCGTTGTTCAGGAAATCGAACGGCACAAACGATCAAACTTCGATGAAGTCTTCGACGCCGTGCGACGGGCCGTGGCCGTGGAACACGAGTTGGTTCCCGCCGAGATATTATTGTTGAAAGCAGGCAGCATTCCCAAGACATCCAGCGGAAAAATTCAGAGACACGCCTGTCGCGAGGGGTTCTTAGCCAAAACCTTGAATGTGGTCGGTCGTTGGATTGACGATGGACGAGGGCTGGGGAGCGAGGGACTAGGGGCGAGGGGCGAGGGGCGAAGACTAGCCGCTTCGGCGCCCACTGGAACACGAAAACGAAAAACAACTCGAAAAGACACCTCTGCTACAGAGCCGTCGTTCCAACCTCAGGACGAACGTCCCGCCGTCGTGGAAAAAATCCCGGCCGGTCACCGTTTAACCGAACTTGTGGTTGAAGAAATCCGCCGCGTGGCGAAGGAACGCGCCGACGGCATGACGCTCGATTCGCCGATCGTCGAGACCGGTATGGATTCTTTGGAGAGGATGGAGATATTAGCCTCGTTGGAAGACAAGTTTGGCGGGCGGTTTCCCGAAGAAGTGCTTCCCGAACTGGAGACCACCCGGCAACTCGTCGCGGCCGTGGAGAAGTATCTAGGCATCGAGCCGCGTCCGGCCAGCACGCGGCCGGCCGACGGAGAAATACCCGAGCCAACGCATCGCTTCGACCTGTTCCCCGAATACGTTCGACTGCGGGATAGCCTCGACATGCTCGAAGCCACGGGAACGGGCAACCCGTTCTTCATGGCGCACGACGGACCGGCGCGGGACACGACGATCATCGGCGGCAAGCAATACATCAATTTCTCCAGCTACAACTACCTCGGTTTCTCGGGCGATCCGGCGGTCAACCAAGCCGCAAAGGAGGCCATCGACCGCTACGGCACCAGCGCTTCGGCAAGCCGTGTGGTCTCCGGACAGAAATTGATCCACGTCGAGTTGGAGCGGGAAATATCGAGCTTTTTGGGGACCGAGGACACCGTTGCCTTTGTCGGCGGCCACGCCACCAACGAATCGGTCATCGGCCACATGTTCGGCCCCGGCGACTTGATCCTTCACGATTCCCTGGCCCACAACAGCATCGTGCAGGGTTGCATTCTTTCCGGGGCGCGGCGACGGCCTTTCCCACACAACGATTGGCGGGCGGCCGACAAGCTGCTCGAACAGTATCGCCACGAATACCGGCGCGTATTGGTGGCGATCGAGGGCGTCTACAGCATGGACGGCGACATCCCCGAGTTGCCCAAGTTCATCGAATTAAAGAAGCGCCACAAGGCCCTGTTGATGATCGACGAGGCGCATTCCTTGGGGATATTGGGCGCCACGGGCCGCGGCATCGGCGAACACTTCGGCGTTCCCGCCGAGGACGTCGATATATGGATGGGAACGTTGAGCAAAAGCATTGGAAGTTGCGGCGGCTATATCGCCGGCTGCAAGGCGCTGGCCGACTATCTTCGCTACACGGCGCCCGGCTTCGTTTTCGCGGCGGCCATTCCGCCCGCTTCCGCCGCTGCGGCCCTGACCTCGTTGCGGCTGTTGCGGAATGAACCCGATCGGGTCTCGCAACTGCGGGAAAACTCGCGGCTGTTCCTCGATCTGGCCAAACGGAACGGATTGAACACCGGCAGCAGCAAGGACACGCCGGTGGTGCCGGTTATCCTGGGCAACTCGATTCTTTGCTTGCAACTGTCCAAGGCGATGTTTTTGCGAGGCGTGAACGTTCAGCCGATCATCCATCCGGCCGTCGAAGAGAACGCGGCCCGGCTGAGATACTTTATTTCGGCGGCGCACACCGAAAAGCAGATTCGATACGCCGTCGACGTGATGGCCCAGGAGCTCGAGCGGTTTGTTTCCGATCGGAAGGTCCAAGCGGAGCCAAGCATGGCTGCGACGGGCCAAGCAAACGACTGCTGACGGATAATATAAAGCCTGCGGGTCGCTACCCGTGGGGTTTACGAGTGAAAAGTCACTTGTGAAATGCCGCTTAACGATTGACGTCGAAGCCGAGCGTCAGTCCGTTCAGGAACACGTCTTCTTGGTTGTGGGCCAGGTTGATTCCCATCGAGGGGACGGTATAGTCGATCACGCTGCTGGCCCGGGCAACGCCGTCGATCCACATTCCAGACCAACCGGCGTGGACTGAGATCGAGCGGGTAACCTGATACCGCCCTTCCACCCGCAACTCAACCGCCGGCGACCACTCCCTTTCGTAGACGGCATGGGTCGATGACGTGGAAGTCATCGTTTTAGGCACGAACGGATCATAGCTGCCGTCGGGGTTCGCGCCCGGATCGGTCAGAGACGGTCCGATGTCCGCTTGCATGTGGATGTTTTGACAATTAAGTCCGGCCAGGAAGCGGCCTTCGGTGGATACCATCCATCTGCCCCGCTTTTTGAACCAGCGCAAACCGATTTGCGGTCCCACGATGTGGTTCTCAGTGTCGCTATTCCAGGAACTGTTCTGGAGATAGGAGAAAGCGCCCGTATCTGCGGTACCGGCCAGGGTGGAACCGGTGGTGACCCAAAAATTCTCGTTGAACTCGAAGTACCGAGCTCCAAAGAACATCTCCAACGTCCCGCCGCCGTGCCGGGTGCGGAACCTGTGCAAGTAGCTCGTTTCCACTCCCCAAGTATCGATCTTTTTCTGAAGCAAGATATCGTAGAACGTCAACGGCAAATCGCTAAACACCGGCGGTGAATAAGGCGGTGTGCTCGAACTGTTGTTGTTTACGTTTCCGTACAAGAGACGCTCGCCGTACGGCCCGAACGCCGGATCGTTGAAAACCATGTCGGCGCCGTCGGCCTCGTAGTTCTGTATTTCATCGCGGAGTTGGAAGATGCTCACGAGCCAGCCGTTGCGGTTTTCGATCCGTCCGAATTCGATGCGATTGCCTGCCCTGAATTGGTTGTCGAAGACCGATGTGTCCAGCGTATTCGATTGAATGCGGGCGTCGCTCTCGGTGTCCAAGGGGCTGGTCGGGTGAATTCCATAGTAAACGGTTCGGGTGCCGGGATACCCGACCGGATGAGTTTCCGGCGGGGTAATGGACCAATAAAGCCCATCAAACTGGAAAAAGTATCCCTCGTTGGGCTTTTGATTGCCTCCGTATGTGCTCACGTCCGCCAGACCAAAGATCTGGAATCCTCCCGGTCCTTGCCCGTTGGTCGGCGCAGCCGACAGCAGAAGCATAAATACGATGACCCCGTATGTGATAGTGCGGTTGAACGTCATAGCTTGTGTCTACCTTGATTAGCGCCCAAATATGGACATGATCCCAAACCTTCCAACTAGGCGGGCCTACGTTCCGGTCGTGACGATAGTATCGGATGTGTCGGTCGCGTCAGTTGAGTAAGAAAGGCAAAGCTTGAGGAAAAATACTATAATTACCACCCTTATAGTGGGTTGCGTGCGTGGTTTTTTAGTCCACCACTTTGCCGGAACTTCCCATTAACCCAACTCGTCTAGCAGTTCGGGCAATAAGACAATACCCCTTCTTATGGTGGGTGAACTTGTTGTTAAGGGGCCATTTGCTTGACATTTCTGAGGTTGGCAATCAAGATGAACGAAATAGTATGCGTCGATTGCGGGATATGGGAAGGAGTGCCAGGGCGTCTCGATTCGGAGATTATTCCCTGAACTTTCCATTTGACAAAATCTTCATAATTCGATTAGATGAAAGGTGTCGTACGGTGCCAGGAGCGACGACTGGGCATCGAGGAGTCGTCAGCTCGAACCTCCGAGCGACATGTACGGAAGTATGGGAAGTCAGGCCGTGGTGAATGATCCGGTGGCCGTCGCTTGTTCGACGACTCCGGATTTTCAGGAGTGGTTGGCAAGCGCCGATGGCGCTATAGCAGCCTCCACTTATCAGGCCGGCAAGGTCGCCTTGATCGGTTGGGACGGTCGCCGGGCGACCCTGCTGATGCGCCAGTTCGACAAGCCCCTCGGTCTGACGGCCTCCGCAAATAGAATAGTGCTGGCCGCCCGGCACGACCTGTGGGTGTTCGCCAACTCTCCGTCGCTGGCATACGAATACATCGAGGACCAGCCCGGGCGTTACGATGCAATATATTTGCCCCGGGCAACATATCACACCGGCGATCTGCACACGCACGACGTGGCGATCCTGGAAGATGAGATTTGGCTGGCGGCTACGCGGTTTTCTTGTCTAGCCAAATTGAGTTTTGATTTCAGTTTCACCCCTGCGTGGAAACCCCGTTTCGTGACCGACCTGGTGCCGGAGGACCGCTGCCATCTGAATGGAATAGCGGTGCGAGAAGGTCGCCCCAAATATGTTACGGCGTTGGGTATCACCGATGAGGCCGGCGCGTGGCGTGAACGAAAGGCAACCGGAGGAGTGGTAATCGACGTGGACACGGACGAAATCGTTCTCGACCGATTGGCGATGCCTCATTCTCCGCGATGGCACGACGGACGGCTGTGGCTGCTCAACTCCGGCGCCGGCGAATTGCTTGTGACGGATCCGAAAACCGGCAAGGCGGAGACGGTCTGCGGTTTGCCCGGTTATCTTCGCGGTCTTTGTTTCCACGGGCCATACGCGCTGGTGGGGCTGTCGAAAATCCGCGAGAAGCACATTTTCGGGGGCCTCCCCGTACAAGAAAAATATGAAAGGCTGCTCTGCGGCGTCGCGGTGGTGGACCTGCGCAGCGGTCGGCAGGCCGGATTCTTCGAGTTCACCGTCGGCTGCGAGGAACTGTACGACGTGCAGTTTCTGCCGGGCATCCGGCGACCGACAATCCTTAATTTGGAAAAACCGGCTGCCCGACAGGCGATCGCCAATCCCGAATCGTGTTATTGGCTCAGGCCGAGCAACGAGTTGGGATCGCCTTCATTCAAGCCGCCGCTAGAGAACGATCGAGAACGAACCTTGCCTCTTGGAGAAACCTTCGATCGCTTACAACCATTGAAAACCTAGTACGCTCCGGCCGAGACGGCTTATATATATGTCATATAAAACGTCGCCTCGGCGAGAAGGAAGCCCTGATTAAGGGGTCATAGCTATGTCTCTGTTGCACATGTCAAAGAATCGAAAACCGGGGTCCACCTTGGGACGCATTTGCGACTCGTTGTTCAATTCCCAGCGGCGTCGCGGGGAACGGACGAACCGTCATTTGCAAATCGACCAATTGGAGGAAAGGACGCTGTTGTCGGTCTACACGCCCGACTTGGAGTCCAATCTGGTCAATATTGCCATCACTGAGTCGCAGGGCACGGTGACCGCCAGTTCGCTGGCGATGGACAAGGACGGCGATTTCGTCGTCGTCTGGTCGCGCGTCGACCCGGTGCTCGACGAGGCCGGCGATCCGGTCGTCAACCCCGCCACCGGCCAGGCAATGACCGACGAGAACATCTACGCCCGCTTCTTCACTAAGGAAGTGCAGCAGATCGTCTTGCCCGACGGCGTGCTAATCCCCGTTGCGGGCAGCTACGCGAAGATGTCGATCACCTTCGGCGGCAACGAGGTGCAACAGCTTTCCTTCGGCGACACGACCGCTCCGCCCACCGCCGCCCCGGATTACATCAGCGGAGAGTTCCAACTCAGCTACGTCGACGGCGACGGCATCAAACACACCACCACTCCGATCACGTTCAACGAGGCCGATTTCAATTCGGAGGACCCGTTGACCGACCCGGCCATGCTCATTCAGGACGCCTTGCGGCTCTTGGGAGGCGACCTGGAGGACGTGGTCGTCAAGGGCATCGATTCGCAACACTTCACGATCTCTTTCGGCGACGCCTCGAACGGCCAAAACGTAAACGAGTTGTTCGTGGAGAATGCCGCCTGGGACACAGGTTTCCTGCCCGGAGCGTTCGTGACCACGGTCTCGGAACCGTTCACGGTGGAAAACATCAACATTTCGCCGACCAATCCCTACCAAACGGCGATGGCCATCGAGGACGCCTTCGAGCAATACTACGAAAACTATTTCGTGGCTAGCGACAATAATAGCCCAACGACCGTCCGCGCCGCGATCCCCACCGTCGAAGTGACGCCGGTCGAGACGCTGGACGATCCGGACGGCCTGCTTACCTTCAACATCGAGTTCACCGGGGAGACGGCCTATGAGAACGTGCCCACGCTGCTCATTGAAGCCGGGGCGGTCCTCGACGCGAACGGAAATCCGCTGAACGCGGAAGACATTCTCGGCGTGACGCTCAAGGAATCGGGCACTGAGTTCCGCGTGAACCCTGAAGAGCCAGACAACCCCTTTACGCAGTTGCCCGACCTATTTACCCAAACCAATCCCTCGGTGGCCATGAACGCCGAGGGCAATTTCGTCATCGTTTGGGAAAGCGTCGTTCCCGAATCGCAAAGCAGCGGCAGCGTTACCGACATCTTCGCCAGGATGTACGAGCCGGTGGGACTCTTCGATCCGGCCGACAACCCCGAGCTTAACGACGGCTTGATGACCGTGGACATGGACCGGGACGGCGTTAGGGAAACGGCCATTGAGGGCGTGCGGCTCGTGGAAGCCTATCAACCGTACTCGACGATTTTGGAGGAGGACGATCCTTTAAGGATTGCCGACGACTTCTACACTTTCCGCGTCAACGTGAACACGGCCGCCGCCCAGGGCAACCCCTCGGTGGGCATGGACGCGGCGGGCAACTTCACCGTCGCCTGGTCCGACAGCGGCCAAATTGTCAGCTTCTTCAACACTATCAACATGCGGCAGTTCAGCTACGACGGCACACCGCAGTCCGCCGTCGAAACCGCCGTCAATTACGACAATACGGAAGTCCACGACAATTCCTACGTCGCCATGAGCGACGACGGCTACGCGCTTATTATTTGGAACTCCGGGTCGACCGTTTACACCGCCATGTATGACCCGGACGGTTATATATACCAAGGACAGTCGGCGCTTCAGCCCGCCGCGGGCGGCAGCGAGTTTTCGGCGTATTTCGATTCCAACGACAATTACGCCATTTGCTGGACCATGGGCGCCGACAACGACGTTCCCAGCCTGGGAGTTACTTCCGCCGGCGTCTATTTCGTCGAATACACCATCGGCGGCTCGATGTTGCGGAGTGTTACCAGGGCCAACAGCGCCAGCACGAATCCCGCAAGTCTCACGACTTGGCACAATTCGCAATACGGCGGGCAGATCGTGATGGACGCCGACGGCGACATGACCGTCGTCTTCTCCGGCTACGGGCCGGATACCAACAGCTATTTTTACACCAGCGGGGCCGCAACCGCCTACTTGCGGGAGGTCCTCGCCCGCGACGAAAACGCCGACCTGATAGCGCTCTGGCCCGATCTGGCCGACGTCGCTTTACCCATGGGCGCCGCGCATAGCGGCGACACCGACGGCGTAATCGAGGAGGTATTGATCGCGGCGCAAAAAACATACGGGTTCGACGACGAACAACTCGGACGGCTGCGGACGATCCTCGAGACGATCGCCGATCTGGCCCGCGGCGAGGCGAACGGCGTGATGTACTCGCAATTCGACGCCGATCCGACCTACCCCAACCCGCAACACGTGCTGATCAGCGACAGCGTGGTCAACAGCCAGCGCGACGGCAACAACGCCCGGGCTATGCTGGTTTTGGACAATCGAATCGCCGACGGCACATTCCTTATTTTGGTGCAGAGCATGTTGAGCGGCGCCTACGACATCGTCGAGGTGGAGCCAGTCTATGTGCCTTATGGAGAGGACCAAATCATTGATCCCGGCGGAACCCTGGGCGCCATCCAAGCCGCATTGGACAGCTCCGCCTACCTTTACGGCAATTGCATCGTGCGGATGATTTCAGAGGATGAATTGGATCTGCGAGAGGACACGTATTGGGAGTTGGAATACGATCCGACCCAGCAGTACGTTTACGAGATTACCTTCATCGGCCAACTGCACGACACGCCGATCGGTTTCGCCGCGGCCTCGGTAGACCTGATCATGATTGTGGGCGACGATGAGGTGCCCGCTCCCGCGCCCATCGCCGAGATGTACGTCCAGGGCGATGTCGGCACATACCAACAAGACGCCTCGATCGGCATGACTCCCGAGGGCGACTTCGCCATCGCCTACACCGAGTACAACATCAACAGCGTCGGCGAAGTGGTGGCGTCGAACATCTACTACCGTTATTACGACGAGACCGTCGACACGGCCGGCCCCACGGCGACCAGTGTGGAGACCCCCGATGGGACCAGCATTTTAGAAAGCCCCATCGTTTATCAGACCGACAATCTCTCCTACATCGTAGTCACCGTCTCCGAGCAGATGTACGACAATCTGACGAGCACGGGCGACGCGGTGACCAACCCGGAGAACTATCGGCTCTCGGTCGGCGGCGAAGTGATCGAAGGGGCGATCAGCGAGATCTATTACGGATTGAGCGAGGCGGCCATCCTGGCTAATCGCGCTGCCGCCGATCCCGGCACATACGGCGATTTCGCCGTCCTCAGCACCTTGCCCAGCATTAGTTACGAGATTGTCATCGTCGTCGACGCCAACGGCGTGGTCGAAGGCACCGAGCCGCTGGGCACCGGCTCTTACCTGCTCGAGCTGCTGGCGCCCTCCTCGGCGACGTTGAACGATCCGCTCGGCGAGAGCGGCTTGCGGGACGTTTCGGGCAACGCACTGAACCGCACCGGCTTCAACCCCGCCGGCTCGAACGCCGAGATCGAGTTCACGCTCGTCGTCGAGAACGACGTGACCGACAAGGAGGGCCTCGAGGTCCGCGTCAACGAAACCACCGACGGCGTGCAAACCACCGCCGTCAGCGCCAACGAGGAGTACTACGGAAGTTCGCGATGCGTCGCCGTCGACCACGACGGCGATTTTGTCGTCGTTTGGGTTAGCGAAGACCAGGACGGAGACGGCGCCGGCGTGTACATGCGCATGTTCGACAGCGAGGGCAACCCGCTGAGCGGTGAAATCCTCGTCAACACCTACACGGTAGGCGATCAATTGGAATGCGCTGTGGCCATGGACGCCGACGGCGACTTCGTCGTTGTCTGGTCCAGCGAAGCTCAGGACCTCGACGGCAGTTGGGGGATCTACGGGCAGCGGTTCGATTCGATGGGACGTGCCATCGGCGGCGAGTTCCAGATCAACTCCAACGTCGCAAACCAGCAGGTCGCTCCCAGCATTGCCATGGACAGCCAGGGCAACTTCGTAGTCGTCTGGGCATCGCAAGGACAGGATTTCAGCTACTTCAACGACGTCCGCGCGCAAGTCTTTAATAGCGACGGGGAGAGAATCAGCAACGAAATCCGCGTCAACTCGCAAAATATCCCCGGCACAATCGTTAACCCCAGCAGCAACGAAGTGCATCCCTCGGTCGCCGTTAGCGAGGTGGGCACCTTCGTCGTCTCCTGGACCGCCGCTTACAGTCAAAAGAACGGCGTGACGACCAACGCCGTCGTCATGGCTCGGCTATTCAACTATAACGGTACTCCGATAACCATCCCCGAATACGAAGGACACGAAGAAGGCAACGTCGAGTTCCGCGTCAACGTGGGCGACGACGAGTTCATCGCCGACTACGAGCACATCGAGGATACCAGGCTACAGGCCGGCGCGTTCTACGCACGCAACGCACAAGTTACCATGAACCCTTACGGTGAATTCATTGTCGCCTGGGAAGCATGGCAGGACAACGACTGGATCGATACGCCCCAAGACATAGTCAACAGCTACGGCATTTACTACCGCCAGTACAACACCGACGGCACGGCGAAACTAGAGGTCGACACGAACGCCAACCAGGTGGTCACCGCGCTGCACGATCCGCCGCAGTACTATTCGATGGCGCAATCGGCCCTCTACTACGGCGATCAGATCAGTCCTTCGATCTCCGTTGACGCCGACGGCGACTTCTTCATCGTCTGGAGCGGCAACGGATCGAGCACTTATACCCCATTGGCCCCGCAGAACCTCGCCGGGGCATACGATCACGACCAGACGGGCGTTTTCGTCCGCGCTTTCCACGCTACCCTCAGCGGCGACGAAAGAAATCCGGCCGTCACGCCGGAAACCCGCGTCAACACCACCGACATCGGTGAACAGGGAAGTCCCAGCATCGCCGCCACGCCCTCGGGCGACATCGTGATCGTCTGGTCCGGCAAGGGAGGCGGCGACTCGCAAGGCGTCTATTTCACCTACTACAAGGCCGACACCGACACCGCCGGTCCGATGGTCACTGATTTCCTCCTGCCCGATGGCACCATGGTTGCCTCCTCGGGCCAGATCACCCAGCCGCTGGCGGCCGTCGTCGTCACCTTCGACGAGGACATGTTGGACAACGCCGCCCACTCCGGCGACGCCGTGACCAATCCGAACAACTACTCGTTGCTGGTCGATGGCATTGAGGTGGTCGGCGGCATAAGCCAGGTGTTTTACGGTTTGGACGTTGCCTACTACCTTAGCCCCGAATACGGGCTGAACGCGCAACTGACCAACAAGTACCAAGCCGTGCTGATCGTCGACGCCAACGGGGCTTCCGAGGGCGTCGAGGCCTTGATCAACGGCCGATACCAAATCGTTGTCAAGGGGAACATCCGCGACACCTCTGGTAATCCGCTCAACAGCAGCGGCTTCTTTCCCCAGGGCGGATTGGTGTCGAGCGTGATTTACGTCAATGTCCCCACGGGTCAAGAAACGTTAGTTAGCGACGGCGTGAACCAAGTCCCGCCGCAAGGGCAATATACCTACGCCACCACGGCCGATTCGATCGCCGCCGACGCCGACGGAGACTTCGTCGTCGCCTGGACCGACGAGACCCCCGGCCAGGAAGGCGTGTGGATTCAAATGTTCGAGCAAGTCTCGACGCTCGAATCGGACGGATCCCGGACCACTACCGTTAACGAGTTGACCGGCGACATTCTGGTCTCGTCCGATGCGACGGCCACCGATATTTCCGTCGCCCGCGACGTCGACGGCGATTTCGTCGTTACCTGGTCGGCATGGAACGCCAAGACCAGTTGGGACGTATATGCCCAGCGGTTCAACGCCGCCGGAGCGGCCCAGGGCGAAATATTCCGCGTCAACTCCGAGGCAAGTGACGTGCAGCGATACTCCTCGGTGGCGATGGACGCCGACGGCGACTTCATCATCACCTGGCAAAGCAATTTGCAGGACGGCAGCGGCTACGGCGTCTACGCCCAGACCTACAGCGCCGAGGGCGACGCCCTGGCCGGCACGAACGAGGTGCAAACGCTCTTCCTGGTGGGCGGCTTCGAGGGCACCTTCCGCCTAAGTTGGGACGACGACGACGATCCCGCCACCGCTCCCCTGATAACTGCGCCGATCACCTCCACGGGCAACGCCTATTCCACGATCGACGCCATCCAGGCCGCATTGGACAACATCGGCGCCGAGGCGAACGTAATCGGCGGACACGTCACCTACGCCCTGATCGAGTTCGTCGGCGCCGACGGCAGCAGAAACGTGGCCCCGCTAGCGGTGACCAACGTGGTGAAAACCGGCGGCGACGATGGCGCGACGATCTTGTTGACGACCAGCGTGGAGGGCGAGGCGGGCGAGTTCCGCGTCAACGACACGACCAGCGGAAACCAAATGTACCCCGACGTGGCCGCCGACGCCTTGGGCAACTTCGTCATTACCTGGACCGGCTACGGACAGGACGGCGACTCCGCCATCGAGTCCAACGTTTACGCCAAACAGTACGGCTACGTCAACTCGGTCTGGTCGCCCGCCGCCACGGCCGAGGACTCTCTGGGATTACAGACCGAGAGCGACGGCACAAACGCTCAATCGGAAGAAAAAGTGGTCAGCGTGGACGATCCCGCCAACCACGTAGTCCCGGCCGATATCGGCTACGACGGCGTGGTGCAACTTAACGTGCTCGATCAGGGCGAGTGGTACTCCGGCTCGGGGTCTTTGTTGATCGACACCAACTGGATACTGACCGCTGCCCACGTGGTTTGGTCCGACGCGACCAACCAAGCGATTGATGCATCGGACATCTACGTGGCCTTTGATCTCGCCGACGGACGAGTGGAAATTCAGGCTACGCAGGTAATCGTTCATCCCGGTTTCAACGGCGACGCCATGGCCGGCAACGATATCGCCCTGGTCCAAATTTCATACGTCCCGACCGGCGTGGAAGGCTATATGCTTTACACGGGCGAGGATGAAATCGGCCTGACCGCGATGGTAATGGGCTACGGCATGATTGGCACTGGCAACACGGGTGAAACCATCGACAGCGGCGACGTCAAACATTACGGATTCAATCAGTTCGACGCCGAGGGTTCGCTGGTCGGTTACTCGGACAGCATGTTGGTGCTCGACTACGACAACGGTACGGCCAGCCAGGACGCTCTGGGCGTGCTTTACGGCATACACGACACGGGGTTGGGAGCCGCCGAGGTTGCATCGGCCCACGGCGACTCGGGCGGTCCGTGGCTGGTCAACTACAACCTGGAAGACCCGGTCAACTTCCCCGGTCAGATCGCCGCCATTGTCTCCTTCGGATACAGCGTCTCGACGGACATCGACGACGTGACCAATTCGACCTATGGCGAGTTGGACGTCGCTACTCGGGTTTCCTCTTACGTCGGCTGGATAAACAGCATCACCGCCACCAACCCGGAGGAGTTCATCGTCAACTTCGACGATATATTTAATGTCGACGAGGACGGCAATCCCTCCGTTTGGCTCGACAACGCGGGCGGAGTCCAAGGGCACTCCTCGGTGGCCATGGACTCCGATGGCGATTTCGTCGTCGTCTGGACCAGCTATGGCCACGACGGGATAGGCAACGGCTACGGCCCCGGCTTCAACGGCCTCAACGGCATCTTCGCCCGCCGCTACAACGCCGCAGGCAACCCGGTCAGCAACGCCTTCCAGGTGAACGAGTACGCCGCCGACAACCAGCAAAACGCCAACGTGTCGATGGACGCCGACGGCGATTTCGTCGTAACGTGGGAAAGCTTCCAGGACGGCTCCCCGGCTTCCGACTACGGCGTTTATGCCCGCTACTTTGCCCGCACCAGCGAGGTCCAGTATTCCTACAATCTCGAAGATCCGGTGACGCCTTTCCGGGTGTTCGGGACAAACCCATTGCTTGGCGAAAACGGCGAGAAGAGCGGCGATATCCGCGTCAACACCACCACCAACGGCGATCAACGCTATCCGAGCGTGGCAGTCGACGACACCGGCGACGTGGCGATCGATTGGAGCGGCAACGGCGAAGTCCCCGGTCAGAACGATATTCAGGGCGTCTTCTATCAGCGCTTCGCTCAGACCAGCGACGAGGCCGGCCCAACCGTCGGCGGAGTTTACAACGCCACCGGCACGGATTTGGAGCGGGTTAAAAATCTGTCCGTGCTCGAATTGGTCAGCCAACTTGTGATAACCTTCGGCGAGGAATTGTCCACCGCCGGCCTAGCGGGCGGGGTGAACAGCATCCTCAATACCGCCAACTGGTCGCTGATGAAGGACGGCGAGGCGTTTATCGGCATCGCCGGCATCGAGTTCGGCTTGAACCCAACTACCAATAAGTACGAAGCCGTCATTACCTTTGACGGCGATCCCTTGACGGCCGGCTATCAGCCCTTGCCCATCGGCCGCTATTCCATGACGATCAGCGACGCCGTCGAAGACATCTTCGGCAATCCGCTGGACGGAGATTTCAGCGGTCAGCCGGGGGGCGCTTACGTCGTAAACTTCTCCGTCACCGGCGATGAAGACGATGGCGGGGAGGACAACCCTCCGGGCACTCCCGAGGACGACGACCCCGACGAGCCGATCAATACCCTGCCCACCGATACGCCGAACGTCGAGCCGGCGGTGGCCGTGGACGACGACGGCGACTACGTGGTCGTTTGGACCTCGTACTTCGACGGCGCCGGCGACATCGACGCCCAAAGGTTCAACCAGGACGGGCAGCCGCTGGGTAGCGAGTTCTCAGTATGCAGTTATGTGGAAGGCATCCAATACCATCCCGCCGTGGCAATGGACGGATACGGCGACTTTGTCGTGGTTTGGGCCGGAGAGGGCGAAGACGACTTGGGAGGAGTCTATGCCGCCATCTTCGATAAGGACGGTTACATCGTAGTCGATGACTTCCTCATCAACCAAACGACCCAAAACCTCCAGACAATGCCCTCGGTGGCAATGGACCCCGACGGCGACTTCGTCGTCACCTGGACCAGCTACGGCCAGGACGGAGACTTGGACGGCATATACGCCAGACGGTTCAACGTCCAAGGCGTGGCCCTCGGCGACGAGTTCCTGGTAAACACCACCACCGCCCACCGCCAGGACTACTCCGACATCGCCATGGACGACGCCGGAAACTTCGTCGTCGTCTGGCGGAGCGATCAGCAGGACGGCAACTCCTGGGGCATCTACGGACAAAGGTTCTCCGCCACGGGCGCCAAGCTGGGCGGCGAGTTCCGCGTCAATACTTATACGCTCGACAAGCAGATTGACCCGGCCGTGGCCATGGACGCCGACGGCGACTTCATCGTCACCTGGTCGAGCATGGGCCAGGACGGCGGCGGTTACGGCGTCTACGTTCGACGATATAGCTCCGCCGGAGGCGCTAAAACCGCCAACGAGGTTCGCGTCAACCAAACCACGCTCAACTGGCAGGTCACGCCCGACGTGGGAATGGCCGACAACGGCGACTACGTGGTCACCTGGTCGAGCTTCCAAGACAAGCCCGACCCGAATTATCCAATTACGGACTACGGCATCTACGCCCGCATGTATTACGCCAACGGCGCCGATTACAAGGTCGCCGGCGGTCAAACGCTGGGCGAGTTCCGCATCAACGGCACCGTCGAAGGGAACCAGGTCACGCCGGCCGTCGGCGTCTCCGGCGGCGGTCAATTCACCGTGGCCTGGGCGGGACCGGAGTTGGTCTACAACGACGTCTCCGGAAAATTCGTAATCGGCGCGAACATGGACGTCTTTGCCAGGGTCGTCAATCCCGCCGCCGGCGCACTGACAAGCAAGCTGGGACCGACTATCGGTAAAGTGGCGTTTTCGCCCAACGCCAGCTTCATGTCCTGGAATGCGTTGGACAACGATGGAATCGCGCGGTCCTCGATTGTCATCGACGGCGTGCAATACGCCGCCGACGGACCCTATAACGTCGCCTCGGGAGTCAACTACTCACGGCCGACTTCCACCCTCTCCAGCGGCGTGCATTATTATACAATCACGGCCGTTGACAATGCCGGAAACTCTTCGCGAATCGAAGGATCCTTCACCATCGCGGGAGCTTCCAACGACGGCGCCGGTCCGGCAATCTCCCTCTTCGCCGTTTCGGAGAAGCTCGGCTTCATGTCCTGGAACGCATTCGATCCCGACGGATTGAAAAGCTCCTCGATCACCATCGACGGCGTCCTCTATTCGGCCAAGGGACCGTGGGCCGCTAACTCGGGAGTGAACTACACGAAGCCGTTGGCCGGACTTGCCGCCGGTCCACACGACTACACCATCGTGGC
>JAFGLH010000127.1 GCA_016928165.1 Pirellulales bacterium | reverse complement strand
TCGCGGTTCGGGGACTGTCCCGATTTTCGCGGTTCGGGGACTGTCCCGATTTTCGCGGTTCGGGGACTGTCCCGATTTTCGCGGTTCACCGCGAAAATGGGACTGTCCCCCTTGGCGACGAAACCGTGAAAGGGAACAGGCTCATTTTTCGCCCTTGAATGGGCGAAAAATGTGTCAGCCCCCGGCCCGTGAACGGTTGCCATTTAGGAACTCTAACCATACTCCCCTCTCTCGCAAGCGGGAAAGGGATCGGGGTCGAGGGCGATGTGGTTTTGTTGGAGTTCCCGAGAAGGCTGCGGATTATATTCGCGCACCCCCCGGCGATAGGGTGCGGTTTTGGGAAGATTTCCTTGTAATCTCAGCTAACGAATGTTAGGATAAAGTTGGTTGTGCGAGTGACTTATCGGGCGACTTTTTCCTGCCGGAGGCAGCGCGATGGACCAAAACCAAAGCCGATTAGATCGGATTATGCCGAAATCCACCTTCGGCGTAACGTTTGTAACGATCATAGTCATCATACTCATCTTGGTGTTCTTCATCGACGGCCTGGATTTGCTCCGCATGGAAAACAGCGATTCCGCGCAGTTGGCGGACCGGCGCCAGGTTCCCTTGGACGACATTCTTCCGCCCGAGCCGATCGAATTGCCCGCCGATCTCATGCCGAGCGACAGCAATACGGCCACGCGGATTAAGTTGTGGGGGCACTACGGCGAGGACCGTTCGGAGTTCAGCCCCGTTGTCGAGCCGGGTTACGTCGCCTCACTGGTTCGCACCAGCGATTGCCGCTGGTCGAACGACGCCGAAGCGCCCGTGGAAGGCGCGCAGTTTCGCGTGGGCCAAACTCTCGACGTCGCCGCAGGGTTGGTTGAGATTGCCTTTGCTTGCGGCGCCAAGGCGATCCTGGAAGGCCCCGCCGTGCTGGAACTCAAATCCGAGAAGGGGGGCGACCTGCGCGCCGGCCGCATGACCGCGGACGTGCCCGACGAAGTGGAAGGTTTTACCGTCACCACGCCGCTGGCCCAACTCGTAAGTCTGTCGAAGGAACAGCGCGAAAGCGCGGCAAAGTTGATCGCCACGGCCGATTGCATCTGGGGCAAGGGGTGCGAATACTGCAAAAAAGGAACCTATTTAAAACCCGGTCAAAAAGTGAATCTCACCAGCGGCCTTGCCGAAATCGCCTTCAATTGCGGCGCCAAGGCCATTATCGAAGGTCCGGCATGCCTTGAAATCGAAACGGAAAAAACGGCTATCCTGCACTCCGGCAAGCTGACCGCCGACGTGCCGGACGAATTGGAAGGGTTCAAAATTCGCACTCCCGTGGCGGAAGTGATCAGTTTGCCCGTCCTCTCGCAACCTACGGACGCGGCAACGCCGGGGCCGGGCGAGAACGCGCAAAGCGAAGCGCCGGCAAAAAAAGCCGACGAAGCCGGCGAAACCGCCGCGCCGCCGACCGCCGTTGAATCCAAATAACTCTCGCGGCAAGGGCTGCCGACCGCGCGCTTTACGCGATACTCCCGGCAATTCGCTTCGCCGGGCATCAAGCCTCCCCTGGGCAATGCCCCGGGCTGGAAGAACGGTTGCCCCTTTGGGGCAATCTCTGGCTGTAAGTAGTTTCTGTTGCGGTACCATCAAGTAGTAGGGTGCGTGCTTGCACGCACCAGGGGAGTAGTAAACGCCGGGCCGTTTACCGCCGGCGGGGAAATCAGCCACTATCGTTGGACCCGGTTCCGTGCGTCTTGCGGCCAAGGCTGAAACCGTAGGAAATCGCGTCTTGCGGGCAGACGTTCAGACATCGGGCGCAACTGTAGCAATCGGCCGCGAACAACTTGCCGGACACCTTGTCTTTCGCCGCGTCCAAGGGGCACGCCCTGATGCACGCGCCGCACTTGTTGCAACGCGCCGCGTCGATCTTCACCCGCGCTAGGCTGAGTCTTTCGGCCAGCCAGGAAACGAAGCCGAACGGGCAAATGAATTGACAGAACGGGCGATACGTCAGGAGGGACAACACCAAGGAGGCACAAATCGTGATGGTAATCGCCGCATGGTCGAAATCCAAATCGAACAGATTGAAGGGATTCGTGGAATGATAGAGCACCGATCCCTTTCGCCCGCCGACGACGCCGAACAATACCAGCAAAACCGCCGCGAACAAAATCGTCCGCACTCCATTGGACAACAAGAACGGGATTTTCCTGTTTTTGACGCCTTTTAGCACCGGCAGACTGTAGAGCAACTCCTGCAAGGCGCCGAAGGGGCAGGCCCAGCCGCAGACCAGCTTGTTTCCCACCACCGCCAATGCGATAAAGAACGCCAGTGCAATCGCTTTGTCCGTCACGGAAGGATAGAGTCCGACCATGGACTTGAAAACCTTGACGACGCCTTCCATCGGGTTGGGCGATTTTCCCAGCCAAAAGCCGAACACCACGCCGGCCGCCAGCAGGGCCAAAATGTACGGCGCGCGAGGATACCACGTCTTTCGTTGGCTGCTCGGCGATCCGTCCGGCCGGCCGAGCCGCCGCAGAAAGACAAGCCCCCACAAGACCAGCGCGGCGAAAACGTAATAGCGGAGCCGGGTGGAACGATGGCTCAAAAGGTGCTCGGCCGCCTCGTCCAAGTTCGCTTGAGCGACGCCGAGTTTTTTAAGCGGCTTGCCTTTCGGCACGTCGATCGGCAATCCCAGCTCGCGGGCCAAGGACTTGCCGGTCACGTCCAGTTTCGGCGCAATCTCCTTGATGCTCAGGGCCGTCGTGAACCGCAAGGCCGGAGTCGCTTCATCGGCGGGTTGCAGACTCCAACCGACGGCCACAATGGCGACGCAGACGGCCGTCGTTCCGACAAGCCAAACCCACTGCGATTTCGACAAGGACGAGAGATAGGCCATGCTGCGTTTTTTCAGCGGGGATTGATTTCACTCGTTCGACGGCAGCGGCGGTTTATCGGGCCGGCAGCCTCGCGCAATACGGCAATTGATCTTCAGTACGGTCTGCGGGCATCGGTCGTCGCGGGACTTTTCCGTGCACTCCGCGAGCGGCTCAGCATCCTTCGCAATTCGCCGATACTCACCAATCCCACGATTTCCGCGACGACCACGCCGTTTTCAAATACTTTTATGTTGGGAATGGCCTGAACGTCGTATTGCCGAGACAAATTGGGGTTGGAATCCACATCGACTTTAACCACTTTAACATTCGGCATTTCCGCGGTCAATTTCTGAAGCAACGGTCCAATCCGTTGACATGGCACACACCAATCGGCATAAAAATCCACCAGGACAGTATCCGGGGAGTCTAGCACGAGACTCCTGAAATTGTCCTCGTTGGCATATTCCACCCGCCAGTTTGCGGAACCCGCGGAAACATCCGATCCGCCTCGATTGGCGGGGTCTTCCTCGACCGCCAGCCCCGGCGATGACGCATCGGGCGTGGAATGACTGATCGCGTTTGCGAGAATCAACACCATCATTGTCGCGATCAAGATCGCGACGGCGGAAATCAACTGTATTTTGGGAGCGGAATACTTCATGACCAAATCCTTTTGGACGCCCCTTGCGAGGCGAAAAACCAGGGGTTACTTCTTTCCAACCGGACTTATGCAAATTCGTCCCCTTTCCTTTTGGGAGAGGGGCAAGGGGCGAGGGCTTGATTAAACTTTGCAAAGGAGAAATACGATTTATGCAAAAATGCCCTCACCCTAACCCTCTCCCGGAGGGGGAGGGGACTGTCATTTCCGTACTTGCAACAGTCCACTTCCAACGCATGCTTCTCGGCAATGTCCTTCCAGTCTGTGTGCGGCAAGTTCCTTGTCGATTTGAGAGATCAGGCACGACTCGGTTCTCCTTCTCCAACGGCCGGGGACGCCAGTCCTTGCGGGCCAGTCTGGAGGGCTTTTTGCTGGACTTCCATCAGGAAGAGCGCGACCGGACGATACGCCAAGTGCGCCCATTTGCCGAAGGGGACTTCCACGACCAGCATGGAAACCGCAATGGC
Organism: Pirellulales bacterium; assembly: GCA_016928165.1. Lineage (GTDB taxonomy): Bacteria > Planctomycetota > Planctomycetia > Pirellulales > Thermoguttaceae > JAHIKV01. The sequence continues at coordinate 667 of JAFGLH010000127.1, read as the reverse complement.
TAAGTGGAACACGTACATGTAATAGGTGGAGAGGGGAAAGCCGGCCAGGCGGAATATGTGGACGAGAATTCCCGTAACGGTCGTGGCCAACAGAAGGACCAAAAACATCCAATCCGTGAAATGCGAGTGCGCGTGGATCGGCTCGCGCTTCCGCAGCCGGCCGAGCATCATGTCGAAGACGACGTAGAGGAGGGCCGCCGTGGCGAAGTATCCCAGCCATCGGGTAGGGTGCCAAATCGGGTGGACCTCGTCGGTCTGAAACCATCGCAGGAAGACAACCACCAACACCAGCATGGTGAGGTAGCCCGACACCAGGAGCAAGTGTTTCCACCAGCGGGTCGGACCCGTGCATTGCCGCCATCTTTTTTGGGTCAGTCCATGAACAATCAGCGTTCCCAGGTGCTGGACGTAGAGCCACGGCGGCGGTTTGACGGCCCCCTCCCGCCTCATGATGTTCCGGTACATCCGGTAGACGTTGGAGAACAAGAGCAAGGAGAGCACGACGGCAAGGGTCCAGTCGCCTATTTCGATCCACTCGGCGGGGGCAAACGTGTTCAGGGCAACTCGGTCCGTAATGATGGGGCCGTGCAAGAAATAGAACAGCGCGACCACCAAGGCGCCGACCGCCAACAGCATGCCGATCTCCCACGCTTTGGAAAGGTAAAGC
>JAFGLH010000014.1 GCA_016928165.1 Pirellulales bacterium | reverse complement strand
TGGGGTCAAAACGGAGTGTTGTTTACTAACCACCCAGTTTAGCCCCGGCGAGGCAGCGTTTCATCCCATTACTTGATGGTTCCGCAACAGAAACTTATTAACAGCAATGCGGCAAAGAGGACAAGGAGGACGCCGTGGGTAATAATGTTACGCCTCATTTACCGCCCGCGTGGCGGGGCTGGGCCTTGATGCTCGCCGCGGCCGCGGCCACGTTCCTGTTGGGGTTGCTCGCCGCTTCGATCCTCCAACGACGAGAAGAGGCCCGGCAGAAATTGCCCCTGCAACCGATCGGCCAATGGGAAACCGACAGCGCGAAGTGGGGCGTGAATTATCCGCGGGAATACGAATCCTACAAACGAATGACGGATTCGACCGCGCGGACGAAATACGGCGGCTCGTATCCCCGCGACTATCTGGCCGAAACGCCCGCCAACGTCATCCTCTTCGCCGGCTACAGCTTCGCCAAGCAGTATCAGCAAGCGCGGGGACACGCCCACTCGATCGAGGACGTGGTCGAAACCGAGCGGGTCGACGACGCCACGCCGGCCACCTGCTGGACGTGCAAGAGTCCCGACGTACCCCGGCTGATGGACAAAATCGGCGTCGCCGAGTTCTACGCGTCGAACTTCAACTCGCTCGAAGCGGAAATCACCCATCCGATCGGCTGCCTGGATTGCCACGAGCCGAACACGATGCGGCTCCGCGTCACCCGGCCGGCGCTCCGCGAGGCCTTCGCCCGTCGAGGAAAGGACTTGGCACAAGCCACTCATCAAGAGATGCGGAGCCTGGTCTGCGCGCAGTGCCACGTCGAGTATTATTTCAAGGAGGACGGAGATTATCTGGCCTTCCCGTGGGACGAAGGGGCCGCGCCCGAGGAAATGGAGCAATACTACGACGCCTCCCACTTCGCTGATTGGACGCACGCGATCAGCCGGGCGCGGATGGTCAAGATGCAGCATCCCGACTACGAAATATACAAGACCGGCATCCATGCCTATCGCAACGTCGCCTGCGCGGACTGCCACATGCCGTATCGCACCGAGGGCGGGGTGAAGTTTAGCAATCATCATATCCAAAGCCCATTGCTGGACGTGGCCAATTCCTGCGCCGTCTGCCATCGTTGGTCGGAGGAGGAGATTCGCCGCCGCGTCGAGTCGAATCAGGATAAGGTCCGCCAAGGGCGGCAAATGGCGGAAAGAACCATCGCCCTGGCCCATTTCGACATCGCCGCCGCCATGCAGGCCGGGGCCGGCGACGAGGAATTGGGCGACGCCAGGAAACTGGTGCGCAAGGCCCAGTTGCGATGGGATTACGTGGCGGCCAGCAACGGGATGGGCTTCCATTCGCCGCAAGAGTGCCTAAGAATTCTAGCCGCGGCGATCGAGTCGGCCGGACGGTCCCGCGTCGAGAGCGCTCGCATTCTCGCCCGGCACGGGATCGACTCGCCGGTCAACTACCCCGATTTCGGCACGAAGGAGAAGGCCCAAGCGATCAACGAGGCGTTTATCGAGGGTCGCCCGTCGAAACTGCTGCGCCAATAAAGCCGCTCCTCGCGCCAACCCGTCAGCGGCGTCAGGCGAATCGTTCTCCCCAGCGCTCGACGACTTGCCGATGCAACCGCTTGATGTCATCGACCCTATCGCGGCGGCAGACGAACGTGGCGTCGGGCGCGTGAACGATCACCAAATCGTCGCAGCCGAGCGCGGCGATCAAGTGGTTTGGATCGTCGGAGACCGCGATTGTGTTGCGCGTATCGACGAACGCCGTCTTTTCCGCATCCAGCGTGTTCCCCCGCTCGTCGCGGCGGCAGGTCTCGGCCAGCGAGGTCCAAGAACCTACGTCCAGCCACCTGAGCGGCATGGGAATTGCCGCCAGAGTGATCGCCGGATCGACCGAGGCCGATTCCAACACGGCGAATTCGATGCTGGTCTTGGTCAGCGTGGGGAAAATTTCATCGACCGCCTTTTGTCCGCCGGGCGCGTCCCACGCCTCGGCTACCCGCAGCAACCGCCGGCAATCTTCCGGGGCGTGTCGGCGGATGGCGTCGATTAACGTCGATGCTTTATAGACCAACATCCCGCTGTTCCACAGAAACCGCTGCGGACCGGCCAGACAGTATTCCTCCGCCGCCGGCCGCTCGGGCTTCTCGCGAAAACGCTTCAATCGCCAAGACGTTTCGTCGAGCGGTTCGCCCAATTCGAGATAGCCGTAGCCGGTGGCCGGATGGGTCGGCGCAATGCCGAACGTGACCAGCGCCTCGGGCCGCCGTTCGACCAATTCATAACCCGAGACGACGATTTGTTGAAAGCGGTCGATCGGTTCGATCACGTGGTCGGCGGTGAAAATGGCGACGATGGCCTCAGGGTCGCGTCGGGCGAGGACCGCCGCGCAGAGGCCGATCGCCCCGAGCGTATCCCGCCCGCACGGCTCGCCGAGAAATTGTTTTTTGCCCAGCTCCGGCAGCAGGCGAAAGATTTCGGCGGCGTGCGCGCGTCCGGCGCAGACCAGAAGCTGCTCGTCCGGCAAAAGCCCTTCCAGCCGGCGACGGGCGATTTCCAGCAGGCTGCGGCCCTCGATCAGAGGGATCAGTTGTTTCGGTCGATCGTGGCGGCTCATCGGCCACAGCCGCGTGCCCGATCCGCCGGCCAGAATTACCGCGTATCGCATATTGACTCCCGCCACTTGTTGGGGTGGCAGTTGTACGCCACCCCTTTGGTTCGCAACATTTTTCGGAGCGGCAGTACAACTGCCGTCCCAACATCTTACTTGCGATCCACCCGTCGATAGAGCGAATCCCGCTCGACCGGTTCGCGGCCCGCCTCGACGATCAAACGGCAAAGTCGATCCACCGAAAGCGTATCGGGCGAAGCAGCTCCCGCGTCGTGGTGGATCCGCTCGTGGCGGACCGTGCCGTCCAGGTCGTCGGCGCCATAAGCCAACGCCGCTTGGGCCGGGCCGACGCCCAGCGAAATCCAATACGCCTTTATATGGTCAAAATTGTCCAACATCAACCGGCTGACGGCTGTCATCCGCAAGTCTTCGATCGCCGCGCCGGGCCGCAAATGCGACATGAGCGTGTTGGCCGGATGGAACTTCAGCGGCACGAAAGCTTGAAATCCACCCGTCCCGTCTTGCAACTCGCGCAGGCGGACAAGATGGTCGATCCGTTGCCGGACGGTCTCCACATGGCCGTAGAGCATCGTGGCGTTGGTCCGCAAGCCGAGCCGATGGGCCGTGCGGTGGACTTCCAGCCAACGGTCGGCGTCGGCCTTGCGGGGACAGATTTTCCGGCGGACCTCGGGGTCGAATATCTCCGCTCCGCCGCCGGGCATGCTCCCCAGGCCGGCCTCGATAAATTCTTGCAATACATCCTTGATCGAGCGGCCGCTGATCCTGGTAAAATGATCTATTTCCACGGCGGTCCACGCCTTCAGGTGCAGCGAGGGAAACGAATCGTGCAGGCGGCGGATGATGCCCAGATACCACTCGAACGGCTTTTCCGGATGCGCGCCGCCGACGATGTGCAGTTCGGTGCAGCCGGCTTCCGTTGCCTCGCGTCCCCGGGCGAGGATTTCCTCGTCGCTCATCACGTATCCGCGCGGGTCGCCCAGATCGCGGCTGTACGCGCAAAACTTGCAGCGATAAAGGCAGACGTTCGTGGGGTTCAGGTGCAGATTGAGGTTGTAGTAGACGGTCGGTCCGTTTTTCTTTTCCCGCGCGGCGTCGGCCAGTTCGCCGACCTCGTGCGGATCGACCAATGGCGAGAGCAGAAATTCCCCCTCCTCGGCCGAAAGTCGCCGGCCCGCCATGACATTATCGCGAATATCCGACCGTATCATCATACTGAAAACAAAAAACTGATAGCTGAAAACTGAAAACTGATAACTACAACAACAAATCCGCCGCGCCGGCCGCCAGCAATCCCACGCTGACCACGGCGTTTACGTGGAAGAAGGCGCGATTCACCCGGCTGAGATCGTCGGGGCGGACGATCGCGTGTTCGTAAATCAACAATACTGCAATTGCCGCCACGGCCGCGTAGTAAATCGCTCCGAAGCCTTCGTAAGCCATCGGCAACAGAAGCAACAGGACCACCATTGCAAGATGGCACAGCGCGGCCAGCCTCAGGGCGCCGGCGACGCCGAATCGCGCCGGAATGCTGCGGAGTTTTTCCTTTACGTCAAAATCGTAGTCCAGGCAGGCGTAGATCACGTCGAACCCAGCCACCCAAAACATCACCGCAAGGCCCAAGACGACCGGCGCCGGCGAGAACTCGGGGCGAATCGCCGCCCAAGCGGCCAGCGGGGCCAGCATCAGCGCCCCGCCCAGCCAAAAATGCGAAAGCAGCGTGAATCGCTTCGAGCAACTATAGGCGAACAGATATGCCAACACAGGCAGCGAGGCAATCAGCGGGATTGTGTTGCGGGGTAAAAACAACAGAGTGCCGGCGATAAAACCGAGCGAGCAAAGGATCGTAAAGGCCATCACATTTCCCAGGCTCAACGATCCGCAGGGCAAATGGCGAGATTGGGTGCGGGGATTCATCGCGTCGAAACGCCGATCCACGATGCGATTGAACGACATCGCCGCGCCTCGGGCCGTCGCCATGCAGACCAAGATGCCCAACAAATCGAGCGATCGGAAGGGGATCGGCGGATCACCGCGCAAATTGGCCGACCAGGCCATCGCCGCCGCCAGCAGCGCGAACGGCAGCGCGAACAGCGTGTGGCTGAAGCGGACCAGTTCGAGCAGACGCTTTAACATAGTGGATAGCGAGTAATGGATGCAACCGTTCACGGGCCGGGGACTGGCTCATTTTTCGCCCTTTCAAGGGCGAAAAATGTGCCTGTCCCCTTCACCGCCGAGGGGGACAG
>JAFGLH010000013.1 GCA_016928165.1 Pirellulales bacterium | reverse complement strand
TGGGGTCAAAACGGAGTGTTGTTTACTAACCACCCAGTTTAGCCCCGGCGAGGCAGCGTTTCATCCCATTACTTGATGGTTCCGCAATAGAAACTATTTGGCTAAATTGCCTGTATTTGGCGGCTGCCACCTTTTTCATGCCCGCTTGTTTCGGGACTAGAAGTACTCCGGTTCGTTGCCCGGCCGCCACTTGATGTTGCAGCCGAGGCTCGGCTTCTGATCGGTCGGCGCGGGACGGTTTTCCAACACGGCGTCCAAGGCCGCGCGGAGGTCCGCGCCGGTCGGCGCCGCGCCGCCGGGCCGGCTGGAGTCCATTTGGCCGCGATAGGCCAATTTTCGCCGGCGGTCGAAGACGAAGAAGTCCGGCGTGCAGGCAGCGCAATACGCATGGGCCGCCTCCTGCGTTTCGTCGAACAAATAGGGGAAAGTGTATCCGCGTCGGGCGGCCTCGCGGGCCATGTTTTCCGGCGAGTCCTCGGGATAAGTGGACACGTCGTTGGAATTGATTCCCACAACGGCCACCCCCTTCTTCTGATATTCGGCGGCCAGTCGGGCCAGCTCGTCGGCCGCGTGAATCACGTAGGGGCAGTGATTGCACATGAACACGACCAACAGCGCCGGCGCGTCGGCGAAATCGGAAAGCGAGACGATATTTCCATTCACGTCGGGCAGAGCGAAATCGGGCGCCTCTATGCCCAATTCGACCATAGTACTGGCTGTTTGTACCATTTGTTTTGTCCTTTCGTGAAGGTTGTGGAGATTCCCGCAGCCACTTGCAATATCATGGATATTATACTCGCTCGGGCAACCCGAACAACCGGCGGGCGTTGGCCGTCGTGACGGCCGCCAGTTGCTCGACCGAGACGCCGCGAAGCTCGGCCAGAAAGGCGGCGGTCCGGGCGACGTAGGCCGGCTCGTTGCGGTTTTTTCGCCCTCGAAACGCCTGCGGAACAAGATACGGACTATCGGTCTCGATCAACAGCCGATCCTCGGGGATTTGCCGAGCCACTTCGCGCAGATAGTCGTTTTTGCGGTTCGAGTAGGTCACGTTGCCCGCGAAACTGACGTGCAAGCCGATCGCTAGACATTCCTCGGCAAACGCCCTCGCGCTGCTGAATGCGTGCAAGACGCCGTCCAACGGCGCGGCCGCGCGGAGGATCGGCAGCATCGCCTCTTCCGTCTCGCGGCAGTGTATGATTAAGGGCAAGCCGGTCGATTTGGAGAGTTTTATATGCCGCTCGAAGTATTCCTTTTGCAATTCCAGCGGCGAGTAATCTCGATAGGTGTCGAGGCCCGTCTCGCCGATTGCTACGACGCGGGGATGGCCGGCCAATTCGACGATCCGGTCCCAATCGTTCGGATCGGCTTCGGCCGTATAGTTCGGATGAATCCCGACGGCGGCGAGAAGATCATACTCTTCCGCCAATCGCACAACCACCTCGGCCGACGCGGCTGTGACGGCCGGACAGAGAATCGCTTCGATGCCTTCCTCCCTGGCCCGGGCAATCACCTCTGCCCGGTCGGCGTCGAATTCCTCTTGATCGAGATGGGCGTGGGTGTCGAAGAACATATTCCAGCACCCTCTTCCCTTTCCCCTTTCCCTTTTTCACTCTCCACTCTTCGCTTCCTTCAACACCTCCAGATGTCCCTTGACGTTGCCGAGGATTTCCTCGGCCAGGACGTGGGCGGAAGGAGCGTTTTCCAGTCGAGCGGCAATTTGCTCGATCGCGGAAACGTCGCGATTGAGATACTCGATCAGTTCGCCGAGAATGAATTTCACGTCGAGGTCGTTCTTGGCGGTAAACTCGGCGGGAAAAACAAAGGTGTCCGGACAGCCGCCAAGCGAGTTTATTTGTTCGACCAGCCGCCGGGCATACGTCCGGCCGTCGAACACCAGCCGGTCAATCGCCGCTTGGGCCTTCCATCTGCCCAACCGCGACCAGGGCCGGGCGTCGGCCAGGTAGGCCGGCAGCGAACGACGCAGCACGCCGAGCAGTTGATTCAACGCGGATATGGTTTCGTGGTTTGTCATCCGTTCAATTGAAGAGGGACATTGTGGCGGCGCCGGCCCATTCCATCATCCCGTGCAAAAGGAAAAACAACGCCACCAGCGGCGCGGTCAACAACACACAATAAAATCCGACCGAGGAGGTCAACGGAATCGTCGGCGCCTCGCGGTGCAGCGGCTCGGGCGAGACGACCATCACTTTCACCACGCGGAGATAGTAGAACAGGCTCAACAGCGTGTTCAACACTCCGATAAACAGCAGCGCCCACAGCCGGGCATCGACCAGGGCGAGAAATACGGTCAGTTTGCCCAGAAATCCGGCCAACGGCGGCAGGCCCACCAGGCTGAACATCGCGATCGCCATGCAGACGGTCAATCCCGGCGAGCGGCGGCCCAGTCCGGCGTAGTCGGCTATCTCCTCGCTGCCGGTCGCGTTCCGCAGAAAGGCCGTGATGGCGAACGCCGCCAGGTTCATGAACAGGTAGATGCCGATGTAGATCAGCACCGCGGCGACGGCGTATTTGGCGCCGGGCACGTCGCGGCCGACGAGCGCCGCGGCCGCCGCCACGCCCATCATCATGTAGCCGGCGTGCGCTATGGTCGAATAGGCCAGCAGCCGCTTCATGTTCGTCTGTCCGTAGGCGGCCAGGTTGCCGAACGTGCAAGTGACGGCGGCCAGCGCGGAAATCACTGTTACGATAAAGTCCCGCGCTCCGGCCAGACAGCCGACCGCGGCAAACGAGGCAATCTGATCCATCGGCAAGGGCGCCATGCCGGAGGGCATCGAGAAGGCGGCCGCCAGCCGGACCAGCAGTCCGAGCGCGGCGGCCTTCGAGGCGATTGAGATGAACGCGGCCACTTCGGCCGTGGCTCCCTCAAAGACGTCGGGCGCCCAGAAGTGGAACGGCACGGCCGAGAGCTTGAAGCCCACGCCGACCGTGAGCATCAGTCCGCCGAGGATCAGCGCCGCGTACTGTTCGGTCGCGGCGCCGCCGTGAACGATTTGGACGAGCCGAGCCGTCATAGTCGGCAAATGCGCGGAGCCGAGCGCGCCGGCCAGCAGGCTGAGGCCAAAGAGCATGATGCCCGCCGCCCCCGCGCCGAAGACCGCGTATTTCAAGGCGGCCTCGGAAGCCCTCGGCTGGTCTTTTTTCATTCCGGTCATCACATAGCAAGGCACCGAGGCCATCTCGACGCCCAGCATCACGATTAGTATATGGTTGGCCGAGATCATCAGACACATGCCCAGCAGAGAGCCGAGCATCAGCACGAAGAAATCGGTCTGCTCGTCGCGGTCCCAAACGCCGGTCATTTGCGTGAACGTGGCAAAGAGCACCGCGAAACCGAGCAGAATTCCCCGCAAGACGACCGTGAAATGGTCGGCGACCAGCACGCCGGTGAATATTGCGCGCGCGGTCGGATAATCCGACGCGCCTGGGATTCTAAGTTGCAGCCATTCCCAAGGAAACGCGAAAAAACAGGCCGCACCGAGTCCGATTAGCACGACGTGGTACGCGCTCGATTTCCAGCCGGGCAGAACGACTTTTGCCACCAACAGGGCGATGATCGTCGCGCAGAGCGCCAACTCGGGCCGGAACGCCGCCAGCGATCCGCCAGCGCCGACCGTGTCGGAAACGACGTATTGGAACAGTTGCTCGAAGTTCACGGCTGCACGGCCTCCTGCTCGTCTGCTGTCGCGAGTAGGGTGGGACGAGCGCAGCGCTGTCCCACCACGTTTTCGACATTTCCGACGGCGGATGGTGGGACTGCACTTCGTTTGTCCCACCCTACTTTTTTCAAGCTCGGCGCCACATTCTCCGTCCAATTCTTCATCTCAACCACCGTTTTCTCGACCGACGGCGCGACGTAGTCGAACAACGCCTTGGGATACACGCCGAAGAGGATCGCCATGACGACCAGCGGCACGGCGATGTATTTTTCGCGGAGGCTCATCGGCCTGAGCGCCTCGGCGTGCGGGCCTTTATATTCGGGGCCAAGGTAAACCCGTTGGATTGTCCAAAGGATGTATCCGGCCGTCAGTATCACGACCGAGGCGGCAATCACCGCCAGCGTCTTGCTGAAACTCCACGTTCCCAAGACGACGAACAACTCGCCCCAGAAGCCGCACAACCCCGGCAACCCGAGAGCGGCGAAGAAAATTATCATCGAAATGCCAGCGTAGACGGGCATTTTGGGGAACAGCCCGCCGAACCGGTCTAGGTCGCGGTGATGCACACGATCGTAAACCACTCCGACCAGGAAGAACATGCCGGCCGAACTGATGCCGTGGGCGATCATCTGGAACATCGCCCCGGACATGCCCATCGTCCAGTAATCGGTGTTGTACGACGTTCCGGCCGTGGCGCTCCAGACGCCGATGCCCAGCAGGACGTAGCCCATGTGGCTGACTGAACTGTAGGCCACGAGCCGCTTGAAGTCCTTCTGGGCCATCGCGGCCAGCGCCCCGTAGACCATGCTCACGGTCCCCAGCCCGCAGACCCACCAGGCAAGTTCGTAGCCGGCGTCGGGGCAGATCGGGTAGCAGATGCGGATGATGCCGTAGCCACCCATCTTCAACAACACGCCGGCCAGGATCATCGAGATCGGCGTGGGGGCCTCGACGTGGGCGTCGGGCAACCATGTATGGATCGGCACCGACGGCAGCTTGACGGCAAAGCCGATAAACAGCAACACGAAAGCCCACCATGAGACCGACCGGCCCCAAAGCAGTTCATTCTTACTGAACGGCGAGTCGGGCATCTGGCCGATCCGGGCCAGTTCCGTGATGCTGAACGTGTGCGGGTCGCTGTTGTAAAACAGCACCAGGATGGCGATCAGCATCAGCACGCTGCCGGCCAGCGTGAAGAGGAAAAACTTAATCGCGGCGTATTCGCGCCTCGGTCCGCCCCAGACGCCGATCAGGAAGTACATCGGCAGCAGCATGACTTCCCAAAAGACGTAGAATAGAAAGAAGTCCAGGGCCAGGAAGACGCCCAACATGCCGGTTTCCAGCAGCAAGAAAAACGCGCAATATGCCCGGACGTTCTTGTCTATCCCCCAACTCGCCCACATCGCCAGCACGCTGAGGAAAGATGTCAACAAAACCAGCGGCAGGCTGATGCCGTCCAGCCCCAGATAGTATTGGATGTTGAACGAGGGTATCCACTCGTGTTGCACCACGCACTGCATTCCGGCCTTGCCGACCTCGAAGTTGGCCGGACCGCCGGCGGGTATAGCCGCCCAAACGGTCAGCAGGAACACCACAAAGGTAATCAGCAGCGAGAACCGTTTCAGACATTGGTCGCCGCGAACCGGCAGCACGCAAAGAACGAGCGCTCCCACGGCCGGCAGGAAGATTATCAGGCTCAACATCCAGGTTCGGAGGACTTCGGGGTTTTGAAGGTTAAACATAGTGGTCAGTGGCCGGTGGCCAGTGGTCAGAAATAAAAATAAGTGGATAGTTGAAATGCAGCAAACTGGCCACTGGCCACCGGCCACTGGCCACTAGCTCCCTCACCCTCCAGCCATCGCGTAATTCCAATACAAATTCACCAACACAAACATCGCAACCAAACCAACGGCCAGCCACATCACATACTGGCGGACGTTGCCGGTCTGGAGCCGGCGTAGCTGAATGCCCAACGAGTATGTCCATCGGGCGGTCAGGTCCACCGCGCTGTCTACAAATATCCGATCTATCCAATCGTCCGCACGCGATACGATCACCGTCACTTTTGCCGAGCCGTCGGCCAGATAGTCGATCACGTATTTGTCTATCGCCGCCACCCAGTCGGAAATCCGCAGCACCTGCCGGATGAACAAAAATCCGTATAGCTCGTCGAACCACCACTTGTGGTAAAACAGTTTGTACAGCGGGGAGAACGTTCGCCTCGCGTCGGCCGGATCGAGCTTCCGCAGGCCGTAAAAAGCCGTCGCCAGCAGGAATCCGAACAACGCGACGGCGAAAGACGACCACTCGGCCCGAGCGGCGTTGGCCGGTTCGTGGGCAAGGTGTTCCGACGGCACGGTCACGTTCGCAAGCAGCATCCCGCCGGCGGCCCCTTCGGCGGTGCCCAGCGGCCGGGCCTGCTCCAACAACGGCTTTAAGCCCAACTCGGTGCCCGGCAACGACCAGGCGGCGACAATCGCCAGCACTGCCAGGACCATCAGCGGCCCGGTCATCGACAGCGGCGACTCGTGGGCGTGGGCGTAACGCTGCTCGTTCCGCGGCCGGCCGGCGAACGTCATGTACCACAGCCGGAACATGTAAAAACTCGTGATCCCGGCGCCGATCAACGCCGCGTAGAAGAATATCATGCCGAAGCCCGGGTTCGACGAACCGAACAACAGCCCCTGGGCCATGATCGAATCTTTCGAGTGGAAGCCGCTGAAGCCAAAGCCGGGCAGTCCGAACATCGTCGGTATGCCCGCCCCGGCGATGGCCAAACAGCCGATCAACATCGTGATCGACGTAATTGGCATCTTGCGGCGCAGCCCGCCCATCTCGGGCATCTCGTTCGTGCCGCAGGCGTGAATGACCGACCCGGAGCAGAGGAACAACAGCGACTTGAAACAGGCGTGGGTGAACAGGTGGAGGATTCCGGCCAGCCAGCCGCCGAGGCCGAGGGCCAGCATCATGTAGCCCAACTGGCTGACGGTTGAATAGGCCAGCACCCGCTTGATGTCGGTTGCCGTGATGGCGATCGTCGCCGCCATAAATAATGTAATGCAACCGACGATGGCGATTACAAGCAGCACCTCGGGCGTAAAGACCGGAAAGAACCTCCCAACCAGATACACTCCGGCGGCGACCATCGTGGCGGCGTGGATCAAGGCGCTGACCGGCGTGGGGCCTTCCATCGCGTCGGGCAGCCAGACGTGCAGCGGGAACTGCGCGCTCTTGCCCACGCACCCGCAGAACACGCCCAACCCGGCGACGATCAGCAGCCAATAACTCATCCCGCCGGGCACAATCAAATGATGTTCGGACGCAACCGGCCGCACCTGGTTGAATATCTCGCCAAACGAAAACGTCCCCAGGCTGCCCCAGAGGGCCATCAGGCCGATGATGAAGCCGAAGTCGCCGACGCGGTTGACGATGAACGCCTTGTTGCCGGCGTTGCTCGCGCTGCGGCGCTCGTGGTAGAAGCCGATCAGCAGATACGAACAGATGCCGACCAGTTCCCAAAACACGAAGACCATCGCCGCGTTGCCCGCGACGACCAGCCCCAACATGCTGAAACAAAACAGCGAAAAATACTGGAAGAAGCGATGGTAGCGACCCTTGCGCCGCAACGGCCGGCCGTCGCTGGTCGTAACCAGCGGGTCGGTCACGTCGTGCAGCTCTTCGTGCATGTAGCCGAACGAGTAGACGTGGATGCAGGCGCCGACCAACGTGACCATGCAGAACATGGCCAGCGTCAACGAGTCGATGTAGTAGCCGATCGTCAGCCGCAGACCGCCGAACTCGGCCAGCGAATACCACTCGCCGCTGATCGGACCGACGATCTCATATCCGTGTCCGCCGTGGGCTTCGTGGGGATAGTGGTTGAACAGCCAAACGGCCAGCGCCGCGAACGATAGGAAGCATGAGACGACGATTGCCCCGGTGGCGACGTAGCCGGCGTATTTTCCCGCTCGGCCCATCCGCGGCCCGACGAGCAGGATCGCCGCGAACGAGGCCAGCGGCAGCAGCCAGGCCAGGGCCAGAAGCGTCGGGATGATAGAGTTGATGTCCATGTATATAAGCGGTCAGCTTTGAGCTAAGAGCTATGAGCTTTGAGCTATGAGTTGTTTTTTAGTTTTTTTGTGTAGGCAAGGATCATGCGGCGTATTTCTATGATTTCGGATGATAGATTTTTGTATGTGTCCAAGGGTAAGTATTTTAAGTCGCGGGCAAGCAATAGTTGATATTCGATTTCACTGGCCGACCCGGCGGCGATTTGTAAATAACGGTTCAATTCGTTTTGGCTCTCTCGGCCGCATCCCTCCGCGATGTTTGTCGGTATCGACGCCGCCGCTCGTCTCATCTGTGCGACAAGGCCGTATTTCTCCTGGTCTGGAAACTGGGCCGTCGATCGGTAAATAGCAAGGGTCAAGGCATGCGCTCGTTCCCACACCTTCATTTTCCGAAAATCCCTTGCCACAACCTATTATCCTATCTTAAAACCTCCCAACTCAAATCTTCAAAGCTCATAGCTCAAAACTCAAAGCTCATAGCTCAAAGCTCATAACTCAAAGCTCATAGCTCATAGCTCAAAGCTCACCCCTTCAATTCATCTCCTCGATCAACGTCCACTGTGGCGTGGGCATGGTAGTAGCTCAGGGCGATGGCCAACGCCACGGCCGCCTCGGCCGCCGCCAGCACGATGACGAACAAGGCGATCATCTGCCCGTCCAGCCCGATCCCGTTCGGATTAAGCTCCTTGGCGCCGAAGGCGACGAAGTTCAAGTTCGCCCCGTTCAGCACCAGTTCGATCCCCATCAACACGCCCAGCACGTTCCGCTTCGTGGCCATGCAGAGCACGCCGCAGACGAACAGCACGGCGCCAACGACCAGAAAGTGGGGCAGTCCGATTGGTTCCGTAATCAGGCTCATTGAGTATCGGTGGTTCGGGGATTCGGGGATTCGGGGATTCGGGATGCTGGCGTCAGGGTTTTTCTGCGGGCGCGGGCCAAAAAGGCCGCGCCGACCAGGACGACGACCAGGTGGACGGATATAATTTCAAACGCCAGCAGGTAGCCGGACATGCCGCGGTTGAGCACTTTGTTTTCTTGTTCGAGCCGGTCGCCGCGGACGCCGAGCAGCCCGAGTCCGAGTTGTCCGGCGGGGTCGCTAGTGTCCCTCGCCCCCGGCCCCTCTCCCGCTTGCGGGAGAGGGGAATTGGCCACGGCGGCCAATTCTTGTGTTTTACTGTTCGGCCCGTTCCATGCCGATGAACTCATTGCTACTTGGAGCAGTACGAACAACAGCGCGGCGCCGATGATCAATCCCAACACCCATTGGCCGCCGCCGGTTTTTATCGCCGTGCCGGGGCCGCGGGAAGTGAGCATGACGCCGAAGATCAACAGGACCATCGTGCCGCCGACGTAGACCATCAACTGGGCGGCGCCGAGGAACTCGGCCCCGGCCAGAAAGAACAATCCCGCCACTGCCGCCAGCGAAACGACCAGGCAGCAGGCCATCCGCACGATGTCGCCGACCAGCACCACCGCCGCGGCGAATCCGCAAGCGATAATCGCGAACAGCAGGAAGAAACAGCTATGCCAGTTGATCGAAAAATCCATGACTAGCGGCTCTCCTCCCGATAATCCTCGTTCCCATGCTCTGCATGGGAACGCAGCATCGTGACGCTCTGCGTCACTGCATGATCGGGTATTCCATCGACGCGGAGCGTCGGGTCAGTGCGTTCCCACGCGGAGCGTGGGAACGAGTATGATTTTACTCCGCCGGGCAGGCAATGGCACCATATCATCACGCCGGCCAGCATCGCCGAGACGATCGGCACGCAGTATTTCAAGCAGGTCGAGATGACCTGATCGACCCGCAGCCGGGGCAGCGTCCAGCGGAGCCAGATCATGAAGGTCATGCCCAGGAATCCCTTGGCGATTAAGTTGACGACGCCCAACGAGTTTCCGAGCCAGCCGAGGATATCGTGGTTTTCGTAGGTCAAGCCGATCAACGAAGCGATCGGAATCGGGCCGTTCCATCCGCCCAGGAACAGCAGCGCCCCGAGCGCGGAGACGAGGAACATCGCCGCGTATTCGCCCATGAAGAAAAACACCCAGCGGAAGCCGGAGTATTCGGTCAGGAAACCGGCGACCAGTTCGCTTTCGGCCTCGGGCAGGTCGAACGGCGCGCGATTGGTGCCGGCCACCGCGCAGGTAAGGTAAACGAAAAAGGCGACGAACGTGAACGGATCGTGGAAGATGTGCCAGTTGAAGAACCAGCCGGCTTGGCTTTCGCCGATGGCCACAAGGTTCATCGTTCCGGTTAGAAGGACGACCAACACGACGCACAGGCCGAGCGGGATTTCGTAGCTGACCACCTGGGCCGCCTCGCGGATCGCACCGTAGAGCGACCACTTCGACCCGGACGAGTAGCCGCCGAGGATGACGCCGAAAATCTCCAGTCCCATTACGGCGACCAGGAAAAACACGCCCGCGTTCAATTCCACCGCCACCCATCCGTCGGCGAACGGCAGGGCCAAAAAAGCGCAAAACACCGCGCAAAAACTGATGTACGGAGCGAGGCGGAACAGGATCTGATCGGCGGCCGCGGGGATCAGGTCTTCCTTGCAGAGCAATTTGATGCCGTCGGCGGGCGGTTGCAGCCAGCCGAATTTTCCGCCCACTCGGGTCGGCCCCAGCCGGTCTTGGATCCGGGCCGAGACCTTTCGCTCTAGCCAGATGCCCACCGCCGCCGAGCAGAGCGCGATCGCCAGCAGCAACGCGCATTGGACCAGCGCGGCGATAGTGTACGCCAGCCATTCGGGAAACGATATGTATGTCAGTAGTTCGGCCACGGGGGAAAGTTTATAGTTGTCAGTTGTCAGTTTCGTTGCGATGGGGCGGCAGTTAAACTGCCACCCCAACAAGCGAGTGCTTGCTCTATCTATCAATTTCTCCCAGCACGATATCCATCGAGGCAATGATCGTCGGCATGTCGGCGATCAATACTCCCCGGCAAAGTTCGCCGAGCACCGCGACGTGGAAAAAGCTGCTGCTGCGGATCCTCGCCCGCCAGGGCGTCGCCGTGCCGTCGCCAACCAGTCCGAAACCCATCTGCCCCTTGGGGGCCTCGGTCTCCAAATACGCCTCGCCGGCGGGCAGCTTTTTCTTTACCTCGAACGGCTTGTCCAACTCGCCGTCGGCGGCGTTGTATTTTTCGATCCCCTGCCGGATCAGATACATCGACTGGACCACCTCCAACATGCGGACGTAGAAGCGGTGCCACGAATCGCCGACCACCGCGTCGTAGGGCAACGGCGGATAGGGATGGTCGTCGGGGTATCGGCCGTCGATCGGGGCAATGATCCGCCAGGTGTAGCCGTCGTACATCTCGGTGTAGATCGATTCGCCGTCGCGGCGGAGATCCCAATCGACGCCGCTCGCCCGCAACACCGGCCCGGTGCAGCCGTAGTTGATTGCCATTTCCGGCGGCAGAACGCCCACCCCGGCCGAACGCTTGATGAAAATCGCGTTGTTGGTCAACAGCGCGTGCAACTCGTCGATCACCGGCTCGAACTGGTCGAGGAACGCCAAGCAGCGGTCGAACCAACCGTCGGGCGGACCGTCGATCACGCCGCCCGGCCAAAGATAGCTGTAGGTCAGCCGGGCCCCGCAAATCTCCTCGAACAGATTGACGATCTTTTCCCGCTCGCGGAACGTCCACATGAACGGGGTGAAGCTGCCCAGGTCCAAACCCATGCATCCGGCGGCCACCAGGTGGCTTGCGATGCGGTTCAACTCCGAAATGATTACCCGCAGGTGCCGCGTCTTTTCCGACACCCGATGGCCGAGCAGCTTCTCGCCCGTCAACGCCCAGCCGAGGTTCATGTTCATCGAGGCCAGGTAGTCGAGCCGGTCGGTGAAGGGCAGATATTGGCGGAAGGCCAGCTTTTCAGCGATCTTCTCCGCACAACGATGCAGGTAACCGATGTGCGGCGTGACCTCGGAGACCACCTCGCCGTCGGTCCGCAGGACCACGCGCAACACGCCGTGCGTGCTGGGGTGTTGCGGGCCCATGTTGATCAGCATCTCGTCCGTGCGGACGTCGTACTCGATCACTTCGGACTTCACTCGGTCGGCTTGCATTCTATTTCCCGTCTCGGCTGGGGTGGCAGTTAAACCGCCACCCCAACACGGGTTTACATTCTATCTCTTAATCCCGTGATACTCTTCCGGCATTTGATAATCTTTCCGCAACGGGTGGCCTTCCCAGTCCTCGGGGCAGAGGATGCGGCGGAAATCGGGATGGCCCGTGAAACGGACGCCCATCAGGTCGTA
>JAFGLH010000126.1 GCA_016928165.1 Pirellulales bacterium | reverse complement strand
GAAAAATGTGCCTGTCCCCTTCACCGCCGAGGGGGACAGTCCCATTTTCGCGGTGAACCGCGAAAATCGGGACAGTCCCCTGTAAACAGTTCGGCCTTTCGTAGACGCGCCGAGTTTTTGCAGATATACGCGCACTTGGCTAGCTACTATGGAATAGCAAATGCCTGGAGAGCGAGGACATGAATCGAAAAATCCACTGTCTCGCCGCGCGGCCACGGGACGCTTCCGCGGCCATCCCATTGATCCAATGGGGCATAATTGCAAGGGCCTCGAATCGCTCCAATGCCCTTGATGAAATTGTATTCCCGACACTCACCTCTCAAGTTCCTGCTTCTGGCCCGCCAACTGCGCCAGGTCGCCGACGGATGCCGGTGAACAATGCTGAAGCCGTTCTTCCACTTTCGCCCATAACGAGCGAATCGCCTTGGCCGCCGGCCCGGTCGAGGCCTCAATAACGGTTTTGCGGGCGATTTGCGCGCGGGTAACATCCGGGTCGTAGGGGACCCTGCCCGCCACGTCAATTTCATGCTGCCGGGCAAACTCCTCAAGCTCCCGCGCCACGTCTTCGTTCACGTCGGCCTTGTTGACGATCATCATGCCGGGGATGCCCAACTGCGCAGTCAACTGGGCCACGCGCATGAAGTCGTGCCGGCCTGAAGTGGTCGGCTCGACGACAAACAGCGCCAAGCTGGCCCCGGTCAACGAGGCGATCACCGGGCAACCGATGCCCGGCGAGCCGTCGCAAAGGATCAATTCGCGCTTCTGCTCGGCGGCAACCTGCTGTGCCATGCGCCGCAACAGCGTGACCAGTTTGCCGGAATTCTCCGCCGCCACGCCCAGCTTGGCGTGAACCATCGGCCCGCATCGCGTCTCGGAAACAAACCACTGCCCGCAGACGGCCGGCTCGAACGCAATGGCGTTCTCGGCGCAGAAATCGACGCATACGCCACAGCCTTCGCAAGCGATTGTATCCACGCGATATGTTTTTGGCACGCGACCGTTGCCGGGACCGTCGTAGTAGATTGCATCGAAGCGACACAACTCTTCGCACTTGCCGCAGGCCGTGCAGTGTCCCGGTTTGATCCTCGCCTTGCAGCCGGCCGTAAAGTCCTCGCGCCGTTCGATTCGCGGCTGTAGGACCAGGTGCAAATCGGCGGCGTCTACGTCGCAATCGGCCAGCACCGCTTTCTCGGCCAGCGAGGCGAACGACGCCAGGATCGACGTTTTGCCTGTGCCCCCTTTGCCGCTGATGACAACTAGCTCTTTCATTCGTCTTCCCGTTTGGTTCGCCGATCGATTAATACCAACGCCGATCTTGTTGAATGTAGAAGTCGAATACGCGCCTTGCCAGGCGCGGCTCGCGTCCGATCCGCTGATGAAGGCGGGGTTTTATTCGATCATAAAAATCGTCTCACAAACGTTTATGGGACACGTGGGCGTCTTGTGTCAGGCGTTCGGCTGGCCTTGCGCCTTAGGAAAGAGGACACGTGCCGGTGGGGCAACTCGACCGACTGGAACTGGAGGATTCGCCCTCCTTGGTCGCAAAACCCGAAAAAATCTTTTCGGTTTTCGCGGAACCGCATTGTCCGCATTCGTGTTTCCCCTTGGCGTCGGCTTTCTCCAAAAACTCCGTAACATGCCCGCATTCCTTGCAAAGATATTCAAATATTGGCATTGCACTATCCTCGTTTTGACTGAAAAACAACCTCCAACAGTTTGCGTATTCGCTCGGCTACGTGCGGCACGGCCTGGGCGGCCAACTCGCCTCGGGAATACGCCTCGGCCACGCCTCGGTCGTCGGGAATTTCCGCCAAGACGTCGATTCGTTGCCGTCGGCAATAATCCCATACTTCGCGGTCGCCCGCGTCGGCGCGATTGACCACCACGCCAAACCGCAACTTCAAGGCCCGAGCCATCTCCACGGCCAGCTTCAAGTCGTTCAAGCCGAAGGGAGTGGGTTCGGTCACCAGCAGCAGCAAATCGCAGCCGCGCACGCTTTCGATCACCGGGCAAGAGGTGCCCGGCGGGCAATCGAGAACCATCAGGTCAACCTTCGGCGCGGCGTCTTTGACGGCGTGGATGGCCGGCGGACTCATCGCCTCGCCGACGTCGAGCACCCCGTCGACAAACCGCACCGCTCCGCTTGAGCCGGTTCGCAGTTGTCCAATCGCTTTGGGTACTTCGCTAATGGCGCCCACGGGACAGGTCAACACGCAGCCGCCGCAGGCGTGGCAGAGTTCCGTGAAGATCAGCGTTTTCTGACCGACGCAGGCAATTGCCCCGTAACGGCAAGCCCGGCTGCACAGCGCGCAGTGCGTGCACAAACCGGCATCCACAACCGGGATCAACTTGTTAATCGGTTGCTCCCGGTCGATCTTCGGTTTGAGAAACAAGTGGCCGTTAGGCTCCTCGACGTCGCAATCCAGATAAGCAACGGTGCGGCCTTGCGTTGCGGCCGTGTAGGCCATACTGGTTGCGACCGTGGTCTTGCCCGTGCCGCCCTTTCCGCTGGCGATGGCAATCTTCACTGAGCCGCCCCGCTTTCCAGTTCGCTGATTCGCCGGCGAATGATTTCCAGCGAATCCGCCATTTGCCGGGCCTGTTGCTTCAGCGCGTCCAACTGCTGTTGGTCGCCCACGCCGTCAAACGCGCCGGTGGTCGACGGGTCCGCGCCGAACCCCGCGCCGCCGCGTGCCCAGCCGGGCAGCCCCGTGGCATAGAACATGTTCCGCCAACCTCGGCCGCCGCCTCGGCCCCAACCGCCGCCGAAATAACCGCCGCCGAAGCCGCGATTCATATAGCCCGGCACGGAATTGCCGGCGCAGTAGCCCGCGCCGCGGCCGGTCATCGGTCCCATTCCCATCGGACCAGTTCGATTTCCACCTGGCATGATCGTTCTCCTCTTAGTTGCCGGTAAAGTTTTACGCTCAATACTCTTTATTACAAATTCATGTATTGTTTCCCCACCCCCGGCGCCGACCGCGCCCGCGCCCGCGACCGCGACCGCGCCGCATCCTTCCGCAGCAGCCGGGCATGGCGAATTGTTCGTATTTCAGCGTTCCGTTGCGGAACGCTTGGATGACTTCCTCCACGTCTCCGCAAATCAGCGATATGACCTTAACGCCGCCATTGAGCAGTAAGGTCTCAAGTTGCCACGAAATCGCGCCGCAGAGCAATACGTTGACGCCGAGTTTTGCAAGTCGCTCGGCCCGCTCGTGCAGAACCAGACCTCGAAGGCTTTCCGTACACCGATCGCTTTCCGTTTGACCATCAAGGGTAACCAGCAGAACCTGCTCGGCAACATCGAAGACCGGCGAAATCCGGCCCCGCCAAGTTGGTGCGGCGATCTTCATGGTTCTACATCAAAGCACGTTCCATGCCCGATGGAACACCGCTCTGGAAAATATTGTAAGTCATTTATAATTAACAGGTTGCAGCCATGCCAATTATGGAGCGTTAAGTCCATGACATTGCATTATGCCCGAATGAGACCGACTTGGCATTGCATACTGCAACGCATGGAACTGTGCCCCCCCCGACATATATATTTCACCCGCGCCCGTTGAGCACGGCCATTACCCGATCAGTGATCGCCTGGATCAGGGTTTCCTGATCGGCTGTGGGCATTTTTGAGGTCGAGCCGTTGCCGTTGGACGATGAGGCGGGCTTCACGCCGCAGAAACTCGGCGGGTGGAACGCCTTGGGCAATACGCCCGAGGCCTGCCAACTATCGCGGAAGGTGTCGTTGGCGCAGATGTCGCAGTTGTTGCCCTGCAAACGCGGGTCGGCAAATCCCCATTTTTGTTTCAGGTCCAACAGCGCCCGGGCCTCCGGCTCGGAGAAATAATTGACCGAACCGAGTTCCCGGGCCAGCATCAACATGCGGCAGTAGGCGTCGAGAATTTCCGTCCACCAGTAGGCCTTTTCCACGCTCTCGCCGAAGCTCACCGTGCCGTGGTTGGCCAGAATTATCACGTTCGACTTGTGGACGAACGGGAGGATCGTATTGGCAAACTCCTGGCTGCCGGGCGTCTCGTACTTGGCGATCGGCACGTCGCCGAGGAAAATTTCCACTTCGGGCAAGACGCACATCGGCACCGGCTCCCGCGCGATGCCGAATGCCGTGGCGTGTGGCGGGTGGCAGTGGACCACCGACTTGATCTCCGGCCGCTCGCGCATTATCGCCAGGTGCAGCTTGACCTCGCTGGTCATCTTTCGCCGCCCGCCCGTCTGTTTGCCGGACATGTCCACCGTGCAGAGATCGTCGGGCTTCATGAAACCCTTGGAGATCATCGTCGGCGTGCAGACGACGAGGTTTTCCCCAACGCGGTAGCTGATGTTGCCGTCGTTGGCCGCGGCGAACCCCTTTTTGTAAAGCCGGTCGCCGATGTCGCAGATTTCTTGCTTGATTTTGTGGATGTTCACCATGACGTTACCCGTTATTGTGCCGTTCGTTGTTCGGCAGGTCGTATTCCAACGAATCGAGGATCGCGGCGTTGTAGGCGTCGACCGGCTTGACCTCGGGATAGAAGGGCATCGAGGCTTCGCGTCCTTCGCTGACGGCGATTCGGCTCCCCACGCCGGCCCCCAACTCGTCGTATACGGCGATTTCCTCGAGCCGCTCGTCCCAGTGCCCGGCCAGGTTGTCCCAACTCAATGGGGCGGCCAGCTTAATGCTCGCCCCGCGCAGGCTCGGATGGGCGCAGTTGAGCGTAACGGTCCCCACCACGTCGGCGATTCGCATCGTATCGCTCCTATTTCAATCGTTCGCGGAACGTCGCCGGACACTGTCGCACTCCGCCGCGAGCGAACTCGGCGACCACCCGTTTCAGTTGAAAAAAACTCCCCGCCTTCGGATCGGCGACCAGCAAGTTCGCTCCCACCGCCTCTGCCGCCGCGGACACCTCCGACGCGTTGCCTGCGCCGATCGCTCGGACGCCCGGCAGCCGATTGGCCAAACACAAACCGGCGGCCGCGTTCGAGCTTAGCAGCACGCCGAGCGCGTCGCCGCCGCACACTGCTTCCGCCAAATTATCCACGGCGGCCATCAGGCAATCCTGTTGCGATCTTTCGACGCCGAATCCCTCGCGGTCGAGCGCGGCGGCCAGCGGCGCAACATTGTAATCGGCGTCGGCCGCGACCATCACGAGCCGAAACGTCCGCGTCGATTGTTCCCGTGAATCGGCGTATTCCAAGGCAATGCCGCGGCGGAGCAACTCGTCGCGGGCAGACGGCGTGACGACCGCCCGCCGCTGGACCACGACCCGGCGGACCGAGTCCAAGCGTCCGTTCAACTCGTCGGTCGAAACGACGCTGGAGGAAAGGGTCAAAGCGCCGTTGCGATCTTCCCTCGCGGCCGTAGTCGCGGGGCGTTCGGTGCCGCTCGGCGCGGCGCCAAGCTCGGCCAACACCTCGCGCACCACGCGGTCAATCTCGTTGGATGGCAAGTTCACGGGTCGCGAATCCCCAACACGGACCATCGGACGGGCGTGTTTTTGTGCCCGAGCAGTTCTCGGGCGCCGATCCCGTCGCTGGTAATCACCACGGTTTGTCCTTTTCCGGCCCCGATCGAATCGACCACCAGTATGGGGTCTCCCTCGATCGTTTTTTCGTCGGCCCGCAGGGCCATCACCAACAGCAGTTTCCATCCTTTCATGGAAGGATGTTTAACCGTGGATGTGGCGTGTCCCATTACGCGGCCGAGAAACATTTATGAATCCTTAATATCCCGAGGCTGATTCACCGGCCGCCGCGGCGACCGGCCCTTGTGGCATACCGATTATTTTCCCAATACTCGCAGGTCGTCGATCATCGAGCAGCGGCGTTCGCGGGTGAACGTCAGCGGCGTGGTCACTCCCTCGCCGGTCGGTCCGGCAATTGAAAACGAGCAATATCCCTCTCCGCCGACGCCGAGTCCGGCGAGGCTCGCGCCGTTTTTGATGAACAAGGTCGTATCAAGCGCCTTGCCCATTCTGGTCATGTTGCGGACGTTGTTCGAGTGGATTATCGAGGTGTGTCGGAAGCCGTGTTCGCTGCGGATCGCCATTTCGATCGCCTCGTCCACGTCGCGGCAGCGGACGAAGGGGACGAAGGGCATCATCTGCTCGACCGGCACGAAGGGGTTCGCCTCGACGGTCTCGCCGAAGAGGAGTTCCACGCCTTCGGCTACTTTTCTTCCGGCGGCCTTCGCCAAAACCGCGGCGTCGCGGCCGATGAAATCCCGCTGCGGCGCGTCGTGCCGCTCGGCGCCTTCTCCGACCGAGACAATCGCCTCGCGGGTAAGCGTATTGATTTCCGCCTCGCGGAGACGCGCCGCGCCGGCGTTTTCCATGGCGGCCATGAGTCGTTCGAAAACGGCCTCGACGGCGAATACCTGTTTTTCGGCGGTGCAGAGCAGGTTGTTGTCGTATGCCGCGCCGAGGATGATCGAGCGCGCCGCGCGGTCGAGGTCGGCGGTTTCGTCGACCACCACGGGCGGATTGCCGGGGCCGGCCACCACGGCCCGCTTCGGCTGCTGCAAGGCCGCCCGGGCCACGCCGGGACCGCCGGTGACCAGAATCAAGCTGACGTCCGGGTGGCGAAACAGTTCGTTGGCCGACTCGATGGTCGGTTCGACGATGACGCACATCAAGTTGTCGATGCCGAGATCGCGGTGAATGGCCTCGTTGAAGCGTCGCACGCCCTCGGCCGCCACCCGTTGACCGTTCGGATGCGGATTGAACACCACGGTGTTGCCCGCGGCGAGCATGTTGATGGCGTTGCCGGTAACGGTGGGCAGCGAATGGGTGACCGGCGTGACGGCGGCGATTACGCCGAACGGGGCATGCTCGACAACCGCCAGCCCGTGGTCGCCGCTAAACACCTCGCTCCGCATGAACTCCACGCCCGGGGCAATGCGGCCGATGGTCTCGATCTTCTCGATCTTGTGCTTCAGACGCCCCCGCCGGGTTTCTTCCATTTCCATCGTACCCAGCTCGACCGCCTGGTCGATGGCGATGCGGCGGATGCGATCGATAATCCGACGGCGGTCCTCGATCGTGCGGCGCGAGAGCCGCTCGAAGGCGTCGCGCGCGGCCGCCACGGCCCGATTCACATCCGTGAACAAACCGAATCGCTCCTCGGCGCGGACCGCGGCCGCGCGACCGTCGCCGTTGCCTCCGACGTTCAAACGCGCGACGACCTGTTCGACCACGTCGCGGACCAGTGTTTCGTCAATTTGCATGGGAGTTTATAGCAATCAGTTTTCAGTTGTCGGTAATCGGCGCAAACCGTGCCGCGAAACCGCAAGCGGAAAATACTCACCCCTCGCCCCTTGCCTCTTGTCCCTTCTTGTCGTACACGCACGCCTGCGCGACGTGAACGCTGTCGATGATGCCGATGATGACCGTGTCGACCGGCAGATTTTTCGTTTCCGGCGTAAGTCGGGCGCTGGAGCCTTGAGTAATCAACACGATTTCTCCTTCGCCGGCGCCGACCGTGTCCACCGCGACCAGCGATCGGCCGGTGGAGACGAGGCTCTTTCGGTCTTGCGGATCGAGCCGGAACGGCTCGACCATCATCAGTTTGTGGCCGACGATCGACCCGACCTTCTCGGTGGAAACGAGCGAACCCGTGACTTTGGCGATCATCATGGCGTTAGTCCTCCGAGAGCAACTTCGCGGCCCCTCGGGCGACGATCAGCTCTTCGTTTGTGGGGATGACCCAAATTTGCGTTCGGCCGCCGGGCGCGCCGATTTTCGCTTCTCCGGCGGCCGATTCGTTTGCCCTTCGGTCGAGAACGATGCCCAACTCATCGAGGTCGCGGCAGACGGCCTCTCGAAAGGCCGGCCGGTTCTCGCCGATCCCGCCGGTGAAAACGATTGCGTCGGCCCCGCCCAACTCGACCAGATACGCGCCGAGATAATGCCGCACGGCCGCGACGAAAACGCCCCAGGCGAGTTTTGCGCGGGCGTCGCCGGCGGCGGCCGCTTGCTCGATGTCGCGCAAGTCGCCGCTCGCGCCGCTCAGGCCCAGCAGCCCGCTGCGGTTGCTCAACTCGACGAGCAATTCGTCGAGCGATTTGCCGGTGCGTTTCATCATGGCCGGCAACACGAACGGGTCGATGTCGCCGGCGCGGTTGTTCTGCGGCAGGCCGCTTTGCGGGCTGAAGCCCATGCTGGTGGCGACGCTGCGGCCATCGCGGATCGCGCACAAGGAGCTTGATCCGCCCAAATGGCACGAGATAATCCGTTTGCCCCCTCCGAGCAATTCGGCCGTTCTTTCGGCAATGTACCGATGGCTGGCGCCGTGGAAGCCCCAGCGGCGGACCAGATGATCGCTCGCCCATTCGTAAGGAACGGCATAGTATCGGTTGGCGTCGGGGATTGTATGATGGAAATCGGTCTCGAAAGCCGCCACCAAGGGGATTTCAGGCAACCGTTCGCCCAGCAGGCGCATGGCGGCCACGTAGGGCGGATTGTGGGCCGGGGCCACGTCGGCGAATTCCTCCATCGCGTCCAGCACGTCGGGCGTTACGCGCCGCACCCCGCTCAGCCGACCGCCGTGAACCGCCTTGAAGGCAATACCCGATATCTCCGACGCGCCGGCCAGGCAGCCGCTTTGCGGATCGGTAAGTTGGGCCATCGCGCGGCGCACCGCCTCGGCGTGGTCCGGCACGCCGGCGGTCAACTCCGTCCGATTGCCGCCGATCTCCGCCGTGCATCTACTCTCCGGCGCGCCGATCCGCTCGACGCCGCCGCGGGCAAGCTGCGACTCGTCGGCCATGTCGAACAGCCGATACT
The DNA here is from genome assembly GCA_016928165.1 of Pirellulales bacterium. GTDB lineage: Bacteria > Planctomycetota > Planctomycetia > Pirellulales > Thermoguttaceae > JAHIKV01. The sequence continues at coordinate 2,548 of JAFGLH010000126.1, read as the reverse complement.
TGAAGCTCGTCGATCCAAGATTGGCAACGAGGATTTTCATCGGGAATTTCGGGATTCTGGGTTCGGGGGTGCGGGATAAAGAAACGTTACGTTTTGCGAATCTCGATTTCCCAATTCACCCGACACCCCGATTCCCGCCTTTCTAACTCAAATAAGCCGCGATCACGCCGTCGGCGGGCCGGGGTATGATGTGGCTAGCCACCAGCTCTCCGACGGCCGAGGCGGCATTGGCGCCGGCCTCGACGGCCGCACGAACGCTCCCCACGTCGCCGCGGACGATTGTTGTCACCAGTCCGCCGCCGATCCCCACCCGCTTGATGACCTGCACGTTGGCGGCCTTGGCCATCGCGTCGGTCGCCTCGACCAGCGAAACGAGGCCCTTGGTTTCGATCAATCCAATGGCGTCTTGCATCGTAGTGGTTTCCCTTTTTTCAATGTGTGGCACAGCCGCCCTCGGCTGTGATCTGTGTGTCGCGTTTCGTTTATTGCACAGCCGAGGGCGGCCGTGCCGGATATGTCTTTACCCCGCGGCTCTCTTCAGCGACGGCGGCAGGACCGCGTCGAGGTCTTCGTGCGGACGGGGAATGACCTGCACGCTGACCACCTCTCCGATGCGCCCGCCGGCCGAAGCGCCGGCGTCGGTGGCGGCCTTCACGGCGGCCACGTCTCCGGTGACAAACGCGCTGACCAGCCCGCTGCCGGCCCTGTCCCAGCCGAGAAATTGGACGTTGGCCGCCTTCAGCATCGCGTCGGTCGCCTCGACCAGCACGACGAAGCCACGGGTCTCGATCATCCCCAACGCTTCCATCTTTTTCGCCATGATTTTTTCTCCAGGAATTAAATACTCCAGTGTCAACTACGTTTTAACAATTCCACGCCGGCGGCGTGGTCGATGTCGCAAGCGTTTCCCTCGTCGGTGTCGAGGTGGACTTCGAGCTTGATCCTCTCGCCGACCCGCACCAATAAATCGTGAAACGTCGTGCTGCACCGAGAGTCGACGCGGAGGTCCATCCGATCGCCGTCGGCCACGCCGTAGAACTCGGCGTCGGCGGGCGAGAGGTGCACGTGCCGCTCTGCGCGGATCACGCCGCGGTTGAGTTCCACGACCCCCTTCGGCCCGACCAGCACGCAGCCGGGCGTGCCCTCTATATCGCCGCTGGCGCGGACCGGCAGCTCGATGCCAAGCGATATTCCGTCGGTAATGGCCAACTCGACTTGAATTTCCGGCCGCGTGGGACCGAGAATCCGCACGGTGGGCAGCATCCGCCGCCGCGGGCCAACGACCATCACCGTCTCTTCGGCGGCGAAATGACCCTCCTGATACAACTCCTTCGCCACCGTCAGTTTGTAGCCCGCGCCGAAGAGCGTCTCCACGGCCGCGTCGGTCAAATGGACGTGGCGGGCCGAGACGCTCACCACAAGGTTCGGTTTCTCCGGCGGACCGCCGACACGAGCTAAAACGATCTCGCGAACGATCCGCTCGACGGCGCTTCGGTCAATGGTGGAGGTCGCAATGCTCATGTAACGATTTCCGATTCCGCCACGATCAAATCGACTCCCGCCGCCCGCACCTTGTCCTGCCACTCGGGCGTTATTCCGTCATCGACGACCAAGTGTTGCACTTCTCCGAGCGGACATAGGTGGGTAAGACTCTGGCGTCCGAACTTCGTGCTGTCGGCGACGACGATCACCTCGTCGGCCGCCCGCATCATCGCCCGTTCCGTCTCGACCAACATCAGGTCGTTGTTGAAGAACCCGCTTTCGCGGATTCCCGCCACGGAGAATATCGTTTTCCGCACCCTTACGTCCGACAACATCCGATCGGCATAGGGGCCGCGGGCGACCCCGGAGCGCGGGCAGATGTTTCCGCCTATCAATACTAGGTCGCTGCCGGGATTGGAGGCGAGCAGATTGGCCGTCGGCAATGAGGTGGTGACTACGTGCAAGGGACGGCCGACAAGCAATCGTGCCAACTCATAGGTGGTGCTGCCACCATCCAATAGTATTGTATCGCCGTTCTCGATCAATTTTTCGGCGGCGAGGGCAATTGCCCTTTTCTTGTCCCACTCGGCCGTCTGTTGAACATCGAAATGGGGGAGTTTCGGCGAACTGCCTGTATACAGCACACCGCCGTGTATTCGTCGTGCCTCACCCTTATTTTCCAGGTGGTCCAGGTCTCGGCGAATTGTCGATTCCGAAACGTTGAGCTGCTCTGCCAGCTCTGGCAGAGAGGCAAAACGCCGCAGACGGACCATTTCCAGCAATCGATTTCGACGTTCTTCGACGAGCATAAGACACCGAGACCGAGGACTGATGCTATTTCCAACCCATATTATCTCACATCTTACAATAGATTGCAATCATAAATATGGTCGTATATGATAGATTATGAAATATATCTGTCACAAGGCGGCCGAACACAGGATTGCGAAACCGAAAGCGGATCTCGCAGAGGGTGGTGCTGGCGTGATGAAAACGGGGACTGGCTCCGCAATCCCTTGTATTGTTGCGCAACGAAAACCACTACTGATAGCGGTGCCTGTCCCCG
>JAFGLH010000125.1 GCA_016928165.1 Pirellulales bacterium | reverse complement strand
CGGGGACAGGCACCGCTATCAGTAGTGGTTTTCGTTGCGCAACAATACAAGGGATTGCGGAGCCAGTCCCCGTTTTCATCACGCCAGGTCGGGTGTAAGGGCGGTGTGAAGCAGAAAAGATTCCTGACTCCGTTTCGTTCCTTCTTTCACCGTCTCCTTTTCACTGTCGAGGGAGACAGTCCCATTTTCGTGATGGACCGCGAAAATCGGGACAGTCCCCCATGAACGATTTGGAAAATTCCCGTCAAATGTATCAATAAATAACGTTTGACAATCGGACGCGGTTTGATATATTGTCACCAACCGTTTGACGGTTGACTTTGTATTCCAACCCGCCTTGGCGCCGATACGCACACCCCAGGCGCCGCTTTGCGCCACGATTTTATCGCCGTGGATTTGACGCTTCGATCGACGAATCGAAAGGTTTGATCGTCCGCGTTTACCGGGAGCCTCAACATGTGCCGCGACATCAGAGTATTTTTTCGGCGACGATTACGTTTATGTATCGGTTTAACGGCGGAAGCGCTGTTGTTCATGTGGGCGACGGGCGCCGTTCTCGCCGGGACCGCTTTCGGCGATGATGTATTGTTGAAGGCAGATTTCGAGCATTGGCTCACTCCTTGGCAATACTGGGGCGACGCCGAATTCGGCTTGGACCCGCAAACGCGCCGTTCCGGCGCACACTCCGCGCGGATCATCGCCCCGGATGCAAAAAACGCCGATCATCCGCAAATGCAATACGTCGTGCCGGAAGTATCGGGCGGCGACCGGCTGCGGGCCGAGGTCTGGTTCCGCGCAAAGGACGTGGCCGATCGCGGCAATGTCGTCTTGGCTGTGGAGTATTTCGACTGCAACGGGGACCGCCGCGGCGCCGACCGCGCCGCCGCGAATAAAGACGCCGGCGGCGAGGACTGGAACAAAATCTCTCTCGCGGGCCAAGCTCCCGACGCCGCCTGCGCGGCCCGCGCGTGTCTGATTCTACAATCCCCCGGCACGGTCTGGTTCGACGATTTCGTGTTGGTTCGGGAAACAAAGGGCGCGTCGCGCCCGGATAGCGGCTCGGCCGAACGGACAATCGTCATCCGCGGCGACGAAATCGTCCAGCCGCGGTTCGGCGGGGTCGGCTATCAGACTTTCATTACGCACAACTATGCGAAACAACACTTCGACCAAGTGGTGGGCAAAAGATGGCGGGAGCTGAACCCGTCCTTCGCCAGGGTGATACACCTACGAAAGCGCCCCCCGAAAAAGTTTGACGAAGATGCTTCTCGGCTGGCGTTTCTCAAAACTACCGGAACGGAGGTTTACGTGGTTACCGACAATGCCCCCGACACCGAAAACGCCGATCAGCGGAACGCATACGCCAAGGAAATCGTCGACGAACTGGAATGCCTCGTCCGCCAGCGAGGATTGACGAACATCAGATACTATTGCATGTCCAACGAGATGTCCTTGCGAGGTTGGGCGCGGATGGTCGGAGACATGCCCAAGTTCAAGGATTACCACCGCGCTTTATTCGAGGAACTGCGGGCGCGAAACCTGCGCGTCGAGCTGCTCGCCACCGACGCCTCGCCGTGCGCGTATTGGAATACCATGCATTGGGCCGCGCGAAACATGGACCAATACACCGGCGTCTACGGCGGGCACCACTACATCAGCGAGTTCGACCTGCAAGACGAGAAGTTCTATGCGTGGTTTCTGTTGAAAATGAAATGGGCGGTCGAAATGGCGAAGGCGAAAAACAAGGATTTTATTCTCGGAGAGTTCGGCGCGAAGCAGGACGGGCGGACCATCGACGGCGTGATTATGGACCGCTGCGTCTATTGGGATACGCCCCTTGAGCCGGCGGTTCCGATCCAGGTCGCCGAAGCGGCCGTCGCCGCCGTCAACGCCGGCGCCTACGCCATGTGTTATTGGACGTTCATGGACGTTCCCAGTTTTCCGGGCGCGGGCTACCGCAACCAATGGGGGCTGTTCCGCTGCGAGGGCGACGATCATTCCACTCGCCCGATCTACTACGCCTATGGATTGTTGTCGAAATTCTTTCGCGGCCCGGCCGCGGTGCATCGCGTCGTCGGCGACGATCCCTTGCTGAGAATCGCGGCGATTCGACACCACGACCGCAACACTTGGTCGGTGGCGGTCGTCAACCGCAATCGCCGCGCCGTGCCCGTCGGCATCCGCTTCCCGGCCAATGTCTCAAAGACCTCTTTTCGCAAATACGTCTACGATCCGGCCGGCGTGACGATGCACACCTTCGGCGACTTGCCCGATCCGACCGGAAAAATCGAGTTGGCCGACGGCTCGCTCAACGACACTTTATCGGCCGGATCGCTGACCGTCTACACCACGGCCTACGACGACCAGCCGCCGGCGGCGGTCGAGGGGCTGTCGGTCGAAAAAACGGAAAACGGAAAACGGCATTTGCGTTGGAAGCCGAACCGCGAACCCGATTTCTGCTATTATCGCGTCTATCGTTCATCGAAAGCGCAGCCGGGCGAGCGTCAGATCGCCTCCACAATCGCCACGGAGTATCTCGACGAGCGGATCGGGTCGGACGAAGAGTGCGGTTATCGGATCGTCGCCGTGGACCAATCGGGCAACTCGCGATAAAGGTCAACCACACGAGGGGCGGCGCAGCCGCAAGAGGCGACCAGATTTTCTCTTGCGCCCGAGGCACACTGATGGCAAAATTATCGCTGCCGCACGGGAATGTTGTTTGCAAAATTGCGGAATTATTCCAGCCTTGCCAATCAAGGCGGTTTGCATGTTGAAACGTCTTTTGAAAATCTCCCCTCCCCCTTTGGGAGAGGGGCCTGAGGCGAGGGCTGCTTGGATTGCATCGTCAACTTCCGATGTTTTTCGGCCGATCGGCCCTCACCCTAACCCTCTCCCAAAGGGAGGGGAGACTAATTTTTCAATTTCAAAACACGTTCTTAGTCCAGTTAATGCACGGCGGAGCCGCGATTTGCTTGGCCCAATCTACTGAATCTTCTCTCTCCCATCACTCGTGCTTGTGGTCGGGCTCGACGCGGGTCGATTCGTCGCCGAAGAGGTGGGTCAGTCGCTCGCGGAGCATTAGACGGGCGCGAAGCAAACGGACCTTTACATTGGAAACGGATATGTCCAACGCTTGTGACGTTTCCTCGATCGAAAGCCCCTCCACGTCGCGGAGCAGAAAGACCAGCCGATATTTCTCGTCGAGCCGATCGAGCGCTTCGTTGAGCAGTTGGCGGGTCTCGCGCCGGGCGGCGATCCGCTCGGGCGTGTCCCGCCATTGGGCGATGTATTCGGGATGGGGAACTTCCGAATAATCCTCATCGCGGCGGTCGTCGGCCAGGGGAACCGTGCGACGAACGGCTCGCTTTCGCAACAAGGCCAGGGCGTGGTTCGTGGCGATCCGCGTCAGCCACGTGGCGAAGGCGGACTCCTCGCGGAAATCGGCGATCTTCTCCACCACGGATAAAAAGGTCTGCTGCACCGCCTCTTCGGCGTCCTGCCGCTGACCAACGATCCGCGAGGCCAAGGAAAAAACCCGCTGTTGGTGGCGACGGACCAGGGCGTCGAAGGCGTCGAAATCGCCACCCTTGGCCTTCCGCACCAAGTCTCCATCCGCATCGACCGGTCGATCCATTGCTCCTCCGTCGGCTCAATGGGCCGATTCTACCGTAATTTCCCCCGCCGCGTGAACCCACGTAATCGTTCACAGGGGACTGTCCCGATTTTCGCGGTTCACCGCGAAAATGGTACTGTCCCCCTCTGCGGTGAAGGGGACAGGCACATTTTTCGCCCTTGAAAGGGCGAAAAAATGAGCCAGTCCCCGGCCCGTGAACGGTTACGAACCCACCGCACTTACACAATTAAAAAATACCTGAACGAATGGGGGGTGTATTATCCAGACTTACAGAATGATTAATCGACACTGTTCCGCCAATCGTTCGTTTCGATTGAAACGGCGCATTTTGTGCTATCATATCATAGAACGTAGCCGTCGAATCTTTCGCAATTCGTGCCGATCTTCTATAATACGTGGTTTACCTTTTAATAATGCCTTAAAACGTATGCCAACGCGGTTTGTTGGAAGTGCGGTCACATATGAGAAACAGAGGAGAAAAAGGTGAGTATTCGGAACCTGGACAAGATATTTGAGCCTCGTAGAGTAGCAGTCATCGGCGCCAGCGACACTCCCACCAGCGTTGGATACACCGTATTGCGGAATCTGGTCGGATCGGGATTTCGCGGGGTTGTATACCCGGTAAATCCGAAGCGCGAGGCCGTGCAAGGCATCCAAGCGTACAAGGACATACCCAGTCTGCCGCAGCCGCCGGACCTGGCCGTGGTCTGCACGCCGGCCCCGTCCGTGCCCGAGCTTGTCAAGCAATGCGGCGAGGCGGGCACGATGGGATTGGTGATTATTTCGGCCGGCTTCCGCGAAATCGGCGCCGAGGGGCGAAAGCTGGAGCAGATAGTCCGAGAAGAACAGAAGAAGTACGACGGCATGCGGATTCTCGGCCCGAACTGTTTGGGGATCATCGTGCCGGGCATTAATCTGAACGCCAGTTTCGCCGCCGCCACGCCGGGCAAGGGGCACATCGGTTTTATCTCTCAATCGGGCGCGCTCTGCACGTCGGTTCTCGATTGGGCGCTGGACGAGGGGATCGGCTTCTCTTACTTCGTTTCGGTGGGCAACATGCTCGACGTGAGCATGGGCGATCTGATCGACTATTTCGGATCGGCCACGGAAACCCGCTCGATCATTCTCTACATCGAATCGATCAGCGAGGCGCGCGAGTTCATGTCCGCGGCTCGGGCCTTCGCCCGGACAAAGCCGATCGTGGCCTACAAGGCGGGACGTTTTGCCGAGTCGGCGCAGGCGGCGGCCTCGCACACCGGGGCCATGGCCGGCGTGGACGCGGTCTACGAGGCGGCCTTCCAGCGTGCGGGCATCGAACGCATTTTCCAGGTCGAGGACATGTTCGACTGCGCCGAGCTGTTGGCCCGGCAGCAGCCGCCCAAAGGCGCCCGACTGGCGATCATCACCAACGCCGGCGGCCCCGGCGTGATGACCACCGACGCGCTGATCGAGCGGCACGGCGAATTGGCCAAGATCGGCGAGGAAACGATGAAACAGCTCGACGATCTGCTGCCGATCTGCTGGTCGCACGGCAATCCGGTGGACGTGTTGGGGGATGCCCCGCCCGACCGCTTCGCAAAGGCGGTCGAGATCGTCCTTAAAGACAAGGACGTCGACGCGGTGCTGGTGATCTTGACCCCTCAGGCGATGACCGACCCCACGGCCACTGCCCGCGCGGTGGGCGAGGCTGCCCATCACGCCCACAAGCCGGTGTTGGCGGCCTGGATGGGCGGTCGCGTGGTCGCCGACGGCGTGCAGATACTAAACACCGCGGGCATACCCACCTACAACACGCCGGAGAAGGCGGTCCGCGCCTTCATGCACCTCGTTTCCTACGCTCGAAACCTGCAAATCCTGCACGAGACGCCCAAAGACATCCCGTTGGAGTTCACGCTCGACCGCCAGCGGCTCCGCGGCGTGTTCGACACGATCCTCACCGAGGGTAACGAAATACTTTCGGAAAACGTCTCGAAGGCGTTTTTGGAGGCGTACGAGATTCCCGTGACCAAGCCGCAGGCGGCCCGCTCTGCCGACGAGGCGGTCGAGGTGGCCCATCGCATCGGCTATCCGGTGGTGCTGAAGATACACTCGCCGCAGATCACCCACAAAACGGACGTGGGCGGCGTGATACTCAATATCTCCTCCGACGAAAAGGTGCGGGAAGCGTTCGAGACAATCACCACCCGCGCCAAGGAAAAATTTCCCGCGGCGGAAATCATCGGCGTAACCGTGCAGAAGATGGTCAGCTTCCCCAACAGCTTCGAGCTTATCATGGGCACGAAGAAAGACCCTATCTTCGGCTCGGTCATCATGGTCGGCATGGGCGGGACGGCGGCCGAGGTGTTCCGCGACCGCGCCCTGGGGCTGCCGCCGTTGAACGAGGCCCTGGCCCGACGGATGCTCGAATCGCTCAAGTCGTGGCCCCTCTTGCGCGGCTATCGCGGCAAGCCCGGCGCGAACATCGACCGGCTGATCGAGATCATCATGCGGTTCTCCTATCTCGTGGCCGACTATCCCGAGATCAAGGAGCTGGACATCAATCCGCTGATCGTCACGCCGGAAGACGTGATGGCGTTGGACGCGCGGGTGGTGATCGACCGCGACCTGGTGGTCCGCACCGTCCGGCCCTACGCCCACCTGGCGATCCGGCCGTATCCAGAAGAATACGTAGTACAACGGAAACTCAAGGAGGGCACGCCGGTGATCCTCCGCCCGATCAAGCCGGAAGACGAGCCGATGTGGCACGAGCTGCTCGGAAGCTGCTCGACCCAATCGCTCTGGTTCCGCTTCAGCTACCTGTTCAAGCAAACGACCCACGAGATGGCCTCACGCTACTGCTTCATCGACTACGACCGCGAGATGGGCATCGTGGCCGAGGTCGAGGAGGATGGACAGCGGAAGCTGATCGGCGTGGGCCGGCTGGTGGCCGACGCCGACCACAACTCCGCCGAGTACGCCATCATCGTCGTCGACCGCTGGCACGGACACGGCCTGGGAGGGCTGCTGACCGACTACTGTATCGAATTGGGAAAGACCTGGGGCGTGAAAAAGATCGTCGCCGAGGTCTCGAAGGAGAACAGCCGCATGTTGGCCACCTTCCGCAACCGCGGCTTTAGCTTCGACGAGCAACAAGAAGACGTGGTGCTGGTCAGCAAGGCGGTCGAGTAGCGTGCGTGAATCGCGCCATAATCCTTGTTCCCATGCTCCGCGTGGAAACCCCAAGCCCTATAGGCAATCTAAAACAAGTTAGACAAATTTGGTCGTTGTTATTTAGTTACTGTTGCGGAAAGCTCCAAATCCGTAGGGTGATACTATGAAAGCGGAGGCCGCGCCGCGGTGGGAATGTCCTTGAAAACGT
>JAFGLH010000124.1 GCA_016928165.1 Pirellulales bacterium | reverse complement strand
GATCAACGTGCCGAGGTCGTCGAGGTTGACGGTATCGTCCAAGGACGCATCGCCGGCAATAGATGTATGAGCTAATGCGTAAATGGCGCTGTCGGAAAGAGTTTTGCCGTAGATATAGAACTCGTCAATCAGGCCGTAATACTGCCGACAACTGTCGTTGGTCACGCCGATGTAAGCGCCTATCCACTGTCCGATGTCGTCGGCCGTGCCTACCTCGGCGGGGGTGGCAACAGAGGCCGAACTTTCGCCGTCGACGAAGATTTCCGCTATGTGGGTATCGGCGCTGTACGTCATGGCGACGTGATGCCATTCATTCGTGGCACACTTATTCTCCCCATCCTTAAAATCGCAGATTTTCTTGTTATAATCGTCCCGCAGGACAAAACGGTGTGAGGCAGTAGGATAGTTTGCGGGAAACTCCGCATGGACGGAGGACTTGCGGTCGCTGTCCTCTAGGTAGAATTCGGCGTTGAAAAGCTCCGATGTCCAGGCGTCTGTCTCAACGTAATACCATGCCGAGACGGTGAAGTTCGACGTAGGCTCGTTGTTCAAAGCGGCCGAGGGCAACATGATGTAGTTGTTGTCGGTGAGTGTATAATCGTTGGTGGTCGTTGTCCCGTGCTGAGTCGTGATGCCGAACTTGAAATTGGCCGCGTTGCCGAGCTTGCCGGACTCGTAGGTAATTGTTCCGTAAGCCGTGCCGTCGTAGCCGTTGCTGGAGCCGTCGTAGACCGTCGAGCCGCTCACGTCGTCGAAGCTGTAATAGACGAAGAGGCCATTTGAGATGAGCGGGGCGGCCCAAGCCCTGGAGGAAAGCGCAAAAATAATTCCGATTGCGATAAGAAGTTTTAGATTCCGCATCGCTGCCTCCCTGGATGTAGTGAGATCAAAAAATCGGCTTAATATGGCAAATGCGTCAATCCCGGAGCATCCGCAAATACCGAGCCCTCCACATAATTATCCTCCAAATTAACCCAAGCCTCCTAAAATGTCAACGGGCTAGTTGGAAATTATAACTGGACTTTTGCAAATTTGTCCCCTCTCCCTTTGGGAGAGGGGTCGGGGGTGAGGGCATGGGAAAATCTCGCAAGCAAGTCAAGGCGTTTTTAGGCCACAAGCCCTCACCCTAGCCCTCTCCCGGAGGGAGAGGGGACTTTCGTTTTCGAATTTGCATAAGTTCAGTTAAAATGAAAATTCGCTTCGCCCCCCGTCGTTGGTGGCATGGTCGTAATACGCGAGACTTAGTGCCGGTCGCCCGGCGAACGAGGCGACAAAGAGGCGGTAAAGGTAGGCGGGCGCTTTTTCGACGAGAAAAGGGCCGAAAAATGGTCCTGCCCCCGATCCAGGGCAAGCGGGTTCCCGCGCTCAAAGCGCGGGAACCGGGGATAGGCGGTCTTTCGCGGCTATTGGTTTGCCGGTTGCTGGTCGGGCCACGGCGAGGGGGCGGCATTTATCGGGGCGGCGGGCAAACTGGCGACGGCGTTGGATTGCACCCGGTTGCGGCCGGCCTCCTTTGCCCAGTAGAGGGCCTCGTCGGCCCGACGCATCATCTCGTCTATCGAAGACAGATTCAGCGAGTCGGCCACTCCGAAGCTGGCGGTGACTTTTACCGTTTCGTTGCGGACGACGACGCAACATTCGCAGATTTTCTCTCGGCAGCGTTCGGCCAGATGGACGGCGCTGACGGCCGCCTCGTCGGGAACGACGATCGAGAACTCCTCGCCGCCGTAGCGGGCGGGCAGGTCGTTTTCGCGGCACTGGTCGGCGATGGCGCGGGCCGTCTCCTGGAGCAGCTTGTCGCCGATGTGGTGGCCGTAGAGGTCGTTGACCCGCTTGAAGTGGTCGAGGTCGGCCATGATGAAGGCCATTTGGCCCCCGTGGCGTTCGATCCGCGCCCATTCGCACTGGAGCCGTTCCATCAGCGCCCTGCGGTTGGGCAAGCCGGTCAGGGGGTCGATGTGGGCGTGCTCCATCAGCAGGTCTTGAAGGTGTTTCGTGCGTAGCGCGGCGCGCACGCGGGCGCGAAGCTCGAAGGCGTCGAACGGTTTGGCGACGTAGTCCACCGCGCCGAGGTCCAGCCCTTGCACTTTGTCTTCCGGGGTGGTGGCGCCCGAAAGGAACAGCACGGGTATCATGCACAGTTCCGCGTCGGCCTTCAAGGCACGGCAGACCTCGAAGCCGGACATGTCGGGCATGTCCACGTCGAGCAGAATAATGTCCGGTTTCTCGTGATGCGCGGCCTCCAGGCCGGAAACGCCTCCGCCGGCGGTGACGATGTCGAGATGTTCCTTCGCCAAGCGGGCCTTGGCCACGGCCAAAGCGTCCGGGCTGTCGTCGATCATGAGGACTTTCATTGCTTATCGCTCCCTGCCGAGATTGTGATTGATTGATATCCTTCTTTGATGGCGCGGCACAAGGCGGCCACGTCTTCCAGCGATTTTTCCACCGCGGGGCGATCTTTCGCGGCGGCGGCGTTTTCAAGCTTTTTACTGGCGTCGGTCAAGGTCGGGTATCCGTAGGACCCGCCCGCTCCTTTCAACCGGTGCGCGAACCGCTTCAGGTCGTCGAAACGCTCCTCTGAATAGGCCCGATCCATGTCGCTCAACTGGATGTCCAATCCTTCGACGAATCCTCCGAGTATTCCCGCCACGTCCGGGTCGTCGGCGTAGAGCGAAACCAGCGGGCCTTCTTCGTGTTCGGCAGTCATTTGCAATTCGCGGTTCTCCTCCATTTCGTCGGTCGTCCGGCCCGTGCAAACGGCGATCGTGTTGATCAGCAGCGCGCGGTCGATCGGCTTGGTCAGGTGTCGGTCGCAGCCGGCGGTGAGACATTGCTTTTCGTCGCCGGTCATGGCGTTGGCGGTCAGGGCCAGAATCGGTTTTTCGTAGCCGCGGCCGCGGAGCGTTCTGGTCGCCTCGTAGCCGTCCATCAACGGCATGTTCATATCCATCAGGATCGCGTCGAAGGGCTCCGTTTCGGCCTTTTCGACCGCTTCCCTGCCGTTGACGACGGTTTCGACAATTGCCCCGGCCGCGCGGAGAACGGTTTGGATCAACTGCCGGTTGTCGAAGCCGTCTTCGGCCAGCAGGATGCGCAGCCCTTCGAGTTCCTTGGCCTGTTGCGCGGCCGACGTTCCGTAGCTATCGCATTCCGCCTCGGCGGGATGTTTCAGCATGGCCACGCCCTTCAGGTCGCCGGTGGGTACGGTCAGGTTGAAGTTGCTCCCTTTTCCCAGCACGCTTGTGGCGGCCAATTCCCCGCCCAGCAGGCCGACGATGTGACGCGAGATGGCCAAGCCGAGGCCCGTGCCGCCGAACTGTCGGAAGATGGACTGATCGCTTTGCGAGAACGGCTCGAAGAGCTTCGGCATGGCGTCTTCCGCGATGCCGATGCCGGTGTCGATCACTTGTATTCTCACGGCGGGGCGGCCCTGCCAGACGGGAAGCAGCGAGGCCGCGATCCGAACGCTCCCTTCGCGGGTGAACTTCACCGCGTTGCCGGCCAGATTGATCAGCGCTTGGCGCAACCTTACGGGGTCCGTCAGAATTGTCTCCGGGATTTCCGATTCGTACTCGACCGACAGCGACAAGCCGCGGTTCTCGGCGCGGGGCCGGACCACGCTGGCCACGTCGGCCAACAGCGACACCAGGCTGCATGGACGCACGTCGAGCGAAAGCTTGCCGGCCTCGATCTTCGAGAGATCGAGAATGTCGTTGATTAAATCCAGCAGGTGCTCGCCGTTGCGGCGGATCACCGCCAGGTAGTTGTTGCGGCTGCTCGGGTCGACCGCGGGGTTCATCAGCAGGTCGGTGTAGCCGAGGATGGAGGTCATCGGATTGCGGATTTCGTGGCTTACGCGGGCGAGGAACTGGCTCTTCGCCTGGGTGGCCGTTTCCGCCGCCTCCTTGGAACGGCGAAGTTCCTCTTCCATTTTTCTGCGGGCGGTGATGTCGCGGCAGATGCCTTGGACGGCGATTATTCTCCCCGATTCGTCGTACATCCCGCTGTATGATATTTCGCACCAGACGGTCGAGCCGTCATTGCGATACAATTCCAATTCCAAGCTGCCCGGCTCCGGCCGTTCGCCTTTGCGGGCCACGGCTATGAATTCCTGCATCTCGTTGTTGGCGACGGCGAAGGAGGCCGGCGTCATAACTTCCGGAAGCGTCAGATTCAGATATTCCTCGGTGGTAAATCCAAAAAGTTTTCTAACCGAAGGGCTGGCATAGATGAATCTGCCGGAAAAATCGAGGGCGCATATCATATCGGTGACGTTTTCGGGGAAAAGCTTATGGTGGCGTTCGCTGAGCCTGAGGGCCTCGGCCGCGCGGCAATCGAGCACGGCCTTCGAGGCGATCTCCGCCAGGTTCGACATAAACGCGTCTTCCTCTTCGGAGATGGGGTGCTTGGCGAAAGCCGCGAACACCCCCATCGGATTGCCGTCGGTGTCGCGGAGCTTGTATCCGGCGAAGGAGACAAGGCCGAGCTCCCTTGCCCATTCCTTGTCTTGCACGAGGGGATCGTCGGCGACATTATTGGTGAGATACTTTTTATTGGGGCCGCCGGCGATGCGTCCGATCTTGCAATTTCCCAACGGAATGCGCGAGTGCTCGCCTTCGACGTGCGTGTATCGGCCCGAACTCGATATCAAGTGGAGGCATTTCTTGGTCTTCGCGCAGACGTTCCGGCCTTCGTCGGTGTTCGCATGAACGCATCCGTATTTGCAGAAGTCGGCCGGCTGAATCAACCATATTCTACAGAAGTCGAGATCGAGCATGTGGACGGCCGCGTCGGTGATCTTGCGATGCTTTTCTTCCACGCCGCTTGGCGTCATCAACTCTTCTTGCAGCCGGTTTATCTGCATCAGCCGTTCGATCGACCGTTCCTGCCGCTGGACGGCCAGCTTGTAATCGGTGATGTCGTATCCTTCGGGTATGATATAGACGACCTTTCCGTCGTCGTCCTTCAGCGGTTTAAGGGAGGCGTCGATCCATCGCCGGGCGCCGTCCGGCATGAGATGAACGCCCTCGAAGCGGACGGTAAAACCGGCGGCCGCCCTTTTCACGGCCCGGCGGAGTTGCTCTTGCAGTTGAGGAGAGTGATTCCACCAAGGGGTGTCCCAAAACGGTTTGTTCAACACGCTCTCTTTCCGCACCCCAGCGAAGTCCAGGGCCGTTTTGTTGGCGTCCAAGAGTATTCCATCCGGAGAGAGCAATCCGATGAATTGAAAGGTTTGCTCGAGAATGCCGCGCAACTTGCGTTCGTTTTCGGCCAATTTGGCGGCCATCCGTCCCTTGCGCAACAGGTATCCCGCCAGCAGCCCGGTCAACATTAAAACACCCGCCGCGGCAATCCAAGGGTAAAACGTCGTCCGATCGGCGAAAAACCGGGGCGAGGCCGTGCAGACGACGGTCCATTGCCGGCCCGCCACTTCCTTATTCACGGAAAAGGAAAAATCCTCGTTCCTCGGCGCCGCGTTCTCGCCGTTGGATTTGGCCGTGTCGAGGATTCGGGTGCGGGAACTGTAGAAATACAACAGTCGTTGGTCGGCGTCGGCCGAATCGTCGATCAGACTGACGTCGATCCCCACCGGCGTCAGCGAGGCAAGGCTCTCCTCGGCGATGCCCTTCAAGCGGAGCACGCCCACGACGAAGCCGAGCAGATTATCGCGGCGTTTTTCCGCCGTGTTGAGCGGCACGTTTTGTTTATATACCGGCAGGAAGACCCTCACGCCCGCTTGATTGCCCAACTCGTAGGGCAAGAGCGTCTTCTCGGTCATGGTGATTCGACCCGTTTCGCGGCTGCGGCGCATGGCGATTAGGCAGGACGGATCGGAATCCAGGTTGAACCCGAGCGCCGCCACGTCTGCGCCGCGCGGCTCGACCCATTCGATCGGAAATCGCTCCTCGCCTTGCGGCGGCCGCACGCATGGCGCCCACTGCATCGAGCGGATGCTGGGATGGTCCTCCATCAACGGAGATACAAAGGCGGCGAATTCATCTTGTTCAATTTTCTCCGAGCCGGTATACAACGACTGCACCGACCGCATCACCATGAAATCCAACTCCAACGTCTTCCACAGAGCGGAGACGTGGTCGCGGCTCGAACGCTCGAACTCCCAGAATGCCTGGTCCCGCTCCTCCGAACGGAGCGCGAAGAACAACGCCGCGGAAACGACCGCTCCGGCGATCGCCACTCCGATCGTCGAGGCATACAGTCGCTTGCGGGCGCCGCCGTGCGGGTCCGAATGCTTCGCGTCGTATATAAAATCGCTCATCGGTCGCACCCAACGCCCAAGAACGCGAAAACCAACTTTCCACGGAACGGACCACTCTCGCAATAAAAGGGCCTGAGATAACATAGGTTTCCCTAAAGCGGCCCTAACGCGAGGCAGTTTTAATATGCCCAATTCTTGGGGTAGGGAAGTCGCTGCAATCGGAATAAAACTCACCAGCGGAAGGTCGCCCGCACAAGCCTCGATACGCAACGGCAAAACGGGGGGCTTTGCTCGGGGGCCGCGCCGCTTTAGAATCACGGTTGTTTTTTCGGCAACGCATACAGGCGTCGGCATGAATATCCTGATCGTCGGCAACGGAGGCCGGGAACACGCCCTGGCCTGGAAAATCACGCAAAGCCCCCGCGCCGACCGCGTCTTCGTGGCCCCGGGCAACGCCGGCACCGATTACGACGGCGAAAACGTCGATATTCAGGCAACCGACTTTCCCGCGCTTGTCAAATTCGCCAAGGAAAACCGGGTTGGACTGACCGTCGTCGGGCCGGAATCGCCGCTGGCCGCCGGCATCGTCGATGTTTTCGAGGCCGAGCGCCTGCGGATTTTCGGCCCCACTCGCGCCGCCGCCGAATTGGAGGCCAGCAAGGTCTTCTGCAAAGACCTCCTCCGGCACGCCGACGTACCCACCGCCGAATACCACTCGTTCACCGATCCGGATGAAGCCCAAAAATTCCTCAACGACCGTGAAGACGTGCCGGTGGTGGTGAAGGCCGATGGGCTGGCCGCGGGCAAGGGCGTCGTCGTCTGCACGGGACGAGACGAGGCCCTTCAGGCGGTGGACCGCCTCGCCCGAAAAAAGGAATTCGGCACGTCGGGCGACCGGCTGGTGATCGAGGAGCGGCTCGACGGCCAAGAGGCGAGCGTGTTGGCGATTACCGACGGACGAACGATCGTCACGCTGCAGCCCGCGCAAGACCATAAAGCGGCCTTGGACGGCGGAGCGGGACCGAACACCGGCGGCATGGGCGCTTACTGTCCCGCCCCGCTGGTCGACGACGAGATGCTCCATTGGATCGAGGAACGCGTCCTCGTGCCGACCGTTCACGCCATGAAGCGCGCCCGCCGGCCTTTCCTCGGCGTCCTCTACGCCGGGCTGATGATTACCAGCCAGGGACCGAAGGTGCTCGAATTCAACGTCCGCTTCGGCGACCCCGAGTGTCAGCCGCTGCTGATGCGGCTGAAGACCGACCTGCTCGACGTGCTCGATGCGGCCGTCGACAAGCGTCTGGACCGGATCGGACCGCTCCAGTGGGACCCCCGGCCGGCCGTCTGCGTCGTGATGGCCAGCCAAGGATACCCCGGCCACTACGCGAAAGGCCAACCGATCCGCGGCCTGGTCGACGCCGACGCCCTGCCCGACGTAAAAGTCTTCCACGCCGGCACCGCCATGCGCAACGGCGAAGTGGTCGCCGCCGGCGGCCGCGTGCTCGGCGTCACCGCCCTCGGCGAAAATATCGCCAAGGCCAAGCTGAACGCCTACCGCGCCGTCAAGTGCATCCGCTGGCCAGGCGCGTGGTGCCGAAAAGACATCTCCGACAAGGCAATGGCGTAAGGGTAAATCCCAGAGTAGGTCAGGTACTCCGTACCTGACACAAAAATATCGTGATTGACTGACTGTCAGGTACGAATGGCCTGACCTGCTACTACTGACTACTTTACTACTTTTTCCCGCCGCCGGAATCGTCCGACTTTTTGTTTTCAGCCTCGGAAACGCCGCGCGTGTATGCGCGGAATTGGTCGGCCCACTGCGGCGGTGGAGCGAATCGGCCGGCGTCCCGCTGCGTCTCGGATCGCTCGGCTGCCACTCCGCCGCTTTTCAAGTCGGTCGCGCCGGGCCGCAGGCCGAGGCTTTGCAGCGCTTCGTCGAATTGTTTTTTCGCCGCTTCGCCGGCCGCGCCCGGCCGGGTGGCCGCACGCCGCATCCGCTCCCACCGCTCCAAAAAGCGTTTCGCCTCTTCCTTGGTCCAACCGAGCCGTTCGAGCAACGGCGATCGCTCCTCCGCCAACTGGTCGCGGAGGTGTTCCAGGGCCAAGGCGGTCTGGCGGCGGGCGTAATCGAGATTGGCCCGGTCGCTCGATGCGGCGCCGCTGCCGGATATGTTGTCCGAGCCTGCTTTGCCCGAGCCGCCGCCGGTAAATCCCTTTCCGCCTTGCTGTTCTTCCCGCGCGTCACGCGGCGAGCCGCTTTTATCGGAAGGGTCGGCCGGCTTTTCGGAGCCATCGAGATTTTTCCCATCGGTTTGCCGGGTTGCGTCGGAATCGCTCCCCTCGCGCGCGGTTTTTCGCTTCTCATCGTCGGGTACTCCGCCGGCGGCCGGGGCCTTTTGCTCCGAGCCGGTGGGAGTTTCCGACTTCTCCTTCTCGCCAGGGCGAAATCCGGTTTCGCCCACTCCCGGCTCGTCGGCCTTTGACGCGCCCTGGTCGGCGGGCGCGTTCGCGCCCGGCCCTCCCACGCCCGGCTGGTCCGACTGTTGACCGCCGCCCTGCTCGCCCCCTCCCTTTCGGTCTCCCGCCGTGTCGCCCTTCGAGTCGGATTCCTTCTCGTCAATGCTGGGCGATTGGGCGTCGCCCTCTTTCCGCTCGCCCGGCGCTTGGCCGGTCTTCTCGGGCCTCTTCCGCTCGCGCGGCGCGGCCTCTTCTTGCGGCAATGGGGGCGACTGTCGGTCGTCCGATTTTTTGCCCTCCCCGGGCATGTCCCGCTCGCCCGGTTGCCGACCGCCCGGGGCGGATTCCTCGGTCGGTTGCCGCCGGTCGGACACTTCGCGTTGCCCTTGTCCCGTCTCCTTGTCGGATTTGCCTTGCTCGCCTTCTTTCCGTTCTTTCTTGCTGCCGCCGGACGGTTCGCCCGGTGATTTTTCGCCGTCAGGTTTGCCGGCGTCGGTTTTTTCCCTTTGGCCGTCCGACGAACCTTCCGACTCTTCAGGAGCGGCGGAATCAGTCCCCTCGCCTTGTTCGGAACCACCTTTTTCCCGCGGGGAATCGGTTTGTGACGGTTGGTCGGCGTTTGCTTTTTCGCCGCCGGAGGGGCCTTGTTCCTGCTTGTCGCCGGAAGTCTGTTCGGCGCCGGACGGCTGCCCGTCGGGCTGGTTCCGTTGGTCGCCGCTTTGTCGATCTCTCGATTCCTGCTTTTCGCCGGACGGCTGTTGCTGTTGCTCGCCCTTTTGCTCGCCCTTTTGACCGCTGTCCGGTTGCTGATTTTGGTTCTGATTTTTATTTTGCGATTCTTGCTTTTCTTGCTGGCGCTGTATGTCCTCGATGATTTTTTGCATGGCGTCGCCCGGCTCGGCCTCGGGATCGACGCGGCGTTCGGATTGGGCTTCGGAGCCGTCTTCCCGTCGCGATTCGTCTTGCCGACCGTCGCCTTGTTCGCCGGCATCCGACTGTTGATCGCCCTGCTCGCCGCCGGACTGGTCCCCTTGCTCGCCGCCTTGTTTGTCGTTGGAGGATTCCTTTTGCTGTTGATCGTCCTGCTTTGCATCAGAAGGCTGCTGTTGGTCTTGCGGAGACTGCTCCTTGGCAAGGTCTTGCGGCGGCTGGTCCTCCTGCCGCTGGTCTTGAGGCGGGATGGCGTCCTCGGGCCGATCGGCTCGGTCGCCTTTGTCCCCGTCTTGTTTTTCTTGCCGCTGCCGGGCCTGGGCAGGTTCGATGACGATCTCTTTCTTTCCGGTTGCGGTCTGATTGGGCATCGGCTCCTTGTTGTCTTCGGCCTCGGCCCAGTATTGGACCCGGTCTCCGGCCTTCAATCCCAATCGTTTCGGCTCAAAGTCAAACCGGGCTTGGTGCTCGCCCTGGATGCCCTTTTCCGGCCTCAGCCGCTCCAGCAGCGGCGGAATCGAGAGACCCCGATCGTCGTCCGCGCGGACCGCCTTGAGGAGAACCCGCCGCAGGGCAAAGTCCGGGTCCGCCGCGCGGACGCGAATCGTCAGCCTGCCGTTTTCCGGCACCGCAATCCGCTCTTGTTGCGGCTCGACGATCTTCGCCTCGGGCGGCAGATCGCGGACGACTTCGATGCCGTGCCGCGCCGGATGGAGATTTTCGTTGCCGTTGAGATCGGAGAAGCGGAGTTGGTAGCAATCGAACGGGGGCGCGCCGTCGGAGTTCAGCCGCAGACCAACGTCGCCTTCGGCCGAATACTTCTCGGACGACATCCGCACGCCGCCCCGCCCGGTGCAGCCGAGGTCGATTTCGGCCGAGCCGGGCTTGATCTCGGCGTTCGCCGTGGCGTGGATCGTCACCTTGGTCCCCTCGATGGCCCTTAAGTCCGCGCCCCCGTCGACGGCCAGATCGGCCAGACCGGTGTAGCCCGGGTAACGATAGACCACCCTATCGACTACAATGGCCGGGGCGTTCCGGACCTCGATCTTGTACTCGCGCGTCCGGCAATCGCCGGCCGAAAGATGATATGTGTAGGCCTGCTGAAAACCCAGTTTGCTCGGCGGAAGCCGGCACTCGTGGCGGTATCGCCCCTCGGGCAACGTCATCGGAACCTGCTGATCGACGCTTTGACCGTCGGCCGTCGAGTAGATCAGCAAGGGGATTTCGCCCTCGCTTAATCCCGCCACTTCCGCAGAGACGGTAATGAACTCTCCGTGAAAGGCGGCCGTGTCGCCGGGCCGGAGGTCCTCGATCGTCACCCGCGTCGGCGCGGCCGTGTCCGACCACGGCAACAGCACCCGCGCCGCCGAGCGGAGCGGATCCTTCGGCGAGACGACGAAATACAACAGGAACAACGCCAGCACGACGGCCAGCGCCCAGCTAATGCGGATCAGGCGCGTTCGATCGACCGACGCCTCGACGGGGACTTGCGAGAGGTCGTCAGCGGCGCGCCGCTCGAGCGCGTTGTACACCGGCGGGGCCAGCTCGCACCGCAGCCCGCGGAGGAAGAGAAAGTTTACCAGGCTGTTGCGCAACGTCGGCCGGCTCTGCTCGATCGTCGAGGCGGCGAAGACCGGATTGACGCTGCGGACCAGCGGCGGCAGTATTCTCAGCGTGAAAAACGCGCCCCCGGCGCCGACCAGCGCCAGCCACAGCAGCCATCGCCCCCAAACGCCCAAACCGCCAACCAACAGCCAGTGGTCGGCCAGAGCGGCGGCGAACAGATACAGTATCGCGCCGGCGGCCAGCGCCGCCAGCCCGGCGGCCACGTCCACGGTCCTTATCTGCCGCCGCGTCTGCCGGATGCGTTGGTCGATAAAACCTTCGTACTTCGACGGCGGCGCGGCCAAGGGAACCTCGGCCGGCAGCGGTGGTGGGGCAATCATTCCACTCGACATGGGGGGCCTCGGCGTAAAAGTCTCCGCTCATCTATATTATAGACGCAATCCCGCGGATTTTCATTCCGTGGATTTTTATTAGTTTCTGTTGCGGAACCATTAAGTTAGGGTGCGTGCTTGCACGCACCAGCTTGGTTTTGCCGCGAAATAAGGTGCGTGCAAGCACGCACCCTACGGATTTGGAGCTTTCCG
>JAFGLH010000123.1 GCA_016928165.1 Pirellulales bacterium | reverse complement strand
CCGGGGACTGGCTCATTTTTTCGCCCTTTCAAGGGCGAAAAATGTGCCTGTCCCCTTCACCGCCGAGGGGGGCAGTCCCATTTTCGCGGTGAACCGCGAAAATCGGGGCAGTCCCCTGTGAACGGTTGCCTAATTTTCGCCCTCCCGGAATTCGTCGTTCCTCGCCGGCTTGACCATTAGCGAGACGACGATCGAAATGGCCAACAGGCCGGCGACCGCCAGCAACGACACCCAAGGGGCCAGTTCGTATTCGAGGAAATACTTGGCGATCATCTTCAAGCCGACAAACCCCAGCACGGCCGCCAGCCCGTAGTGAATGTAGCGGAACCGCTCGACCATGCCGGCCAGAAGGAAAAACAACGCCCGAAGCCCGAGGATCGCGAACACGTTCGAGCTAAAGGCGATGAATCGGTCGGTGGTGATGCAAAGCACGGCCGGCACGCTGTCGACGGCGAACAGCACATCCGTGCTCTCGATCACCAGCAGGGTGAGAAACATCGGCGTGATGCACCGCCGGCCCGCCTCGCGGACGAAAAAGGCGTGGCCGTGCTGGCGATGGTCGCCTTGGCTGACGCGGAATACCCGCCGGGCCAACCGCAAGACGGGATTGTTTTCCGGATGGACCTCCGCGCCGCTGTGCCGGGCCAGTTTGTACGCGGTATAGATCAGAAAGGCCCCGAACAGCGGCTCGACCCAACTGAATCTTTCGATCAACTCCACCCCGGCCAGGATAAAGGCCAGCCGCATAAAGATCGCCCCCAGGATGCCCCAGAACAGCACGCGGTATTGATACATCAGCGGCACGGCGAAGAAGCGAAAAATCACCACGAAGACGAAGATGTTGTCCATCGAGAGCGATTTTTCGATCAGGTAGGCGGTGAGGAATTGCACGCCCGCCTCGTGTCCTTCGCGCAACCAGAACAAAGCGTTGAACGCCAGGCCGACGCCGATCCAAAAAACGGTCCACCACGTCGATTCGCTGAGCGTCGGCACGTGGTCGCGGCGGTGGAAGACCAGCAGGTCCAAGGCCAAAAGGACCACGACGATGACGGCAAAAATGATCCACTCCCATACTACGGCGTCGAATTCAGGCACTGTATATTTCTCTTTCCGTCGATGTTGAGTTGCTGTTTGGCGGCCGTCGGCACGACGGACCGAATCGGCGATTCAAGCCGCCGTGCCGGCGGTTGCTAAACCATGGACCGTAAGCGTCGGATTTCCACGCCATGATGCACTGTTCGGCGGGTGTTGTCCAGTGCCAACGATCGGCGTGGCAGGGAAAACTCCCCCGAATTGACGGCCAAGGGCGGAAACATATAATCTGTTGCGGAGGTTTTCGCCATGTCTAGACCAAATGCGCGCCAGGAAGCGGCCTTGCCCCTCCGTCGGCTCGTCGCGGCGACGCTGCTGTTGTCGGCGCTGGCCGACGGCCTCATTCTGCAAGCCGCCGTCGCGGACGAAGCGGACGCTCCGCCACGGATCGGGCGATACATCCGCGTCGCCTTGCCGATCACCGGCGATACGGTCGAGGACGTGCAGCGGATGGCCCGCCGGGCGAGCGACATGGCCGACAAAGACGGCGCCCGGCTTACGTTGGTCTTCGAATTCGACGTGCCTAAGGGGCAGAAAAGTTTCGGGCGGGGAAGCGCTTTCGGCGCCGCCCACGACTTGGCCAGCTTCATCTCCGGCGAGGAACTCAGCGCGGTTCGGACCGTGGCCTATCTGCCCCGGTCGATAGAGGGCCACGCCGTGTTGCCGGCCATCGCCTGCGAGGAAATCGTCATGGCGCCGAAGGCCACGATCGGCGCGGCGGGCATCGACGAGAAGACCATCACCCCCACGCAGCGCAGCGCATACGCCGAGATCGCCGGCCGGCGGCGGACCGTGCCCGTGCCGCTGGCCTTGGGGATGTTGGACCGGGGACTGGAAATCTTGCAGGTAAAGACCGAGGTTGGGCCGGAGTACGTTGCCGCCGAAGGGCTTGAGGAATTGAAAAAACGCCGTGCCGTCGGTCCGCCCGAAGTGGTCAAACGCGCCGGCGAGCCGGGCGTTTTTTCCGGCGAGGATGCGCGGCAGATGGGGCTGGTCAGTTATTTGGCATCCGACCGTCGCGACGTGGGCAAGGCCCTGGAACTCCCGCCCACCGCGCTGGCGGACGATCCATCGCTGTTGGGCGATTGGCGGGCGATCCGCGTCGATCTGCAAGGCCCGATCCGGGCCGATTCGGCCCAACGGGCGCAACGGATGATCGAAGATCAGACGCGTGAGAACGACGTAAATTTCGTCTGCCTGTGGATCGACAGCCCCGGCGGATCGCTCGACCACGCGATCGGGCTGGCGAACTATCTGGCGAAATTGGACCCCGGCCGCGTCCGCACGGTGGCCTACGTCCCCGACGAGGCACGCGCCGACGCGGCCGTCGTCGCGCTGGCCTGCGACCAGATGGTGGTCCATCCTCGGGCAATTATCGGCGGTCCAGGCGCCGGCCAGCCGAGCGAAGTGGAGATCGAAGACGCCCGCATGGTGATCCGCGACAAGTTGGCCCCCGAGACCGGCCGTTCCTGGTCCTTGATGGCCGCGCTGGTCGATCCGAAGCTGAACGTTTTCCGCTGCACCCGGTTGGGCGACGAGAAAAACGTGGAGTATTTTTCCGACGAGGAGCGTAACGAGCAGCCGGCCCCGGACAAATGGAAAAAGGAATCGCTCGTCTCCACGCCCGGCGCGCCGCTGCAAATCACCGGCGATCAGGCTGAGCGTTATCATCTGGCCAACCGGGTAGTCGATGATTTTTCGGGTTTCAAGAAGTACTACGGCCTGGAAAACGACCCGACGCTGGTCGAGCCGGGCTGGGCAGACACGCTGATCCGCGCCCTGGCCTCGCCGGGCGTGGCCGTGCTGCTGCTGCTCTGCGGCGGGGCCGGTTTGTACATCGAACTGCACACGCCGGGGCTAGGCGTGGGGGGGTTCATCGCCGCCGTTTGCTTCCTCGTATTCTTCTGGAGCCGCTATCTCGGCCACACCGCCGAATGGCTCGAACTTATCTTATTCGTCACCGGAGTTAGCTGCCTGCTGCTGGAATTGTTCGTGATTCCCGGTTTCGGAGTTTTCGGCCTCGGCGGCGGCGTGCTGATTCTCGTCTCGCTGGTGTTGGCCAGCCAGACCTTCATCTGGCCGCGCAATGCGTATCAATTCGAGCGGCTCCAATACTCGCTGCTGAGCGTCGCCGGGGCAATGATCGGAATGATCCTGATCGCCGCCTTGTTGCGCCATCGCCTGCCGCGCTCGCGATTGTTCGGACATTTAATGCTCGCGCCCCCGGCAGGCGAGGAGGCCGAACGGATCGGACGACGCGAGGCCCTGGTCGAGTACCACGATCTGGTCGGACGACGGGGAACGACCGCCACGCAACTGACGCCCGGCGGCAAGGCCCGTTTCGGTGACAAACTGGTCGACGTCATCGCCGACGGCGAGCTGATCGAACCCGGCGCGACGATCAAAGTGGTAAAAGTCCTCGGAAACCGCGTGCTGGTCGAGGAAGTGGAGAGGGGAGAGAGTAGAGGGGAGAGGGGAGAGAGTAGAGGGGAGAGGGGAGAGTAAATCGCCTCGCGACTGCGGTCGCGGGGGCATTATCCGCCGCTTGCGGTTTGGCAACAATAGATGTTCCCGCCACCGATGAATCCCCTGTCATGGATCGACGACGAATTGGACTCGCTCGAGCGGCGTCATCTGCGCCGCCGACCGCCGACGCACGACGGTCCCCAATCCGCCCGACTGTCGATCGCCGGCCGCGAACTGCTCAATTTCGGTTCGAACGACTATCTTGCCCTGGCCGCCGATCCCCGTCTCGGCGCCGCGGCGTCCGAGGCGGTCGCCCACTTCGGCTGGGGCAGCGGCGCCAGTCCGCTTGTCACCGGACGGACCGAACTGCATCAAACGCTCGAACGGCGATTGGCCGAGTTCGAGGGGACCGAGGCGGCCTTGACGTTCTCGACCGGCTTCGCCGCAAACGTCGGCGCGATCTCCGCGCTGGTCGGGCAGGGAGACGCCGTCTACTGCGATCGCAAGAATCACGCCAGCATCTGGGACGGCTGCCGGCTCTCCCGCGCCGACGTGCGGGTCTATCCCCACAACGATTGCCGCCGCTTGGCCGAGTTGCTGGAGGCGTCCGGCCGTTGCCGCCGCCGGCTGATCGTCACCGACGGGCTGTTCAGCATGGACGGCGACCTGGCCCCGTTGGCCGAGTTGGCCTCTCTGGCCGAACGCCACGGGGCGATGTTGATGGTCGACGAGGCCCACGCCACGGGCGTCTTCGGCCGCCGGGGCCGAGGCACAACCGAGCACCTTGGCGTCGAGGACCGCGTCCACGTCCGCGTCGGCACGCTCAGCAAGGCGTTGGGCTGCTCGGGCGGATTCGTCGCCGGACCGGCGCCGCTGGTCGAGTGGCTGGTCAATCGCGCCCGCTCGTACGTTTTTTCGACGGCCGCTCCCCCCGCCTGCTCGGCCGCCGCGCTAGCCGCGATGGATGCAGTCCAAGACGACCCGCAACGGCGCGAAACCCTCTTGGCCCGCGCCGACGCGCTCCGCGCCGAATTGCGCCGCCAAGGATGGAATACCGGCGCGTCGGCCAGCCAGATCATTCCGCTGATCGTCGGCGAACCCCGCCGGGCAACCGCGCTGGCGGCTGATCTCTTCGCGCGGGGTCTTTTCGTGCCGGCCATTCGCCCGCCGACCGTGCCCGAGGGCGAGGCCCTGCTGCGAATCAGCCTTACCGCCGGACATAGCGACGAGATGATCGCGGCGCTGTCGGAAGCGCTCGCACGACATGTCTAAACCGTAGGGTGCGCGCTTGCACGCACCGCGGTCTACGGTTCATCCACGGTGCGTGCAAGCGCGCACTCTACGGTATATTGCCGAGAGGTTTTCATTTCCGGCAACTGTTGGTATAATGACTCAGAACGTGTTTTGAAATTGAAAAATTAGTCCCCTCTCCCAAAGGGAGAGGGGAGATTTTCAAAACAAGTTTTCACCCTGATCGCGCATGTCGCCCCCGAACGCTTCCCGCCCAAACAAGGAGCCTCCGCTATGCTTAAGCCCTGGATAGCATATTTATCTTTCTTGCTTATCGTGTCGTTTGCCCTTTCTTCGGCGGCGGAAACGTCGTTCGATCGAGAGACCCCGGCCGAGCGCGACGCGCGAATGAAATGGTTCCGCGAGGCGAAGTTCGGACTGTTCATCCACTGGGGCCTCTACTCCGTGCCGGCCGGCGAGTGGAAGGATAAAAAGGATTACGCCGAGTGGATTTCCGAGCAGGCGCAAATCCCCATGTCGGAATATGAAAAGTTCCGCGGGCAGTTCAATCCGGTCAAGTTCGACGCCGCCGCGTGGGCGGCCTTGGCCAAGCAGGCGGGCATGAAGTACGTCGTCATCACCAGCAAACACCACGACGGCTTCGCCATGTTCGACACCAAGCTGACCGACTGGGGCATCATGTCCACGCCCTTCCGCCGCGACCCGATCAAGGAACTGGCCGCCGAGTGCAAGAAGGCCGGGCTGAAGTTCTGCGTCTACCACTCGATCATGGATTGGCATCATCCCGACTACGCGCCCCGACGCCCGTGGAACGACACCGCCCGGGGCGAGCCGGACATGGACCGCTACGTCCAATTTCTGAAAGGGCAACTCAAGGAATTGATCCAAAACTACGGCCCGCTGGGCATCCTCTGGTTCGACGGCGAATGGGAAAAGACCTGGACCCACGAGCGCGGCAAGGACCTCTACAACTACGTCCGCGGCTTGCAACCGGACATCATCGTCAACAACCGGGTGGGCAAAAACCGGCAGGGAATGAAGGGACTCAGCAAGGGCCGGGAAATCGTCGGCGACTACGGCACGCCCGAACAGGAAATACCCGCCGACGGACTGCCGCCGGAGGTGGTCTGGGAATCGTGCATCACGATGAACGACCATTGGGGCTACAACAAAAACGACCACAATTGGAAATCTTCGACCAAGTTGATCCGCATGTTGATCGACATCGCCTCGAAGGGGGGCAACTTCCTGCTGAACGTCGGTCCCACGGCCGAGGGCCTGATACCCGCGCCGAGCGTCGAGCGGCTCGACGAGATCGGCGCGTGGATGAAGGTCAACGGCGAGTCGATCCACGGGGCCTCGGCCTCGCCGTTTGCGAAGGCCCCGTCCTGGGGCCGCGTCACGCGAAAGCCGGGCAAACTCTATCTGCACGTCTTCGACTGGCCGAAGGACGGGAAGCTCTCCGTGTCCATGCCCCCTCCAGCCGGCAAGATGCCGAAGGCATATCTGTTGGCCGACCCGCGGCACAAACCGCTCCCCATATCTGCCAATCCAAGCGGCCTGGAAATATTCTTGCCTCCCGTCGCCCCCGACGCGGCGGCGTCGGTAGTGGTGTTGGAGGTGACGGATAAGGCATTGTAAAAAGTAACCTACAGAATAGAAATGTAGCAGGCACACTCCGTGTGCCGTAATATGCGGACGGCACACGGAGTGTGCCTGCTACCATTACGGAAACTTACTGTTTTACAGTTTCTCAGTGGGAGTGTTATGTTTGCAGACCCCGTTAAGTATCAACCGCAAAAAGTCGCGGCGATCCGCGGACAAACATTGCGCCTAGCGGGTCAACCGTCCTTGTTTGACACGTTGGGTGCCACTGCTGGCTTGTCCAGCAGTGCCGGAAACACTGCTGGACAAGCCAGCAGTGGCTCCCGTCATTTCAGATCGGTTGGGGCACTAGCGGCGGTTTTACTGATGCTGGCCGCATCAGGCCGGGCAGCCGAAAGTGATATTCTTGCCGGGCCGGCAATTGCCGAAAAGAACAAAACGCTCGACTTTGCCGCCGCCGAGTTGGCGCGATACCTCAAGGCAATCACTGGCGAAGAATGCGCGATAGCCGTCGGCGCCGGCGGCGGCGGCCCGGCGGCCGTGCGTTTGGCGGTCGATCGCGGCCTTGCCGAGGATGAATATCGCATCCGCCGCGCCGGCGCGGCGGTGAAAATCGCCGGCGGCAGTCCCCGCGGCTGCCTTTTCGGGGCCTATCGCTTCCTTCACGCGCTCGGCTGCCGCTGGCCTTTGCCCGGAGTTGACAGCGAACTCGTGCCGCGACGAAAGTCGATCGGCTGGCCGGGGCCTGAAATTCGCTCGCGGCCGGCCGTCGCGCATCGCGGCCTGATGTGGATTCCGACCGCCTACGACCGGGACCTCTTGGACCTGATCGACTATCTGGCCAAGAACGGTTATAACTTCGTGACGATCTGCGGCGGGCCGGCGCCGCCGGACTATCTGCCGAAGCTCGACGAAGCGGTCCGCGCCCGCGACATGGGCGTCGAATGGGGCGGGCATCTCCTGCCCGGCTATCTCCCGCGGAGCGAGTTCGCCGCGCATCCGGACTATTTCCGCATGGAGAAGGGCCGGCGCACGGCGTCACTGAACATGTGCCCCTCCAGCCCCGAGGCCGCCGAACTGATCGCCCGAAAATCGCTGGCCGATTGGGAACGGCTGCGGACGTTGCCCCGGCTGGAGATGCTTCACCTGTGGCCGGACGACCTGCTGGGCGGCGGATGGTGCGACTGCCCGTTGTGCAAGGGGCTTTCGCCGTCCGACCAGTCGTTGAAGATCGTCAACGCCGTGGCCGGGCGGTTGCCGCTGGGACAAACCGCGCTGGCCCATCTCTCCTATCACGATACTTTAACGCCGCCGAAACGGATCAAGCCGCACGCGAACGTCCGGCTGTTCTATGCGCCGCGCGAACGCTGCTACCGCCACGCGATGGGCGAGTGCGAGGCCAACCGCCGCTATCTGGCCCTGCTCGAGTCGCAAGTCAAACTGTTCCCCAATCAGCCGGAAGTGATGGAATACTATCAGGACATGGTGCTGTTCCGCCAGATGCCGCTGCCGCTGCATCCGGTGATCGGCCGCGACGTGAAGGCATACCGCGCGGCGGGCGTCGAGCGAATCACGTCGCTGGCCTTCCAGCGTTTCAGCGATTGGGCATACGGGGCGAATTACTACGTTCTGGGCAAGGCCCTGTGGCGCGGCGACGCCTCGCCCGAGGACATCGAGGAATACTGCCAGGCCCTCTACGGACCCGCCGCCGGAGCGATGAAGCAATACTTCGATCGGCTCTTCGAGTTGTGCGGGACGGCGATGGAAACGTGCGGCTACGAGGGTTTTGCCGATTTGCGTTATCCGCTGGAACAGCCGTTCGACGCAGACCACGCCGCCGATCTCGCGCCGCTTGTCGCCGAGGACCGCCTCGACGAGATCGAGAAGCTGTTGACCGATGCCCAGGCCGCCGCGGCGGAGCCGTATCGCACGCGGATCGGGCAGCAAGCGATTCTCTGGAAGGTCGCCCGATTGGAAACCCGAGCGATGTATTGCACCATGACGGCCGGCGAGCGGATGAAGGAGTTCCGCGCCGGCCGGCTGAGCGAGGCCGATCGGCGCGAGACGGTCGCCATGATCCGGGAGGCGATCGACAACATCAACGCCGCCGGCGAGATACTGGTCTCCGCGCCTGAGCCGCTCCGCGGACTTCATATCGCCCGCGGCGGCGGCAACGCCGAGGACCGTTTTCGCGGCTATGTGGACCGGCCGCAAAAGTGGCTCAAAGAACTGGAAGGACTAAAATAGCAGCTTGAGACTGGACTTTACGAATTTCAAATCAATGGTCCCCTCTCCCTCTGGGAGAGGGCTAGGGTGAGGGCTTTCGGCTTCAAATCGCATAGACTTTTTGCGGGAGAGAAAAGGGGGCAGAGAATATCTTTTCTCCAGTCCCCTGGCAAGAAACGACGGCGGCCGAACCTTTTCGAGAAGTTCGGCCGCCGTGAAGTTGGCTAGACCAAGCCTTCCGCCGGTCGTCGGAAGGCATATGTCACTCGCGCCGCGCTAGTTGCAGCAACCGGCCGGATCGCACGCCTTCGGGGCTTCGCAGCAGGCCGGAACAGGGCAGCAGACCTTGACCGGAACTTGCTTGCAAACCACCACCGGGACGCATCGCGTGACCGTGTAGGGAACTTGCTTCGGCACTCGCTTGACGCAGTAGACCGTCTTGGTGTAGCACACGGGCTTGCAGACCGTGTAAGGCACCTGTTTGACGCACTGCTCTTGGACCATCTTGCAGACCTTGTAGGTGCAAGTCTTTACCCGTTGCTCGGGCACCATCTTGCAGACCTTGTAGGTGCAAGTCTT
>JAFGLH010000122.1 GCA_016928165.1 Pirellulales bacterium | reverse complement strand
GGCCGAGGCCTTCTACCAGTCGGTCGCCAGCCCGTACCAGTTGCTGATCGTGGGCGATCCACTCTGCCGGCCGTGGGCGGAAATACCCAAGGTCGGGGTGGCGGGCATTGAGCCTGGGTCGGAAGTTTCCGGCACGTTGCGACTGACGCCCGCCGCCGCGCTGCCCGAAGGCGAACAAGTGGAGCGGTTCGAGTTGTACGTCGACGGCCGTCGTTTCGACGCCTGCCTTCCGGGCGGCCGGCTCACTTTCGACAGCGGAAATTTCGCCGACGGCTGGCACCAACTTCGCGTGGTGGCCGTCGGACCGCCGCCGATCGAATCGCAAGGACGAGCGATAATGCCCATTCGGCTGGCCAACCACGAGCGAACGATCGAGGCCCGCCTCGACGGGCAAGGGCCGTTCGGCTTCGACGAACCGATCGTCGTCGTTGTGCGGGCGCCCGGCGCGAAAGGGATCGTTGTATTGCACGGCTCCCGCGCGGTGGGAAAGCTATCCGGCGAGGAAGGCCGCATCGAGATCGCTCCCGGGACGCTCGGCGCCGGTCCGGTCCGGCTGCGCGTGGTCGGCGTCGGCGGCGACGTGCGATCGAACGCGGCGGCCGAGCCGCTCGAGTTTACCATTAAACCGCGACCGGCGGCCGCGCACTGAAACGATGCACGAACATTTCATGCGAATCGCCTTGGAAGAGGCGGAATTGGCGTTGCAAGAAGAGGAAGTACCCGTCGGCGCGGTCATCGTCCACGATCGGCGTCTGATCGCCCGCGCCCACAACCAGCGCGAACGACTCCGCGACCCGACCGCGCACGCCGAAATGATCGCCATCACCCAGGCGGCCGGGTCGCTCGGCTCGTGGCGGCTGGACGGCTGCACGCTTTACGTCACGCTCGAACCTTGCCCGATGTGCGCCGGGGCGATCGTCCAGGCCCGCCTTGCGACGCTCGTCTACGGCGCGTCCGATCCCAAGGCCGGGGCGGTCGATTCGCTCTTCCGGCTGTTGGACGATCCGCGGCTGAACCATCGAGTGGAGACGATTTCGGGCGTTTTGGCGGCCGGTTGCGGAGAAATCCTAAGCCGATTCTTTCAGCAGCAGCGGCGGCTGGGGAAGAAATAGAGCGCGTCCTTGACGCGATGCGCGCGAATCGAGATAACTGTATATCGAGCAGCCGCCATGAGCGAAATTCTCGACATACCCGAAATCGTCTCCTTGGACGCGCGGCGTTCCCTGGTGCGGATACCGCCGGAGGTTGACGTGCCCTTGACGCCGCGGGTGAGGCAACTGATCGACGCGGCCGACTTCCGCCGCCTGGGGCGAATCAGTCAACTCGGGCTGGTCTCGCTGGTCTATCCGGCGGCGATCCACACCCGCTTCGAACACAGCCTGGGCGTATATCGACTGGCCCTGTTGTATCTGAAACAACTGGCCCACGACGAACGTTTCGCGCGGACTGTGGGCGTCAATGACGCCGAGTTGCTGATTGCCGCCGCCTTGCTGCACGACCTGGGCCACTGGCCGTTTTGCCACCCGATCGAGGACATCCGCTTGCCCAGCGTGCCCAGCCATGAACTGTTCGCCAACAGTTTCCTGTTGGAAGGCGAGATCGGCGACGTGCTGCGGCACGATTGGCGAATCAATCCCCGCGATGTGGTCGCCCTGCTGAGCGAGAAACCGCGCACGGCCTGCGGAAAGATCCTCGCCGGCATGCTTTCCGGCCCGATCGACATCGACAAGATGGACTATCTTTACCGCGACAGCCTGCACGCCGGAGTGCCCTACGGCCGGCACTTCGATCAACAGCGGCTGTTGGGCAGCCTTTGTCTGAACCGCGCGGGCGACGGACTGGCGATTTCGGAGAAGGGCAAGACGGCCGCCGAACTGATGGTCTTCGCCCGATACGTGATGTTCTCCGAAGTCTACTGGCACCACGGCGTCCGCGCCGCCACGGCCATGCTGCAACGGGCCTTCTACCTGCTGCACGGGATGTTGGACCTCGACGGGTTGTTCCGCATGAGCGAGCACGAGATGATCGACGAGCTGCGCCGCACGGCCGGCGGCGGCCCGGCCGACGAATTGCTGTTGGGTCTGTTCGGGCCGACGCGGCGACTATATAAGCGGCTGGCGCAGTACAGCTTTCTCGAGCAGCGGGAGCTATATAATCGCCTTGCCCGGCGGCCCTATCCCTGGCTGGCGGCCTGCGGCGAGCGGCTTGCCTTGCTGGTCAGCACGGCGTTGGGCCAGGTCGTCGCGCCGCACGAGTTGCTCTTCGACGCCCCGCCGGTCGCCCGCGAGGTGCAGTTCGACGTGGAGATACATTTTCCCAAAGAGGACCGCTATCGGCCGTTGGGCGAGGTCTCGCCGGTGGTCCGCACGCTGGCCACCGAGCAGTTCGACGACTACGTGAAGCGGGTGCGCATCTTCGCCCATCCGCGAATTGCAGCCGAGCTGCGCCGGCTGGATGATTTCAATGACCTGCTGGAGCGGGCGATTGCGGAGACGGAGTGACGGAAGCGTGTGTTGAAGAATCGGCAGACAACTTCATTTCCGCGACGCAAGCCATTCCTTCAAGGATTCGGGGCTTTCGCCGGAGCGACGGCCGGCCAGAATCCCGGCGACCGTCAAGTCTTCGTCCAAGTTCGGCCAATGGATATAGGATCCGTCGCCGATGATCTCGAAGTGCGCCCGTTCTTGATCGGCGCCGTGCCACAACCGCGGATACCAGGCCAGCGGCGCGGAAATTGTCCGACCGTCCACCAGTTCGACGAACAGACTGTCTTCGCGGACTTCGACGTTTTGCGCGTGCGCCTCGGATATTTCAACGCTCGAAATACTCATTCCAACGCTCCAAAAGAAGTGCGCGGTGTTTTTCCACCAATTTGACGATTGTCGTCAACTCATGCGGTCTGAATCCTCCCGATCTTTCCAGTGCCAGTGGGTCCAGCCACACTTTCGCCACCATCCGTTCGCGCTGCACATGAACGTGTGGAGGCTCCGGTGCATCCAATGACACGAAAAGAACCGATAAGGATCAATCTTAAGTACAGCAAGCATTCGTTGGATATACCAAGAAATGATTGTTGTTATGCAAATAAAGTTGTCCCCGGCTGCACCTGCCACAGAACCATTTTAATGCTGCATGCAAAGTGCTTAATGGTCAAGAAGGCGCCGCTTGTTCATCCCATGATTTTTTCACTAGATCGGCAATCTTAGTCAACATCTCCGCGTTGGCCTGGATCATCTGCTGATCGACCATTATTCGAGGGTCTTGGGCCACGGCGAAGGGGACAAGCGCATTTTTCGCCATTGAAAAGGCGAGAAAATGAGCCAGTCCCCAGCCTGTGAACGGTTACTCTCAAACGTCTTTCACGCGGCTGCACATTCACAAAATGACCCCAATGCAGTACATTGATTTTTTCTGGGACGAACGATTGCGGAAACGGAGTGACGAAGGACTGTTTCATGCAACACGCACCCTGCGACCGTCTGCCGCTGGAGGGGACGCGCGTGATGGTCGCGCGGGCCGAAAATAAAAATCTCTCCGACCCGTTGGCCCGGCGACTGCGGGAACTGGGGGCCGAAGTGGTCCAGCAGCCGGCGATCCGGATTTCGCCGCCGGCCGATTGGCGGCCGGTCGACGAGGCGATTGCCCGCTTGGACCGCTACGACTGGCTGGTCTTTTCCAGCGCCAACGGCGTCCGCTATTTTTTCGATCGCTGCGAAGCAAGCGAAAGAAGACTTCCGACCCCTTTTCCGCGAGTGGCGGTCATCGGGCCGGGGACCGCCGAGGAGTTGACGCGCTGCGGACGACAAGCCGATCTGGTGCCTAACGAATATCGCGCCGAGGCGCTGGCCGACGCCTTGATCGAGCAAACCGGGCGGCAGTTCCTTCTTCTCCGCGCGAGCCGCGGTCGGGAAGTGCTGGCCGAACGGTTGACCGCCGCCGGGGCCGAAGTCGATCAGGTCGTCGTCTACGCCAGCAGCGACGTCGAGCGGCCCGAGCCGGAGGTCGCGGCGATGCTGGCGGCCGGACGGATCGACTGGATCGCGGTCACCAGTTCCGCCATAGCCCGATCGCTCGCGCAAATGTTCGGCGACGATTTGCGTCGTGCCCGATTGGCGAGCATCAGCCCGATCACCAGCGGCGCGCTGCGCGAATTGGGCCATCCTCCCGCGGCAGAGGCGGCCGAGTACACCATGGCCGGATTGACCGACGCCATTCTCTCATTCAGACGTTGAATAATGAATCGGGGGCCGCTAAACGACGGCTTGACGCGCCCGTGCGATTCGTCTATAAAAAATGAGCGAGTATTATTCCCGGCCCGGGGCGAGCGGCGCCCTGTTTCCGGGATCCGAGTCGATAGGGGTGTCGTAGACAACAGATAAAATCTCACCGCGTCTACATCCCACCTGACGCCCTAATCGATCGACGACAATCGTGCGGCTGAGGCTGCGCTTGTCTACAAAGGCGGTTGGATATCATGTGGATTATGCTTTCCTTGCTGGGGGCGTTTTCGCAGGCGCTTTGCGCGGCGATCAAGAAGAAGTCGCTGCAAACGCCCGGCATGAACAACGTCATCGGATTCGTTTCCTTCGCCGTCGCGGGGATTTTGTTCGGTTTGGTTCATTGGCTGAAGACCGGCTCGCCGTGGCACGCCGATCTTTCGATGCGTTTCTGGGGCGGCATGGCCGGCTACGCCGGATTGAACATCCTCGCCGTCTGGTTCATGTACCGCGCCTTGGACCTGGCTGAGTTCAACCACCTGATGCCCTTCATGACGTTGACAAGCGTGGCCATCGTCGTCCCGCCGATCTTCATCCTGGGCGAGGTGCCGACGCCGCCGGCGCTGTTGGGCATCGTCGTGGTCGTGGCCGGCGCGATCCTGATGAACTGGCACAAGGAAACCATTCGCACCGCCGCCGACGACTCGAACCAGCGCAAGCAAAACCACCGGGGATTTTTGTACTTCATTGTCACCGCGCTCTGTTTCACTTTCTCGCCGACCGCCGCCAAAGAGGCCATTCAAGGCAGCTCCGTGTTGTTCACCTGCTTTCTGGTTCACGCATTGATCGGCTTGGGATTTTTGGGAATCATCCTCTTCCGCGGCGAAACGCGACGGCTCGCCACGGCGCTGACGAAGCGAAAAATGCGGCGGTTTCTGTTGATCGTCGTGGCCACCGGGCTGGTGATCGTGGTGGAAAACGGCAGCATCAACGCGGCCTTGGGCAAGGCCCCGGTCGCCTCGGTAATGGCAATCAAGCGGCTCATGCCGCTGTTTGCCTTCGTGATCGGATATCTATATTTCCGCGAAAAAAACCATCTCCGCAAAAAAATATCGGCCACCGCGATGATGATCGTCGGCGCGGTGATGATAACGCTCTCGAAATGAGCCGCATAATCCATTTTTTCCGAACATTCCACCCGCGTTTTTTTTGGTTGCAATCCGGGCGTCGCCGTGTGAAAATAAAGGTTTAAGAACAATAACGGCAATTTTATTATCCAGAGATATTGAGAGAGAAAGGGACAAAATGAGGTTTCGCACTTTGACAATCGCGACTTTGACGGCGTTGTTTTTCTGTTCGGGCATCGCCGCGTTGACGGCCGACGACGGCGCGCTCGATCAGGACTTCGCCAAGAATCTCCGCAAATCGGTCAAGCTCGAGGGCGCCGAGCGGGCTTTGTACAACGCGCTGACCCGCAACGACGCCAAGAATCTGGCCGTCAACCGGGAGATCGTGAAAGAACACAACAACATCTTCAACCATAAGGTAAACGCCAAGGGCATCACCGACCAGAACCGCAGCGGACGCTGCTGGCTCTACGCCGCGACGAACATCATGCGGCCCGAGGTGATCGAAAAACACAAGCTCGACAATTTTGAATTTTCGCTCTGCTATTTGGCGTTCTGGGACAAACTGGAGAAGGCCAATTTCTTCCTGGAAACGGTTATCGAGCTGCGCGATCGCGAGTTGCTCGACCGCGAACTGGACTATTTCATGCGAGACCCGATCAACGACGGGGGATGGTGGCGATACGCCGTCGCGCTGATCGATAAATACGGCGTCGTGCCCAAGGAAGTCATGCCCGAAACGTTCTCCTCGGGCAATACGACCGTGATGAACGACGTTTTGGAAACGATGCTGCACGTCGACGCGGCCAAGCTGCGGAAGATGGCCGAGGAAAAGAAATCGGTCGAGGAAATGCGCCAGACCAAGCGAAAGATGATACGCGACGTCTATCGCGTTCTGGTAATGAGCTACGGGGAGCCGGCCGAGGAGTTCACCTATCGCTACGTCGATAAGGACAAAAAGGTCAGCGAACCGAAGAGTTACACGCCGCAGTCGTTTTACAAGGAATGGGTGGGCGTCGATCTGTCGCAGTACGTCAACCTCTGCAACGACCCGACCAACCCCTACGGCAAGCAGTATCGCATGCGGCGGGTGCGGAACGTCGTCGGCGCGCCCGACGTGTTCTACGTCAACGTGCCGATCGACGTGTTGAAGAGCGTCGCGCTGAAATCGGTGATCGACGGCCAGGCGACCAAGTTTTCGGCCGACGCCATGAAGGACATGGACCGCGACAAGGGTATCATGCAGGTCGGCCTGTACGATTACGCCACGCTCTACGGCGTCGATCTGACGCTCGGCAAGGCCGACCGGCTGCGGACGCGCGACGGCGCCGCCAACCACGCCATGGTCTTCATCGGCGTCGACACGAAAGACGATAAGCCGGTCAAGTGGCTGGTGGAAAACTCCTGGGGCAAGAGCCACGGCGACGGCGGATGTTGGACGATGTACGACAAGTGGTTCGACGAACACGTCTACAGCATCATCGTCAAAAAGGCCTACGTGCCGAACGACGTGTTGAAGGTCTTCCAGGACGAGCCGGTCGAGTTGCCCCCCTGGGCGCCGATGAACTCGTTCTTTGAGTAAGATCAAACGCGGCAACACAACGGTAGAAACCGTAGTAGTTGATGCATCCGTTTGGTGGGGCTCGTTTCACTCGACCCGCCCTACGTTTCTATTTTAATATAGCGGGGTGCTTGTCGCCGGTCAATGCAGCGGCGACAATAGATCGGTTGAAGCATCCGTTTGGCGGGGCTTGCTGCGCTCGACCCGCCCTTCGTTTCTAGCGGCCCTTGCCATGCGAAATTGCAGATGATTGACGGCGCCATGACCTCCCGAGAACGAATCCTGAAAACACTCAAGCACGAAGAGCCGGACCGCGTGCCGTTTGATATGTCGGCGACGCAGGTCACGGCGATCAACAACACGGCCTACGCCCGGTTGCGGGAATACCTCGGCCTGCCGCCGGCCGAGCCGATGACGATGGACGTCGTGCAGCAAGTTTGCGTGCCGCACGACGACGTGATGCAAAAATTGGGGATCGACTCGCGGGGGCTGTTTCCGCTGGTCAGCGTCAATTGGAACATGGTCATCCAAGAGACGGCCGACTCGCGGTTCCTCGCCGACGAATGGTCGTGCAAGTATCGGATGCCGAAGGAGAAAGGGTACTATTTCAGCCTATGCGAAAGTCCCTTGAACGAAACGACGCTCGGCAAGAGCGCGATCGACGCGATCAAATGGCCCATCCCGGATGATCCGCGACGTTGGGCCGGGCTGCGCGAGAAAGCCGAGCGGTTCCGCGCGGAGGGCTACGCCGTGGTGATGCGCGGTCTCTGCGCGGGCATACTGGAGATGGCCTGCCGGCTGCGGCCGATGGACAAGTTCATGATGGACCTGGCGACGGACGAAGCGACGGCCATGCACTTGTTGAACAAGATCGCCGAGTTGAAGGGGCGGTTTTGGGCCGCCGCGCTCGACGAGTTGGGCGACGTGGTCGACGTCGCGGTCGAGGCCGACGACTACGGCACGCAACAGTCGATGCTCATCAGCCCGGCGATGTACCGCCGGCTGCTCAAGCCGCTCCAGGCCGAGCTGTTCGCGACGATCCGCAGGCGTTTGTCCGACGGGTTCATCTTCTTTCATTCCTGCGGCAATGTGCGGAACCTGATCCCCGACTTCATCGAGATCGGCGTGGACATACTGAATCCGGTCCACATCACGGCGACGGACATGGAGCCTGTCGCGTTGAAGCGCGACTTCGGCCGCGACATATCGTTTTGGGGCGGCGGCGTCGATACGCAGGGCGTTCTTCCCAATGGAACGCCGCAACAGGTCCGCGAGGACGTAAAGCGAAACGTCTCGGCCCTGGCCCCGGGCGGCGGCTACGTGTTCAACACGGTCCACAACATCCAGGCCGACGTCCCGCCCGAGAACGTCGTCGCCATGTGGGAGGCCTTGCGGGAAGTCGGCGTTTATTAGAACCGGACTTATGCAAATTTGTCCCCTCTCCCTTTGGGAGAAGGGACTGTCAGTTCCAAATTTGCAAAGGTCCAGTTCCAAAACACATTCTTCACTATGACGGAACGACTCGCACAACGCCGGAAACGATGGCTGACGGCCGCGGTCAAGCTGGCGATCGTCGCGGCGGTCGTCTGGTTTATCCGGGGGACGATCGTCGATGCCTGGGACGAACTTGGCCGTCATAGCATTCAGGTCGATTTCCTCTGGCTGGCGGCCGCGGGAGGTCTGTATCTGCTCGGCACCTTGCCCTGCGCCGTCTTTTGGCACCGCGCTCTCCGCGCGCTCGGGCAGCCGGCGGCCTTCGGCAAGACGGCGCGGGCCTACTACATCGGACACTTGGGCAAATACGTGCCCGGCAAGGCGATGGTCGTCGTTCTTCGCGCGGGCCTGTTGCGCGGTCCCGGCGTCGACGCCTCGCTGGTCGTGGCGAGCGTATTTCTCGAAACGCTGACGATGATGTCCAGCGGCGCGCTGATTGCCGCGGCCGTCGTGGCCTGTTGGTTCAGGCACCAGCCGCTATTGCTGGGCTTAGGGGCGGGTATAATGCTGCTGGCCGGGTTGCCCACGCTGCCGCCGTTGTTCAAGCGGCTGGTTCGTCTGGCCGGCGTCGGACGCCTGAAGCCCGAGACGATCGAAAAACTGGACCGGCTCGGCTACGGGACCATGCTGCTGGGTTGGCTGCTCAACATTTTTGGGTGGGCTATACTTGGGTTGAGTTTTTGGGCCGTGTTGCGGGGTATGGGATTAACGATTGATCCGATCGCGCAGTTCCATCTCTGCGCCGCGGCCGTTTCGCTGGCCGTCGTGGCGGGATTCATTTCGATGGTCCCCGGCGGGGCGGTGGTCCGCGAGGCGGTGTTGACGGAAATCATGGCGCCGGCATTGGGCGGGGGAACGGCGCTGATCGGCGCGGTCCTGCTCCGCCTCGTGTGGCTGGTGACGGAAGTCGCCGCGTCTGGTATACTATATGCTGGTTCGCTTCAAAACAAAACTCGCCACGTCCCGCCCGGCGGGTAAACGAAAATCGAAAACCTTGTTCCCATACGGAGCAGGGGAACGAGCGTCAATTAGTACTACAGCGCTAAGTTGATATTGATCTGTTTGGATAAAATGGCGAAACTTGTGTCCTGCTGAGTCAAGGAGGACCAGACAT
>JAFGLH010000121.1 GCA_016928165.1 Pirellulales bacterium | reverse complement strand
CTCTCCCCTCTCCTCTCTCCCCTCTCCCCTCTTCGCCGTTCGCACTCCCACTGCCATCGTCACCGACCTGGGTACCGAGTTCGGCGTCGAAGTCGACGAGAATGGAAACACCACCTCGCACGTATTTCAAGGATTGGTGCAAGTAAAAATCCTCCCCTCTCCCGCAAGCGGGAGAGGGGCCGGGGGTGAGGGCGGCGTAGTGCAACTCGCTGCCGGCGAGTCGGTTCGAGCAAGTAGGGTGCATGCCGGCACGCACCACAACTCAGCCACGGGTGGCATTGGCTCAGCCAGTGGCACACTGCGTTTCACGCACCCTACAACCACGCCTAAGTTTGTCCGACGAATGATCGAACCGCCGAAGCAACTCGATTTGCTCGACATCGTTGCCGGCGGCGACGGGCTTGGCGTCCGCCGCGAACGCGGCATTGACCCGGCAACGGGCCAACAAGATACGTTTTTTGCCATGGGCGGAAAGCAATATTTTGGCAGCGACGATTACAGGCGGATCGAATGGCACCCGTTGATCGACGGCATTTTCGTGCCCAAACGCAATTCAAAACATATCCAACTCGACTCGGCCGGACACACTTTCGATGGTTTTAATTTCGGCACCGGCGGGACGGCCGGAAGCATCTGGGCGCGGGCGGCCGAGGTCAGCCCGATCAACATGAAGCGAAACCGCTGGACCTGGGCGTACACGATGGCGCCCGCCGACAAGTTCATGCCCGGCGGCGGCGGATTGCTTTGTCTGCACGCTAACACGGGCATTACGTTCGATTTGGCGGCAATGCGGAAGATGCACGACGGCGTGCGTCCATCGCGGTTCCGGGCCACGGCCGGAATGGCCGCACCTGGACCAAAACTCGCCGATCCTTACGGAAAAGCCGACCTCTGGATTTTCGTCGATGGCCGCCTAGTGCAAAGTGGGAAGGGTGTGCAAATCAAGGATGACGCGATCGACTTCGACGTGAAGATCGGACCCGACGACCGCTTCCTCACGATCGTTTCGACCGACGCCCGCAACGGATGCAACTTCGATTGGGTCGTTTTCGGCGAGCCGATTTTGGAGATGACGACAATGGATCCTTAATCTTTGGAACGGGCAACCGACCCGTTCCGCCAGCTATACGAAAGGAGGACATGGATATTTCACGAAAAAGAGGCGTCGGCTAGAGAACCGAGTTTTCGGACGGGCTCGCCCGCCGAATTTCATGCTGTGTTTGTTGCGTACGTTTAGAACCTTTTTTGGAGATAGTTACCATGAGTAAAAATATTTGCAGATTTGCACTGTTGGCAATTACGATAATCGGTTTCGCCGCGGCCGCCAACGCGGAGGTGCTGTTTAGCGACAATTTCAACGGCGTGACCAATCCGGGCAGCGGCGATTACGGGCTGAACGCTAACCTCGGCGACGGAAGGCTGGGCGGCACGCTCGCCGCCGACATGATCGCGGGCGAAAACGCCTGGAGCCGCGCCGCCGTCTCGACCGTCGATCGAGTCCAGGTCAACCACGCCAGCTTCGGCGATACAATGGCGATCGGTTCATATATTAACGATGGTTTTCTGCACAACCACGCCGCGGTGATCAATTACAACTTCAACACACAGCAGATCAAGAACGCCGGCGGCTTCAACGTTAAGTTCGACGTCGAGCCGATACCGGACCCTCAGGGAACGGCGCTATACTACGGAGGAGGAATATTCCTCGGCGCTCTGGACAACACCGAGAGTAACGTCACCAACTACCACGTCGGCCGCTACGATCTCAAAGCAGACC
This sequence comes from Pirellulales bacterium, assembly GCA_016928165.1. Lineage (GTDB taxonomy): Bacteria > Planctomycetota > Planctomycetia > Pirellulales > Thermoguttaceae > JAHIKV01. The sequence continues at coordinate 5,425 of JAFGLH010000121.1, read as the reverse complement.
TGGCTATTGATGTCAGCGACAGCAAACATTCAAGCGCCACGGAAGCGGGGTCGAAAATCAAGACCTACGTCGGCACGACCACCACCGTCCGCAACACTGCCGTCGGCACCACCGGCGCCTCCAATTGGACGACGCTCATGGCGGGCGCCGGCTCGGACCAGTGGTACACTATGGAGTTGCGCGTGACGCTGAACGACAGCAGCTTTGATTCGGGCACAACCGCCACGGCCGAGATGTGGTGGAAGCCGAGAGATTCGGCCGGTCCTCTGGTCCAGGCCGACATCAACGGCAGTCTGGCAGGATTGTCCTACACCTGGACCTGGGACGCCGACGGCACCAACTACATGGGCTTCTATGGCTACACGCCCGCTGCGCCGACCAATGCTTTCACGGAAGCGACCTTGTTCGACAACATCTCGGTTTCCATCGTGCCCGAGCCGTCGACGTTTTCTTTGCTGGCTTGCGGTTTGATGGGCCTGCTCGCCTACGCATGGAGGAAGAGAAAGTAAAACGGAATTCATTCCGTTTATATTTGAACTGATCGTTGGGGTGGCAGTTATACTGCCGCCCCAATTATAATGTATGAATCAGGAAATCGCGTCATGAAACGACTTCGACCATCACCCGACGCCGCGTGGACGCGGCGGGTAAACGGTTACGACACGCCGTCGTGCCGACGGCGGCTAAACGGCCATCCCCGCGACCGCAGTCGCGGGGCGTTTCCCTCTCCCCTCTTCTCTCTCCCCTCTCCCCTCGCATTTACCTTGGTCGAACTTTTGGTCGTGATCACGATCATCGGCATTTTGATCGCCCTGCTGTTGCCGGCGGTGCAGGCCGCCCGCGAGGCGGCGCGAAGGACGCAATGCCAGAACAACCTTAAACAGTTGGGACTGGCGCTGCAAAACTACCATTCGGCCAACAATTGTTTCCCGGCAGCCGACTCCGTCACGATTTCGACCACGCAGCCGGATCAGTGCGGGGCGGATTGCCGCGGCACGCCTCTGTACATATCCATCATGCCGTTCATCGAAACCGAGAACATGTCGAACAACTTCGACTCGAACTGCGTGCAAGGATGGACCGCCTGGTCGCACCAAAACCCCGATCCCGACGGCTGGAATCCCTTGGCAAAACTACCGCTGCAAGTATATCATTGTCCCAGCGACGACCGGCCCAGCGAGTATCCAAACATGCGGGTTTACTACGGCGTCACCGGCGGCGGAAGCAACACCGCCGTGGAACAGTCGTCAATTTGGGGAGACATTTTCACGGATGGTCTGTTCGCCATGAACCGTTGGCGGCGTTTCGCCGACATCCGCGACGGCAGTTCATCCACCGTCGCCATAGGCGAAAGCGTTCATGCCGCATTTCTAGGCGTCGCATACTCCCGGTCGGCGGGCGGCGTTAGTGCCGCCTCCGGCTACGGCGTGCCGGCGACCGGCGCGCCGATGTCATGGTTCGGAGGCGGAACATGCACCAAAAGCGACAACTGCGGGCCGCGCTATCAAGACCTCGGACGTGGTTGCCGCAGCACCATGAACCCGATCAACTTCAGCTTGCTCCCCTTCCAGTGTTCGCCGGGGTCGCAGAATTGCAATTTGGAAAACGAGGTTCCCTTCGGCAGCTACCACTCCGGCGGAACGCATTTCGTCTTCGCCGACGGACACGTCAGTTTCCTCAACGAGACGATAAACTACGACGTGTATTCGTGGCTCGGCACCATCGCCGGCGGGGAGTTGATTTCCGGCGTTGATTATTGAACTTGACGTTCAGGCGGCGGTATATTTACCGCCCTGAATGCGGATTGCGCCCGCAAGGGTTAATGCCGCGTTGATTCACTTGCATAAGGATCGCCATGTATAAGTCAATGCCGATCGGCGTATTTGTATTCCTATTCCTCTCTTATTTCGTGGTCTCCGTCCATGCCGCCGACGCAAACCCCAAGGACGACGGCTATCGCGGAATATGGTTTACACTCGGCACGAAAAGGACGATCAACGAGTACGGCGACAAGTATTCCGGCGGCCTGGGGACATACACGGCCAATCACGTGCCGATGGCCGTATACGCCAAGGAAGTCGAAAAAACCTTCTTCGTCTACGGCGGCGCGAAGAAGGGAAAGCAAATTCTGCAAGCGATGATCTCGTACTACGATCACAAGAACAACCGCGTGCCGCGGCCAACCGTCGTCCACGACTGGCAAACCGCCGAGCCGGCCCTCAGTGAACGGAACGTCAACGATCCGCACGACAATCCCAGTCTCTGCATCGACGACAAGGGGCATATTTGGGTCTTCGTCAGCGGACGCGGCAGCTACAGACTCGGACTCGTCTACCGAAGCGCCGAACCGTACGGCATCGAGCGCTTCGAATTGATCCGCGCCTGGGAGGAAACCTACCCGCAGCCCTGGTGGGTCAAGGGCAAAGGGCTGCTGTTGCTGTTTACAAAATACACTTCCGGCCGCGAACTGTACTGGGCCTTCAGTCGCAACAGCATGACGAGCTCCTTCAGCCGGAATGGAACGTCGCGCTGGTACAACGACAACCGCTTCGCCGGTTTCGGCGGCCATTATCAATCCAGCGCGCAGGTCGGCGGCAGCGTCGTCACCGCTTTCAATTTCCATCCCGACGGAAAATCTGACGAGCGGACGAACCTCTATTACCTGCGAACCGACGATTGCGGTCGGACTTGGCGGAACTTCCGCGGCGAAGCCGTAAAAACCCCGCTCGACCGAAGCGACAACCCCGCCCTAGTCCGCGACTATCTCTCCGAAAAACGGTTCGTCTACATTCACGACTTGAACCTCGACCGGCAAGGCCGGCCGCTGATCCTCTACACGACCAGCGCGTATCACGAGGCCGGACCGCAAGGCGATCCGCGCTGGTGGACCGTCGCCTATTGGAACGGAACCGAGTGGAATTACACGGAAGTCACCCGCGCCAATCACAATTACTCGACCGGCTCGATACACGTCGAGGACGATCTCTGGCGGATCATCGGCCCGACGGAAACGGGACCGCAACCGCACGGCTGCGGCGGCGAGGTTGCCGTCTGGACCAGTCGGGACGAAGGAAAGACTTGGCACAAGGACCGCGACGCGACGCACGGCAGCGAGTTCAACCACACCTACGTCCGCCGCCCATTGCACGCCCATCCCGATTTCTATGCGTTTTGGGCCGACGGCGACACGCGGAAACCATGCAAGTCGCATCTCTACTTTTGCGACAAGACGGGCGAAAACGTCCGCCGCCTGCCATACGACATGAAAGAGGATTTCGCCAATCCTGAACCGGTTCGGTGATAATGGAGCCTTATAGCCGCGATTAACTCCGGCCTCCGTCAAGCGCGAAAAACTAACCGTGCGGATGTGCCGCGACGAAGGGAGCACCTGGTCCATCTCGCGACTTTTACACGATGGACAAACGTGCTACTCCTCGCTTGTCGCGCTGCCGAACGGCGAAATCTTATGCGCCTTCGAAAACGGCAAAAAGACCTCCGCGGGCAACATTCCCCTGGACCGCTTCATACTAGAATAATCCAACCCCCATCCACGATTCAAATGGAATTTGTGCCGCCGATCCTGATATAATCCGCCACGGCATGTTACCGATTCTCTTTTCCACCACTGCTACATCAACTATTCGCCGGGGGGGCGCGGGGGGATTAAAATGGAAAATCGAGAATTTGTTGACCAACTGCCGCATTAGCAGGATGGGGCAAGCTTGAGCGCTGTTCCGCCCACTTGTTCCGCGCCAGAACTGGCCGCCGTATGCCTCTTTCATCCACAAACAAGTTGTGGCATAATATATAAGTTAAGCGTTGTCCTAAACTTGTGAGGATGAAATGAAAGATCGCGGCAAAAAAAACATCACTCGGTTTAATCGCCGGCGGTTTCTCGGCAACTCGGCATTAGCCGCGGCGGGAGCCTGCCTGACGCCGTACATTGTGCCCTCCTCGGTGTTCGGCAAAGAAGCTCCCGGCAACCGGATCAACGTCGGCATGATAGGAATGGGAAACCAAAGCACCATTGATCTGCCGATGTTTCTCCAACAGGACGACGTGCAAATGGTGGCCGTCTGCGACGTGAACACCGCAAGCCACGGTTATGCCAATCCGAAACAATTCCGCGGCCGCAAACCGGGACAGGAAGAGGTCAACGCTTTTTATGCGAAAAAGACCGGCGCGGATAAGTACAAAGGCTGCGACGCCTACATCGACTTCCGCGAAATCATCGGCCGCGACGACATCGACGCCGTGGCGATCGTCGCGCCCGACCATTGGCACGCGCTTATGACCATCGCGGCGGCCGAGGCGGGTAAGGACATCTACTGCGAAAAACCGATGTCGCTGACGGTCCGGCAAGGTCAAAAAATGGTCGAGGCGGTCCGCCGGCACAAGCGCGTCTTGCAGACCGGCAGCCAGTGGCGATCGCATCCCGACGCCGGCCGCGTCTGCGCGCTGATTCGCAACGGCCGGATCGGACAAGTGAAACGGGTTATCACCGACGTCGCCGAGAACAACTTCGCCGGCCCCGGTCCCGGCTGGAAGCCGATGCCCGTGCCCGAGGGATTCGACTACGACTTTTGGCTCGGCCCCGCGCCGAAAGCGCCGTACCACGAGGATCGTTGCTTCTATCGTTTCCGTTTCATTCTCGATTACTCCGGCGGACAGACGACCAATTTCGGCTGCCATAGCAACGGCCTGGTTCAATGGGCCTTGGGCGAAGACCACGGCGGGCCGATCGAGTTCGAGGACAACGGCTCAGCGTGGCCCCTGCCCGGCGACTTGTTCACCACGCCAACGAAGGTCGATTTCATTGCCCGCTATGCAAGCGGCGTCGAGCTGCATTGCCGGACCTCGAAGCGCGGGTTCGGCGCCCGCTTCGAGGGGAGCGAAGGTTGGCTCGACTTCGATTACGGGGGATTCCGCAGTTCGCCCGAATCGTTGAAAGACGCGACGCTCGGTCCCGGCGACAAGCCGCTTTACGCCGATTTTCCCCCTTCGCCGCGGCGCAAGACGAGTCGCCTGATGAACCATTTGCACGTCCGCAATTTCATCGATTGCATAAAATCGCGCAAGGACCCGGTCGAGCCGGTCGAGGCGGGCCATCGCACCGCCGCCCTCTGCCACTTGGGCAACATCGCCATGAAGCTGGGGCGGAAAATCCGCTGGGATCCGCGGCGGGAACAAGTGATCGACGACCCCGAGGCCGCCGCCATGCTCGACCGTCCGATGCGGGCGCCATGGTCGATTTAGCGGCCGTTCAATAATTACTCCCCTCTCCCGCAAGCGGGAGAGCAACCGTTCAATAATTACTCCCCTCTCCCGCAAGCGGGAGAGCGGCCGTTCAATAATTACTCCCCTCTCCCGCAAGCGGGAGAGGGGTCGGGGGTGAGGGCGGTTGGCGCATGAAAAACCGAAGTTG
>JAFGLH010000120.1 GCA_016928165.1 Pirellulales bacterium | reverse complement strand
ACATACGAAACCATCAAAATCGCGTTGTTTCACACGCTTGGCGACCTCCCCGAGCCAAAATTCACCCACAAATTCTGCTGAGGAGGCAAAAAATGAGCCAGTCCCCGGTCCGTGAACGGTTACGCAACGCTTCTGCTTGCGCCATGCCGATTTGCGCCACGGAGCCAGACCCATTTTCCGCTAACGTAGCGCTGTAGTATTAGTTGGCGGCGGGTTGTTCGGAGTGGGTCGAGATGTTTTGCAGCCGGGCGACCAGTTGTCGCGACTTGTCCGCCGCACGACGGGCATCGGACAACAGTTCCCGAGATTGGCGGTCGAGCTTTCCCTCGGTTTGTTCTTCCAAGCGTCGGCAGCAATCGAGTATCAGTTGCAGGGGACGCAACAGGTCCTGCGAGACGATGCGGGTTTGGAACTCGACGTCCTGGCTCCGCAGTTCCAAGTCGCGCAACCGCCGCTGGTTCTCTTCGAGCATTCTGCGCGAACGTTCCCGAGAATCTTTTTCCTCGATGGCGTCGTGTATCGCCAAGGCCAGCCGCGTCTCGTTGCAGGGCTTGGTGAAGAAGCGGTAGACGTCCGTTTCGTTGATTGCGCGGATGGCCGTTTCCATTTTGCCGTGTCCGGTCAGCACGATCCGCATCACGTCCGGGCAGTTGGCCGCCACCCAGGCCATCAATTCGCACCCCGAGAGGCCGGGCATCCGCTCGTCGGCCACGATCACGTCGATCTCGCGGGTCTTCATCATCCAGATGGCGTCATCGCCGTTTTGGGCGGTGAAAATCTCGAAGGGCTGATCGCGCAACGCGCGCACCAGGCCCATCAGCAGATTCTTGTCGTCGTCGACCAGCAGCACCGTGCGATTCGCGTTCGTCGTCATACGGCCAACTCCTCGGCTTGCTTCGCGACGGCCTCCGGCAAACAAAGCTCGTTGATCGGCAGTCGAACGATAAACGAGGTTCCCTTGCCCTTTTGCGTCTCGAACTCGATCGTACCGCCGTGCTTGTCGACGACGATGTTGTGCACGATGGCCAGCCCCTGTCCGGTGCCGCGGCCGACGTCCTTGGTGGTGAAAAAGAGGTCGAAGACGCGGGAGCGGATTTCATCGCGGATGCCCATCCCGTTGTCTTCCACGCGGATTTCCGCCCAGGGGCCGTCGTATTTGGTCCTGACGGTGATTTTTCCTTGCCGTTCATTGTCCTGGCGGGCGGCCTCGGCGACGGCGTGGACGGCGTTCACCACCAGATTGACCACCAGCCGGTTGATGTCGGTGGGCACGCAGCAGACCAAGGGCAATTCCGGATCGAAGTCGGTCTCCAATTCGGCCCGATGCTTCCATTCGCCGCCGCAGAGCGTAAGCGCGCCGAGGATGGCGTGGTTCAGGTCGATCTGTTGTTTTTCTCCGTTGGCCGGGTGTGAAAACTCCTTCATCGCGCCGACGATTTCGGCCACGTGGGCCAGCCCTTCCAGGGATTGGTTGATGGCCAGGGGGATTTCCCGATTCAAGAAGCCGAGATCGGCGCTGCGGATTTTGGCCTCGATTTCCGCGAGCAAGTCTTCCGAGACGGAATCGCTGCGGGCGGCCTGCAAGAGGTTTTCGAAGGCGTTCAACAACTCGCTCACGTCCCTGAACGCGCCTTGCAGGAATCGCGAGTTGTCGGCGATGTATTGCGTGGGAGTGTTTATTTCGTGGGCGATCCCGGCGGCCAGCTTGCCGATCGCCTCGAGGCGCTCGACGCGGGCCAATTCCGTTTCCATTCGTTGTTTTTCCTGGATCAGGCGCCGTTGTTGGATCGCCCGGCCCACGACCAGCGGCAAGACGTTGACGAACCCGCCTTCGAGGTCCTTGATCAAATAGTCGCTCACGCCGAGCTTCATCGCCTCGACCGCTATCCTCTCGTTGCCGGCGCCGGTTACCATGATTATGGCGGCGGGCAATTCGCCGTCCTCGGCCATCGCCCGGATCACGTCCAATCCGCTCATGCCGGGCATGGACTGGTCGACGATCACGGCGTCGTAGCGGTTCGCCGCGCAGGCGGCCAGGCCGGCGGGGCCGTCCGCGGACAGGTCGACCTCGTAACCCGCCCGCTCCAGACATTTTTCCACCAGCCTCGATTGCGCCTCGTCGTCTTCGATATATAAGACCTTGTCGCTCACCGTGACGCTCCTTCAACAGTAGGAAAAAGGGCGACGTCGTCGGAAAAACGGTCGCGGATGGCACGAATCTCGGGCAGCGCGCGGATGAAGGCGTCGTAAACCTTTGGGTCCAAATGGCTGCCGACTGTGTTCTCCATGATCGACAGCGCTTCTTCCTCGGGCCGGGCCGGACGGTACGGCCGATTCGACGTGAGGGCGTCGAACATGTCGGCCGCCGCCACGATCCGCGATTCCAGCGGTATCGCTTCGCCGGCGAGTCCCCGCGGATATCCGCCGCCGCCCCATTTTTCGTGGTGCGTCAGTGCGATCGTGGCCGCCATGTCCAAGACCGGGTCGCGATTATCCAGAACGTTTTTCAATGTGCTCTGCTTGGTCGAGTACCAGTCGATCAACGGCACGACGACCTTCGATTGATCGCGGAGAATGCACTCGCCGATCTCGCAGTGCCGTTTCATCACGATCCACTCGTCGTCGTCCAATGGGCCGGGCTTCAAGAGCACGCTGTCGGGGATGCCGATCTTGCCGATGTCGTGCAGCGGCGCCGCCAACAAGAGCATCTCCAAAAAGGGGCGCGGCATGCCCAACTCAGTCGCGATGGCCCGGCTGTAACAGCCCACGCGGATCACGTGGTTGCCCGTGTCTTCGTCGCGGAACTCGGCCGCCATGCCCAGCCGGCAGATAATGCTCATCCGCGTTTGCGCCAAATCGGTGCTCTGCTGCTGCACCTTCTCGTTGAGCAACGAGTTGGTCGCCCGCAAGTTGTCCTGATAGGTTTTCGTCTCCAGCACGTTTCGCAAGCGGGCGATCAGTTGGCTCGCCTCGACCGGTTTGTTCAACAGGTCGGCGGCGCCGCGCTCGAGGGCCTTCGCTTTCAGATCGCGGTCGTTCACGCCGGTCAACACCACGACCGGAATGTTCCTGGTCTGCTCGCACTGCCGAATGCGGTCCAGCAGTTCCAATCCGTCGATGCCGGGCATGCGAATGTCCGTTACCACGGCGTCGTAGGGCGTGTTTTGCAGCGCCTTCAACGCCGCTTCAGGCCGCCGCAGGAAGGTAACGGCCCAGTCTTCCGTCTGACGGTGCAGAGTGCGCCGCAGCGCATCGAGCATGCGCTGGTCATCGTCGAGGATGAGTATCCGCTTCATTGCGGCCTGCCTCCGTGGGTGCCCACAATATAAGTCTAGTTTACGACGGGGGGGTAAGTATGAACCTAATAAACGCATCCCCACTCACGGCGGGGGGGATTGGCGGCAATCGGCGCCATTTGCGAGTTAATGGTATCGAATAATCAGATTGCCCGTTGCGGGGAGGCGCTGGCGTTGGGACCGCGTCTGACGTAGATTACTAAGAGGGAACAAAGCACCCCGCCGATTGACGGGTGGCCGCGCCATGAAGATTAGCTCGATACCGCAGATTTACCGACATTTAGGCCGCTGGTCTGAAATCTTCACGGTGTTGAGCAAATATGAATTGGCCAACTGGGTTGGGCGTCTTGGGCCCGACTTCGCCAAAGACATACTAAAGGCCCGGGGCGGCGCGGCCATCGCCCGACTGCCTTGGGAAACCCGGCTGCGAATGGCGTTGGCCGAGTTGGGGCCGACCTTCATCAAGTTGGGCCAAGTGCTCAGCACCCGTCCCGACCTGGTGGGCGTGACGTTGGCCGAGGAGTTTCAACACCTCCAGGCCAACGCCCCGGCCGATCCGCCAAAAACGGTGAAAAAAATGGTCGAGAGCGAACTGGGCAAACCGCTCGATCAACTCTTCGCCCACTTCGAGCCGGAGGCGATGGCCTCGGCCTCGATCGGACAGGTGCATCGCGCCCGGCTCCATTCCGGCGAGGAGGCGGTCGTCAAAGTCCTCCACAACGACATCGAAAAAAAGGTGTCTGTGGACATGGACATTCTGGCCGGGCTGGCCGTGATGGCGGAGATGGTTCCCGAGTTTCGCAACTACCGCCCTCAGGCGATTGCCGCCGAGTTTCAGCGGTCGATGCGGCGGGAGTTGGACTTCGGCCGCGAGCAGCGGAACATCCAACAGTTCGCCCACGACTTCCGCAACGATCCCACGGTCCATATTCCCCGCACGTATCCCGAGCTTTCCAGCCGCCGCGTGCTGACGATGGAACTGCTCGAAGGGATCAAGCTCTCCGAGAACGGGCGGCTGGCCGAGGCCCATTTCGACACCGATCAACTCGCCCGACGCGGCGCGGCCGTTTGTCTGAAAATGATCTTCGAGCACGGCTTTTTCCACGCCGATCCCCACCCCGGCAACGTTTTGGCGATGGACGGCTGCCGGATCGGGCTGCTCGACTTCGGCATGGTCGGCCGGATCGACGAGCGGATGCACGAGCAGGTGGCCGAAATGCTCGTCGCGCTGAGCAATCTCGACGCCGAGCACATGACTGCGATGATCCTGCGGCTGGGCAGCGCGCCGGCCAACCTGGACCGCTCCGCGCTGGCGCTGGACGTGGCCGATTTCCTCTCCTACTACGGCGGGCAATCGCTGGACAAGTTCGACCTCGGCGGGGCGCTGAACGAGATGATGGAGCAGGTCCGCCGCTATCGGATCATGTTGCCCGCGCGGATCGTGATGCTCCTCAAAGCGCTGGTCACGCTGGAGGGGACCGCCCGGTTGCTGAACCCCAAGTTCAATCTGGTGGAGATGATTCGCCCCTATCGGCGGAAGCTGATATTGCAGCGGTTTTCGCCCCGCCGCCGGCTGCGGAAGCTGCACCGGCTTTTCTCCGAGTTGGAACACCTGCTGGACATCCTCCCCCAGGGCATCGCCGACGTGCTCGATCAGATGCAGTCCGGGCGGTTCGACATCCATCTCGACCACCGCGGCCTGGAGCCGTCGGTCAATCGGCTGGTGCTGGGGCTGTTGAGCAGCTCGCTTTTCGTCGGCGCGGCGTTGATGCTCAGTTTCAATGTGCCGCCGTTGATGTTCGGCATCTCCTCGCCTGGCGCGTTGGCCGCGGTTGTCAGCATCGCGTTGGGTTTACGCCTCTGGCGTGCGATCAACAAGTCCGGCCGACTCGATCGGTGGAGACGGGATTGACGGCGAGCGCATCGGCGGAATTGAAACCGTGGGAGGCGACTCCTGTCGCCGATTGTAAGGTTTTCAAACAGTTCATCGGCGACAGGAGTCGCCTCCCACAGTCCCTATTTTATGCCTTCAATTTCCAGACACCCTTGGTTAATTCGTAATCAGTCCCTTTTTCCGCCCCCGGCCCCCTTTTCCGTCCCCTGAATTGGGCAAGTTCCTGATTCAACTAACATCAATGACGGCAATGCCTCTTTAAGATGGTGGCCTGCCCCCGTTTTCTGTACCGGGGGTTATGAGAGTATGGGTTGGGTAACGGGTAAAGGTAAACATTCAGGGTTTCGGCTGT
>JAFGLH010000119.1 GCA_016928165.1 Pirellulales bacterium | reverse complement strand
CAACTTCGGTTTTTCATGCGCCAACCGCCCTCACCCCCGACCCCTCTCCCGCTTGCGGGAGAGGGGAGTAATTATTGAACGGCCGCTAACGCGAGCGGGTCATGTAGCGCAAAAACTCGGCGTCCAACTGTTTCAGGTCGCCGAATATTTCGCGGAACTGTTCAATCCGCTCGTCGGGGCTGTCGTGAAGGAGCGGTTTCTTCGTCGAGAGCATCGCCAGATAGGCGACGTACTGCTTCGGACGCTGGCGGATGAGGAAATAGGTCAATGCCCAGGTCTCGGCGTAGGCGTCGAGGTTCCGCTCGACGTCTCGGAAGCGGCCGTCCTCGCGGATCAAGGTCTCCAGCGAATCGGCCGGGCGGGAAGGCAGATAGCGGTAGAACCGTTGCAGCCGCGGACGGTTCACCGCGCCAATCCCCCGCCAACCCTTGGCGCTGCTCAGGTCGGGCGTCTCGAAATAGACCGCGATCCCTTCGCTGAACCACAAGGGACAATCGCTCAGCCGGGTGTGCAGGCCGCAGTTGAAGGCGATCTGGTGCGTCGCCTCATGGACGATCGTGGCCACCGCGCCCTGGGCATTCGGTTGGGAGAGCACGCGATTGATTTGTGCGGAGGAGCGCTCCCGGCCATCGTTCAATCCCGCCGCCTCGACGCCCGTCAAATCGTACATCGTCATCCGGTTGGTAAGCAGGGCGTAATAGCCGACGACCGATTCGGCCGCCTCGCCCAGCTCCGGCCGGGAAAACTTCAGATACGACCGCCGATCGGCGAAAACAATCGCGGAGAGCGGGAACTCGGGCTCTCGAATATCGAATCCCTTCCGCCTCCAGTAATTTGTGAAGGCCAGGTAAAGCCGCTCGAACAACGACCCGCACCACTGAGCGTAGGCCGACGAGGTGTCGTAAAAGATCAGGTAGTGGGCCGTCTTATGGACACGGAAATCGGACGGCAGTTCGGCCAGCGTCCGCTCGGCCAGCTCGTCGGCCTCGTAAGGCTTGAAGGGAACGTCGTCGGCAGCGCGATCGATCTGCTCTTCGGGCAGGATGGTCCACAACATCCCGTCGCGCGATTGGACCAGCAGTCCGCCGTCTTGAGCCGCAACAAGCACCCGGCCGGAAACCGCTTGCGTTTTCCCGTCCCGCTTGAAAGTTACGTGGTTCAAGGCCGCCGCCGAAGCGGACGGGACGAGACAAAGGAGTACGCCGAGAACGACAAGCCTATGAAAACGTCGCTTTTCGTTGCGTGTTATCACGTCTGAACTTTTTAATAGTGCAAAAAAACGGCGACATCCTATGTCCATTATACCTTCCGTTCAGGCGAAACAGCAAAGGAAAAAACGCTGCCTTGCGGAACCGCAAGCGGCCGGCCAGTTCGCGCCGCGTGGACGCGACGGCTAAACTAATTAAGCGGCTCTAACAATACTTCCCTCTCCCACAGGTGGGAGAGGGGCCGGGAGTGAGGGCGGTATGGTTTTGTTAGAGTCCCTAATTCAGGTCGCCGCCGACCATTTTCTGCTCCACCTCGTCGGCCTGCCAGGCGATGGCCGAGAGCACGCGGCTGACGTCCAAGGCGACTATCGAGTCGGCAAGCTGGTTGGTTTGCAGGACGACCATCTCCGCCTCGCCGATCTTCTTTACGGCGAACGCGCCGTGGAGCGTGCCGGTGTTGTAACGCAACAGTGCGGCGGCGTTCTTCTCGTCGTACGGGCCGCAGACCGACCAGTAGTTGACCACGGCGTTGCCCGCGGAGTCCTTCTGGCCGAACTCGACATGTACCACTTGCTTGCGGAGCGGCCCGATGGGAACGGTGATTTGCATTACCCCCACGGATTCGGCGACTTGGTATCTGGCCGATGTCGCCACGGCGCGGACCAGTCCGATCGGATCGGCGGTCGTGGCGGAGGCGAGTTTTGAGAAGTCGGGTCCGAGCGAGACTCCCGCGGCGGCGGCGCCTGCGGGCGTGGTCCGCTGTCCGGCCCCCGCGCCGGAGGCCATCGCCTGCTGCAACATGCCGGGCATCATAAATCCGAATCCGGCGCCCATGCCCATGCCCATCGCCCCGGCGCCCATGCTTCCGCCCGCGCCTCCGCCGCCCTGCTCAGCCAGCTTGGCCATGCTGTTGGCGGCCTGGAACTTCATGAAGGCGTTCAGGTCGCCGACCGCGCCCATCGCGCTGCGGGCGTCGATCGCCTTTTGCACTTCCTCGGGCGGCGTGATGGCGTTGATGAAGAAATCGACCAACTCCAGGCCGTATTTAGAGAACTCCTCGGCCAGCTTGGCCCTCGTGCCCGCAGCCACCTCGTCGTACTTCGAGGGCAGATCGAGCAGGCTGACGCCCAGCGTGCCGAGAAGGTCGGCCAGCCGGGCGACGATCATGTCCTTTAAATAGGCGGAGGCCGCCTCGGTGGTGTATTTGCCTTGGGTGCCGACCAGCGTGTTTATCAGCAAGGACGAATCGACCACGCGGAACGAATACTTGCCGAAGCTCCGCAGTCGGACCATGCCGAACTCGGCGTCGCGGTAGGCGATCGGCTGCAATGTGCCCCACTTCTGGTCGATGAACGTTTGCCGGCCGACGAAATAGACCAGCGCCTGGAAAGGGGACTTTTCCCAAGGTATGGTCAGCAGCCGGGTAATCAAGGGCACGTTGGCCGTGGTCAACGTGTGCCGGCCGGGACCGAAGGAGTCCAGCGCCTTGCCGTCGCGGAAGAAGACCGCCTCTTGGTTCTCCTGCACGATCAATTGGGCGCCGATCTTGATGTCGGCCGATCCCTCCGGCGGGATCCGCTGCACCAGGGATTGGTTCGCCTCGTCGAAATACTGGATGACTTCCATTCGGATGCCCATGTGATGCTCCTTGTTAATGCAAAACCGCGAGCGGATATGAAATTATTTCTTAACCGTCCACCGGCCGTTAATCACTAACCAACCCCCTTCAAAATGTCTTCGCGTTGGTCCCACCGGCGTTCGATGTCTTCGATCCAAGCGAGCAGTTCGCCGACGGCGACGGGCACGTCGTCCTTTTTGCGGGGCAACTGCTCGGCGGTAAGGGTGAACGTGTCGATCAGTTCGTCCAAGGCGGCGTCGTGCTCATAGACCTGTTCGAGCACCGGCTCGTCGATTCGCACCAGATCGAAGAATCCGCTGTATCCTTGCATCGCACCGCGGATGCGGCCCAAGAGTCGGTCCAATCGAACGCGCAGGCGATCGATTTGGGGTAGCAGGTCCACTTTGGCCTCATCGACCAGCGCGCGGGACAAGTCGTCGACCGCCCGCTTCGACCGTTGCAGCCGATCGGCCATCCAGTTCCGTTGCAGTTCGTCGCTTTCGCGGCGGTATTCCCGCTCCAAATAGCCGCGAAAGCCGGGGATGTGCCGCAATACCGTTTCGATCAAATTACGCTCTTCCGCGTGGTCTTTCGGTTGGGGCATAACATGCTCCAAGTTAGGGTGGCTGAAAATACAATCAGTATGATACTTTATATGCGGGTGATGGATAGTAGGCGCGACATGAGATTGCCTGGGGTGTTTAGCGTCCGTCGGTACGACGCATCTGTATCAAACGCCAGCCGCCGTGCCGGCGGCCGCTAAACGCCGCTATTTATCCATTCCTCTTGTTTTAACTTTAGTAACTCCCCCTGATTCGTCTTGGCGTATATCGCTCTGAATGCTATAGTCCGCCCTCTTTTCTATTCGTATGCGCGTTAGATTTCTTGCCCCCTTCGATGGTGGAATTTTACCAATGACATTTATCGTCGGCCGACGATTCTGGATTGTCCCGTTTTGTTTGGCGGCCCTTGCGTCGCTCGGCTGCGAGATGATGCCGACTTGGATGCCTTTCCAGGAGCCGGCCTCCGACCAGATGGAAGGGGTGGTTCCGCCGGCCGAGCGGATCGCCGCGCTGCACGAACTGACGGCCGAAGCCGCCAAGTCTAGCCCGGAAAAGAGGCTGCAAATTTCCGATCAATTGGCCCATTCCATCCGCAGCGAACACGACCCCATAATCCGAGTAGAAATCATCCGCGTCTTGGGGAGTTGCCCCGGTCCGACGGCCGACGCCGTTCTCAAAGCGGCGCTGCGAGATCCCGACGCCCAGGTGCGGATAGCGGCTTGCGAGAGTTGGGGCACGCGCGGCGACGAGCGAGCAGCGAAGTTGCTCAGCGATTTACTGCGGAGTGACATCGACATCGACGTGCGGCTGGCGGCTGCCAAGGCCCTGGGCGAGACCCGCAATCCGGCGGCAGTCGAGGCACTCGGCGAAGCGTTGGAGGATTCCGATCCCGCCATGCAATATCGAGCGGTCCTCGCGCTGGAAAAGGCCACCGGAAAAGACCTCGGCAACGACGTATACCGCTGGCAACAATACGTCCGAGGCGAACTGTCCGAACCGGAACCGACGCTTGCCGAGCGGCTGCGGCGGTTGTTTTAGACCCGCGTCCCGCGAGCCGCAAGCGGCCGGGTTAAACGGTGGACGATGCGTGTTGGCGTTGCCCTAAAAGGCAAAACACCATATTATATGTGCGGTTATAATCGCGCCGGGTCGTTTTGGATCGCTCTAATTCCAAGACAAGCCGGTCCCTCGATTTCCACCCGGCACGGCGCATCGAACCCCCGCACGGAGGCAGTCAACTCATGCAGCCGATACGTTTCACCGACCAGTTTAAGACCCTGCTGGGGGTAGCGCGAAAGATGGCTGAAGCAGCCGACGTGGAGGCCATTCTTTTGTTGTTGGAGGGGCCGGCCGAGTGGTGGCCGCGATTAAATCGCCTGCGGGGGAAGGCAAAAGTGGTCGTTGCCGCCGACTCGACTCGGGAGCTGGCCGGCGCCCAGAAGGCCGGCCTGGAAACGGTGCTGCTGGACATGCCCGACAGCCCGGTCAACGAACGCCTTACCCAGGCGGTGCTCGAGGCGGTGGCCGACGACATCCTTACGCCCGGCTCGAGCGTGGCAGCGCTGTATAGCGGCTTCGACGCCGACACGATCGACTCGCTGAGCGTGCTCAACCTGGACGAACACCTCAACCGGCTTACCGGCCGAGACCTGCGCCAACTGGAGACCCGCGTCCCGCTGGATACGCTGAAAATCGTCGTCGATCTGGCCGTCGAGATCGGCCGCGAAGGGCGCGAGGGAAAACCGGTGGGCACGCTGTTCGTCGTCGGCGACAGCCGCAAGGTGCTTTCTTGCAGTCGGCCGGCCGGATTTGATCCGGTCAAAGGCTATAGCCGCAAGGAGCGGAATCTGGACGATCCGCGGGTCCGCGAGGGAATGAAGGAAATCGCGCAGATGGACGGCGCCTTCATCGTCTCGGCCGACAACGTGGTCGAGGCGGCCTGCCGCTACCTGGATTGCTCCGCCGCCGACGTGACCCTCTCAAAAGGGCTGGGCGCGCGGCATTGGGCCGCCGCCGCCATCAGCCGGGCGACAAACGCCGTGGCCGTCACCGTCAGCGAAAGCAACGGCACGGTCCGTATCTTCCAAAACGGTGAGGTCGTGCTGCGCATCGAGCCGTATCTGCGCCGCCCGATGGTCTGGCGCGAGTTCGAATACGAACCGCCGCCGCCCGAAACGAAGCCGAAGTCGAAGGGCGACGGGACGGCGTGAAAGCTGATCGCCGTCAGTTCTATTCCGCCCGATCGACGACCAGGTCCACCTCGTACCGCGTGTACGGTTTGGAGGACTCTATCACTCCGGCCGAGCGAATCTTCAGCTTCCCGGACGGCCGATCGTTAGAATCGACCGCTTCATAGAGCGCGATGCCCGGATCGTTCGTCAAGCGGCGGACGAAATGGAAACGGTCGGCCAATAGACCGATCAAAACGCGCGGGTCGCCCGTGGCGCCGCGGAGCGTGATCCGCTGGACTTGCTGTCGGGCGTCGAAATAGTAGGTCAACGAACCGGCCACGTCCGTCAACTCCGTCCCCGTTACCAACGCCACCCGATAGCCCTGCAATTGCAAATGGGGTAGTCCGGTGGAAACCCTCGGCCAATGCTGGGTTATCCAAGGCACAGTTACGTCGAAATGCAACGCCTCGGCCAGGCTGGGCGTCGCCGCGCGGTAATGCCCGATCGGGTACTGAGCCTCAGGAAGGTTCGTCGCGGCGTCGGTTGGTGGCGGACCGGCATCGGCAACATATTCCCCCGCCGTGTCGGCCGCCTGGTCGGTCGAGTCGGAGAGCCAAGTTTTTCGCACCGCCGAAACGACGTCGGAGGCCGAAAAATAGCCGAGCGGCCCTGCCGCGGCCAACAGAAGTCCGCCGGAGCAGAGCAATGTGGTTTTAATTCCCATACTATGGAGGATCGGCATCAGGCGGTCGGTCACTTGTCGAAGGGGGCGAGCAGCCGCCGTATATCTCGCAAGCTGTCTATATTACGCCGCTTTGCCGCTCTCTTCCGCCACGGCATTATTACAACCGGAAAAATCCGCAAGTCTGTCGCATTTTAACACGATAAAGGACTGTAACCACGGCTTTGATTCCATCCAGTCGAGGAGGCACGGATGTCCAGCAAGACTGTTTACAAATTATGGGGCGTTCTGGGGTTGCTGTCGGTGCTCGTTGCCGGCGGTTGCAGCACGGTCGCCGGACCCAGCTTTGGGATGCTTAATTACCCGATCCCGGTCTCGCCGTATTTCCAAAAACAGGCCGAGGACCGCTTCTGGGAATACGAACGATATGACCGAATGCCGATCCTCGGTCCAATCACGCCGGGTACGCCGCAAACCGCCCTAGACGAGCCGTCCGACGATCAGGTGATGAGGGCCTTGGAGCGGGCCAGGCCGCTGCAGGGCGGGTTGCCCTTCATGGAGGAAATCCAGCGGAACAACGTGCGAATCGTCAAGGAGAAAATCGCCGATTACGTCGATCCGGTGCGCGTCTATCCGTTGGTCGGCCCGGCGCAACTGCACCACGTCCACTACAAATGCACCGTCTACTTCACCGAAGTAAATCGAATCGGTTGGCCCTTCCCGTACACCAACACGGATGAGGAAGCCCAGGAGGTAGTCTACATCGACCTCGACCATCTCCACATGGTGGGCAACGTTGACACCGGCCCGGGGAGCAACTACTAACGTCGGCCGCACTGAAGGGTGCTAACGAACACTACCCATACCCCCCGCTGGTCCAAACCGTCGAGGGGTGTTTTTGTTGCATGGACGCACAATCATAATCAGCATGGTGGAAATTTCGAGGCGCGGTTAAAATACGAGCGATTATGTCTGTCGCAGTTCGCCAATGTCTGCTTCCGGCGGTTGTCGCCTGTATAATTGTCGCGTCGGCGACCCTTCTGTCGGCCGGCACGGCGGACGATCAATATGCCGTCGCCGCGGCGCACTACGCTCAGGGGCGCTGGCAACTCGCCGTCAAGGAGTTTCAGGCGTTTCTGCAAAAGCATCCGGGCGACTCTCGTAATAATGAAGCGGTATATTATCTCGGCGACGCCCTGCTCCAGTTGGGCAAGCACGACGAGGCCCGCGCCAAATTTCGAGATTGTCTTGCCCGCGAGCCTGCGGAGAGGTTTGCTCGGGCGGCGCTTTTTCGCCTCGGCGAGGCGGCCTATCTGGCCGGCGACTACAAGGCCGCCAAAGCGGACCTGGACGGTTTTCGGACCAAATATCCCGAAGACCAGTTGAACGCCTTCGTGTTGCCCTATTTGGGCGAGATCGCCCTGGCCGGCGGAGAGGCGGACTCGGCGGCCAAGTTTTTCGGCGGCGCCTTGGACCGCTTTCCCAAGGGAAAGCTGCAGGACGATTGCCGGCTCGGCCTCGCCCGGGCGCTGGCCGCGCAAAACCGTACCGACGAAGCGGCAAAGCTCTTTTTCGCGCTGGCGGAGAAGGATGACGGTCTCTTGGCCGACGCCGCCCAATATCACCTCGGCGCTCTGCATTTCGGCGCCGGAAACCATAGCCGGGCGATCGAGTGTTTTGCCGCCTTCGATGCCCGCTTTTCGCGGAGCCCCTGGCGTCCCAACGCTCGGCTCGGCCGCGGTCTGGCGCTGTTGAAGCTCGACCGCCCCGCCGAAGCGGCAATACAGTTTGACGCCGTGCTGGCCGACGCCGCGGCCGGCGGCGAGTTGCTCCAGCGGGCGTTGCGAGGCAAGGTCGAAGCGGCACTGCAAATGAAGGACCACGAAGCGGTCGATCGGCTGGTATCGCAATTCGAGCGGCAATACCCCGGCAGTTCGCTTCTCGGCGGCGTGCGGCGGTTGGCGGCCTGCTCGTTGATCGAACGCAAGCGATACGCCGAGGCAATTCCGCTGTGGGAGGCGTTTCTAGCCGAAAAACCGAGCGGGGACATCAAGGCATCGGCGCTCGGCGGACTGGCGATCTGTTGCGCCCGCGCCGGGCAAATCGAGAAGGCCAAAAAATACCATGCCGAGTTGATCGAGATGGACCCGAAAAGCCCCTTTGTCGCCTCCATCACCGAACAGCTCGCCGAGGCGGCCTACGAAGCCGCCGACGCCGCCTGGTCCGAGGAATTGTCCAAACGCTTGACCGCGCTGGGCACTGCGAAGGAATATGACATCAAGGGAAAACTCGGCTTGGGGTGGAGCCAATACAAGGCGGGCAAGCTGGCCGAGGCCGCCCTTACGTTCGAGGACCTGTTAAAGGGCGGGAAAACGCTTCCCCCGGAAATCGCCGCCGAGGCGGCCTTCACGAGCGGACGGATACTCGAAGAACTCGGCCGCGACAAGGACGCCCTGATATGGTACGATTTCGTGGCCCAAAACCATCCGACGAGCAAACAACACCGCGACGCGTTATGGGCGGCGGCGCAACTACACGGAAAATTAAAGCTGCCTCGACAAGCAAGTCAGTATTACGAACGGCTCGCAAAGGACTATCCTCAATCTCCCAAGCTGGATTCCGTCCTCTACGAATGGGCTTGGGCGTTGTTGGACCTCGGCGAGGCGGAAACGGCCCGGCGGACTTTCCAACGAATCCACGCCGAATTTCCCCAAAGCCGCTTCTGGGCGGACGCCACCTGCCGCGCCGCGCAACTGGCGCTGGAAAAAAAGGACCGCGACCGCGCGAACGAACTAATTGAAAAACTGCTCGAAAGCAAGGCCGATCAGCACGTCAAGCAGCATGCGTTGGAGTTGCGGGGTCAGGCGGCCGTCGCCGATGACGATTGGCCGAAGGTCCGAGAAGCCTTCGAGACGCTGTTGCGGGAATATCCGGAATCGCCCCGGCGGTTGGTCGCCGAATGTTGGATCGCCGAGGCGCACTACCGGCAAGGCAACTTCGACTCCGCCGAGGCAATGCTCGAACAACTCGCCGAAAAGGTCAAGCAGCAACGGGAACCGTGGATGGCGATGGTCCCGTTGCGACGCGGGCAAATCCTCGCCCGACAAAACCGCTGGAACGACGCCTATCTGATCGCCGCGCAGATCGAAACGGATTTCCCCGATTTTTCCCAGCAATACGAAGTCGATTACCTGCTGGGGCGTTGTTTGGCCAGCCGGGCCGATTTCCAGGCCGCCCGCCGGGCGTACAACAAAGTGATCGACTCGCCGGCCGGAGCTAAAACCGAGACCGCGGCCATGGCGCAGTGGATGATCGGCGAGACCTACTTCCATCAGAAAGACTTCGAGGCCGCCATTCGGGAGTATCTGCGTCTGGAAGCGATCTACGCCTATCCCACTTGGCAGGCCGGCGCCTTGTTGCAGGCCGGCAAGTGTCACGAACGCCTCGGCCGGCCCGAGCAGGCCAAAATGCTCTATCGCCGCATCCTTGAACTCTACCCGTGGACCGACTTCGCGGAGCGGGCCAAGGACCAACTGCACGGCCTGAAGTAACGCCGAACGATCGCTCCGGGGCGCCTATTCCGCTCCCGGCACCCAAAGGTTTCCCCCGCCGCCGGATTGCTCGGAATCGGGGGTCCAGAGGTCGGCCGACTCGGACTGCGGCGCGGCTGCGGCGGCCGCCGTCGCCATCGCATCCGGATCGAACGCCGGGGTGCCGTCGGGACGCAACAGACCAACGTCGATGAGTAATTGCGACAGCGCTTCGTTGACCCCCGGCTCTTTAAGGTGCCGGCGCTGAATGTGATCGATCAGCCGGCTGGCCTCCGCGGCGTTTCGCCGGGCGAAGTTGAACGACAGCTCCATCAAGTCCCACATCGCGCAGGATTTGCCCGCCCCGAGGGCTTCGCGGCGGCCGCGTTCGACGTGCTGGACGGCGCGATCGACGTCCCGCTCAGTCCGGGCTATGGTGACGAAAGCCATTTCCCGCTCTTCCGAATCGGCGAAACTCGGCCGCTCGATAATCGCTTGAGAGAACTTCCGCAACGCCGGGCGGACGGCGAACTCCGCGGCGTGATGGTATGCCTCGATGAGTTCTTCGTCGGAAAGCCGCTCGACCGTCACCCGCGCCAACCGCACCGCCGATATTTTCTCCAGCGGCAAAACATCCGGGTCGATCGGGTCGAGCGTGGGCAGCCCGAGCTGTGCGCGAAGTTCGTTGCAGTCGATCTCGCCGGGCAATGGTCCCAGCCAGCTTTCCAGAACCAGGATCGCACCAAGCAGCCTTGCGCGGCTGTTCGGATCAGCGGCCGCCTGGCGCGGCGAGCGGCCTTCCAGCACGCCCAACGCCATCTCCGGCCATTGCTTGAGCACGGCCCGGCTGACATGCTCAACGACCATCGCATCGAGTTGCTCATCCGGGAATCCTTGTGGGGGATACAAAGGTGGATACAGCATTTGCCGAGTGGCCGATAATCTGCCGAGGGTTTCCCGTTTCGGTTCCGGCTCGACGGCGTTTCCGGCGGTTTCGGCGACCATCGCGGCAATGGCCGGCAGTTGCTCGGCCGTCATGCCCGCCATCGTCAGTCGGGCCTCGCGGTCGGTCTGACGACCAAATACAAACGCATGACCAAGGTATCGCGGCATGGACTCCAGGCTAAAACCATCGGCCGATTCGGGCATTGGGCGGTCGAGGATCGCGAAAACGTTCTTCGGCGGCGGCACGCCTTCGGCGACATACCGCGCCGAATCGAACGGCACGACCTTCCAACGCGGCGAAGAAAGGAACTTTTCTACTGCCCGCTCTGCGTCCGTCAACGTCCAGACGACGCTTAAGGTCTCCGTCTCGTCGCCGAGCGTATCGTCGCTGAGGAACATGGCCAGGGCCTCTGCCTCCGCGGCGTCCTCCAGGCCGTTTTCCTCGCCGGCCCGCAGCGCGGCGAAACGCCGCAGCGCCTCGATGCAGCCCGGGTTGTCGGCCAACAGTCCGCGCAGCGTCGCCTGCGCATGGCAAACCACAGCCGAATCGGGCGTTTCTGCGGCCAAAGATTCGAAGCTCTCGGCCGCGGTGAGCCAGTCGCCGCGGGCGTATGCCCCCCACGCCTCCTCGAACCGGTCCTTCCACGGCGCGTCGTCGGGGGAGGGAACAATTGGCGGATCGTCGCGCAGCAGCAGAGGGACGGCGTCGGTCTGACTGAAGGCGTCCAGCACCTGTCGCATTCGACGGTTCTGGGGGGAAATCTCGCATAATAGCAGCACCAGCTCGCGGGCGGGCAGCGGAAAACCCCGATGGTGCAGGAACGCCGCGACCTTCGCCATCGCCTGAAAAGTTTGCAAGGCGATATTTCCCTCGGCGGCGCGCATCGCCCGCAACAACAAGGCAAACGCCGCCCGCGCGTCCTCTTCGGCTTTCAATAGCGCCGATTCGGCCAGCGCGATTTGGTTGTCGGGGTGTTTTTCCAAGAATTCAGCGGCCGCGTCAACCAACTCCTCGCGCCGTCCGGCGCCGTCAAGCGCGGTGCATTTCATCGCCAGCAAACAGGCCCGGCCGCAGTTCGCCTCGTCGATCATCAATCGGTCGATGTGGCTCAGGCAGGCCGTATATTGTTCGCCTTCGATCATCCGATCGATTTTTTGCAGGTCGGGCAGCAAGTCGTTGCAGCAGAACTTTATTTTTTTGCCGCTGCCGCCGGGACATGGGGAGTATGCGTCGATGGACATTTATAGTGGATAGTGTGTAGTGGATAGTCGTTAGTGATTGGTTAACCCGCCTAGCGGGGCCGCTTGCGGCCCGTATTTGAATCGCTGAAAGACGCGGGCCTTTCGGCGTCTTACTGCACCGCCAGGTTGCCCTCGCGGAAGGCGTTGGCGATGGCCAGCGGCACCTCGGCCTCGGCCAGGACCACCTGCGAGCGGTTGCGGGCCACTTGGGCCTTCATTTCCTGCTCCCGTGCGGTGGCCAACGCGCGGCGTTCCTCGGCCTTGGCCCGCGCGACGCGCATGTCGGCCTCGGCCTGATCGGCCTGGAGCCGGGCGCCGATGTTTTGACCCACGTCGATGTCGGCGATGTCGATCGAAACGATCTCAAAGGCGGTCTGCGCGTCCAGGCCGCGATTCAACACGGCGCGGGAAATGCGATCCGGGTTCTCCATCACTTGCAGGTGGCTGTCCGAGGAACCAATGGCCGTGATGATTCCCTCGCCGACCCGGGCGATGATCGTCTCCTCGGTGGCCCCGCCGATCAGTTGTTCGAGGTTGGTTCGCACGGTGACCCGCGCGCGAACCTTTAACTCCACCCCATTCTTGGCGATCGCGCTGAGCGTGGTACGCTGCGAGCGCTTCGGATCGGGGCAGTCGATCACCTTCGGATAGACGCTGGTCTGCACGGCGTCGAGCACGTCGCGGCCGGCCAGGTCGATCGCCGCGGCGCGGTCGAAGTCCAGATCGATGTCGGCGCGATGGGCGGCGATGATCGCGCGGATCACGTGCGGCACGTTGCCCCCGGCCAGGTAGTGGGCCTCCAGCCGGCGGGTGGTCACGCCGGTGAGTTTTTCTAGCCCCACGCCCGCCTGCACGGCCATGATCTTACCCTGAACAATGACCCGAGAGTCGACCCGCCGGAAACTCATGCCGATCAGGCTCATAAAACTGATGTGGGCGTTGGACATGTAGGCCCGGAACCAGATGCCGAAATAGTTGAAGGCGATCACCGCCAGGATGATGGCGAAGAAGACCAGCACGCCGCCGCCGATCAACCAGGGGAGCGTTTGACCTAGAAGAAACGTTATTCCGTATGACATGGCGCTGCTCCGTTTGAGTTGAGCAAGGTTCTCCCAGACGAATAGCATACCGGATTAAGCGTTGACCGAAAAGCACCCCGAGACGGGGGGGCGGGGAAAATCGGCGACCGGTGGTTGGGAGGAATCATTTATCCTATGATATTGCACAAGGAGTTTTTATCGCGTGCAATGGGTGCAAGTCTACGATCCGCTCGGCTCGGCCGTCCTTTCGCCGGCAATGGCGGGTTTGCCGATCATCGTGCTGCTGGGATTGCTTGTTTCGGGCGTCTCGGCGCCTCGGGCGGCGCTGGCCGGGCTTGCCGCGGCCCTTGCCGTGGCGGTGCTCGGGTTCAAGATGCCCGTGACCGCCGCCGTCGCAGCCGCCGCTTTCGGCGGATGTTTCGGTCTATTGCCAATCGGGTGGATCGTGCTTTCGGCCGTGTTTCTCTATCAACTCACCGTGCGCGCCAGCCAGTTCGAGGTGGTCAAGCACTCGGTTATCGCCATCTCGCCCGACCGGCGGATGCAGGCTCTGCTTATCGCCTTCTGCTTCGGCACGTTTCTGGAAGGGGCCGCGGGATTCGGCACTCCGGTGGCCATCTCGGCCGCGCTGCTGATCGGATTGGGGTTTACGCCGCTCTACGCCGCCGGGCTGGCGCTGCTGGCCAACACCTCGCCGGTGGCCTTCGGCGCGCTGGGCACCCCGATCATCACGCTGGCGAAGGTGTCGGGGATCGACGAAATGGCGCTCAGCCAGATGGCCGGACGCCAGTTGCCGCTGTTTTCGTTGATCATACC
Source organism: Pirellulales bacterium (assembly GCA_016928165.1). Lineage (GTDB taxonomy): Bacteria > Planctomycetota > Planctomycetia > Pirellulales > Thermoguttaceae > JAHIKV01. The sequence goes on along the minus strand of JAFGLH010000119.1, from coordinate 1,786 downwards.
CGCCTGGCTGGTCTGGGTAATGTCGGGATGGAGGGGAGTAAAGGGCTGTTGGCCGGCGATCGTGGTCTGCGGCGGCAGTTTTGCCACCATCCAATTTCTCGCCTCGAACTTTCACGGGCCGACGCTGGTCGACGTATTCGGCGGAGTCGGCTCGTTGGCGGCCACGGCGGGCTTTCTAAGGTTTTGGCAACCGAAGGAAATCTGGCGGTTCCCAGACGAGAAGAATACGGAGCAGGCCGCGGGCCGGCCGCTTCGGCCGACGGTTAACCGCGCTCGCGTGGTTTACGCCTGGATGCCTTGGGTCTTGCTCTCGCTGATGGTCTTCCTCTGGGGCTGGCCTTCGTGGAAAACTTTCCTCGATGGGGGCAAGCCGGAGCGGCCCAACTGCCTGGCCGGGATCGGCAAGCTCTCCTTCGAGGCGCCCTGGCTCGACGGGGTGGTCTATCGAACCGCGCCGGTGGTCGAAGTCCCGCCGGGCGGCGATCGAGCGGCGAGACCCGAAAAAGCCGTCTACGAACTGAACTGGCTCTCGGCCACCGGCACGGGCATTTTTCTGGCGGCGGTCCTCTCGACATTCTGGTTGCGGATTTCAGCGGCGGTTTTCCTGAGCGAGTTCGCCCGCACGTTGTATCGCGTTCGTTGGGCGCTGTTCACGATCGCCTGCATGTTGGCCCTGGCGTTCACCACCAAATACAGCGGCGCCGACGCCACGCTGGGGTTGGCCTTCACCCACACCGGATGGCTTTATCCGTTGTTCGCGCCGTTGCTAGGTTGGCTGGGCGTGGCCTTGACCGGCTCGGACACCTCGGCCAACGCACTATTCGGAAGCCTCCAGCGGATCACCGCCGAGCAGTTGGGACTGAATCCCGTGCTGATCGTGGCCAGCAACAGCACCGGAGGGGTGATGGGTAAAATGATCGATGCGCAGAGCATCGTCGTGGCAGCCGTGGCCACCGGCCAATCGGGCGGAGAGGGTCGCATCTTGCGATTCGTCTTTCTCCACAGCGTCGTGTTGGCCCTGCTGGTCGGAACGTTGACGCTGCTGCAAGCCTACCTGCTGCCGGGGGTGATCCCCAAACCATGAAGAATATGAGCAAACCGTTGTTGCCCGCCCGTTTTCTGTTTCACTTCGCTGCGCCGTGCAAGCGGCTCGATAAAGACTGGACCGTCAACGGCGGCGAGCTGGATGAAACCTATCGGCTCCCATCGCTGGTGGAGATCGAGGGACGCGGCGTGTGGGCCGATCTGCGGGCGGCGTGGAGCGACGAAGGGGTGGCCCTGACCGTTATCGTGCGCGGCAAAAGCAAGCCCCCCTGCTGCGATCGGTCCAACCCCGAGGGGAGCGACGGCCTGCACGTTTGGATCGACACCCGCGACGTACACAACGTCCATCGCGCCGGCCGCTTCTGTCACCGCTTCGCTTTTTTACCGGAAAACATCGAGGGGGAAACGAAGAAGACCGCCGCGCGGCGATCCGCAAAAAAATTCGCCGCCGTGTGTTCGTCTTTGCCGATCAATCGCGCCAAGGACCGGCCGCGGCCCGTGGCGGCGGATAGTCTGCGGGCATACTGCACGATAAACAGCGACGGCTATGGATTGAACGTATTGATCCCGGCCTCGGCCCTGACGGGCTTCGACCCGGCCGAACATCCCCGCCTGGGATTCACCTACGCCGTGATCGACCGCGAGTTGGGCGAACAGACCTTCGCCGTCGGCGGACCGATGCCCTACCAAGAAGATCCCAGCTTGTGGGCCACATTGGAATTGGTTCCGTAGCAACTCCGCT